>NZ_JAGKJL010000100.1:0-18759 GCF_020329495.1 Bradyrhizobium australafricanum | reverse complement strand
AAGCGCTCATTCAGGATGTTCCAGTCGATCAGCGCTGCCAACCGCACCAGCGGATGACCCATGTCGATGATCTGATCAAGCGCCGGAAGCAACAGGTCTTTCTGGCGATCATCCCGCGGCTTGCTCATCGCATTCCCCAATGTCGACGACGCCGTCAGGGAATCACGAATCACCCAAAAGCAAAACCTAAAACGCAAGAAAGCGAGGTCCAATACCCCGCTTTCCTGCAAAATCGAATACTACATCAAGACCAATTCTGCTTATTTCTCAAGTCAATCCGCTTTCTTCACGGACGACTCTCGACAACCTTTTGCTAGTGACTTGGGAGCCCTCGCACCTTTGTGCGGGCGTGAGGTCGGCCACAACTTCCTTCAGCGCCGTCGTCTCACGACGCAGATCCTTCACCTCGCCTGAGGTTGCGCACGCGGCCGTGTCGCCCGCCAGGCGACGCTTGCCGGCTTCGAGGAACTCCTTGGACCAGCCATAGTATATTGAGGAGGCAATGCCCTCGCGCCGGCACAGTTCGGAGATATTTTCCTCGGCCCGCAGCCCTTCCAGCACAATACGGATCTTCTCTTCCGCCGAATATTGCCGGCGTGTCTGACGCCGAATGTCCTTTAGCACTCGTTCTGCCGGTGCTTTGCCCGGTCCGGATTTCTGCTTCATCTTCGCTCTTGGTGGCTACGATGAACCAGAAATCCGGACCGGGCAAAGCGCGCAGATCGAGGAATTCTTGCGCGACCCCAGCTCGCGGCAATGCGCTCCTTGCGCAGGGTCGTCCTGCGATCTTCCACCCCGACAACGGTGCCGAGTACAACGCGAAAGCCACTCGCGCCTTCCTTGTGTCACTCAAGTCGCCACCTCCCGGGCACCAGGAGAGTGTCTACGACTAATTCAAGGTTGACCTCGGCGATTCCGGTCCGCTCTCTTCCATCGACGAGATTGTCGCTGAAATCTACACTACGACAATGATCGCATCCACTCCGCACTGAAAATGAAGAGGTTGTGACGCGCACGGCGAGCCGCCGATCATGCTCGTGGGCATGCCGAGCGCCGGACACTGGGAGTCTTACGAAACGGTTGCGTCACTCTTCGTCTAAGTCACTGACAAGCGGCAGTCGGTCAGATCGACCACGACGTCTCTCGCAGAGATGACACCTCTCCGATGAGTGATCGCTAGCACAGTCACATCGCCCGCTAGAGTGCGTATATGGTCCATAATGTCCAGTTCGATTCGTTCGTCCAGTGCGGAGCTAGCCTCGTCGAGAAGAAGGATCTCCGGCTGGCCGTAGAGCGCGCGGGCAATAGCAACGCGCTGTCGCTCCCCGCCGGAGAGCTTCAAGCCGCGTTCTCCAACGGTTGTTTCAAATCCTTCCGGTAGCGCCTCGATGAACGGGAGAATAGCGGCTTCTTTCGACGCGTCGCGAAGGCGTACCTCGTCGCGGGGCCGTCCCAATAAAATGTTGTCAGCTAGCGACTCATTGAGCAACGTCACGTCCTGCGGCACGACAGCAACCGCGGCATACCATTCCGCGCGATCGACGCTCGCTATATCGGTTCCATCGACGAGAATTCGGCCGCGGTCGGGTTCAATCGATTTCAGGGCAAGCTTAAAGATCGTGGACTTCCCCGATCCGGCTTCACCGACAAGAAAGGTAATCCCGCCGCGCCCGGCCTTAAACGAAACGTTGGTGACGCCACGACCGTTGTCGTAGGCATAACCAATGCTCTCGAAAGAGAGCTCGCCAGCGGAGGGCTTGAAATCGTGAGCATGAGATGCTTGCCGCTCTTCTGGTGCCGCCCACAGTTTACCTAGAGGGATGAGGTCGGCGCGCGACCGCGCCACGTCAGAGATCGCCCTCGCTACCGTCTCAAAGGGCATATTGAGCTGAAGTAGAAGCGTATTGAATAGTACCATATCGCCGATGTGACCGCGCCGGCGTGGTATTCAGGTATTAGAAGGAGAAGCGTGACCGCAAATTGTAGAGCGACGGCGAAGCCGAGCACGGTGATGAAGACCAGCCGTTGCAACACGTAAACTCGCCAGTTATCACGCACCTCCCGCGCCCTTGTCATAAAGCGTTCGTTCATCCAGCAGTGACTGCCGAAATGGCGCAACGTGTCCATCGCGTTCATAACGTTGCCGACGAACCGAGCATTCTCCTGCCCGGCTTCGACCGCCGCATCCAGGAACGCGCGCGCCTGACGTATGGAAATCCATGTCAATGCAATCGCGATTGCCCCATAAAAGCCGACGATTGCAGCGATCTGGATATTGAGGAGCGCGCCGAGGGTAACGAGCGTAAGCAGAAGCTGCGTTGCAGCAGGGATGAAGACGACTATCCCAAGCTGGACCAACATGGTCAATGCGCTGCGCCCGCGAGCGGCCGCACTCTGTAGCTCAGCGGGGATTGCACTCGAGAAACAATGCTGCGGTTTTCCTCAGGATGCGATCGAAGAAGCGAGTTGCAGCAATAAAGCTCAGGTTCTCGGCTGCCATGAAGGAGAGATGCTGCAGCGTGCGCTGCAATGCAGAGGCTACGCCGACCAAAACCGCATATCCAGCGAACCCCCAAGCAACCACCGACATGTCTTTGCTGAGCGGAAGACGATCAATGAGACACGAAAATACATAGGGGCCTGCGACGCTGCTGGCGCTGGAGATCAGCACCACCGCCGCAACGATGAGAAGTAAGGGCCGATCGGATCGCCAGTACGCATGCAGAATTTCGGAAGCCGGCGGCAATACGCTGTCGTTGACCTGATGTGGCTGATCCACGGAGTGGGGCTTTGCTTGCACTAAGAGAGTTGACGTGGCCATGCGATCTGAATTCCATACGATCTCACATTCTCACATAAAGATGCGGCTCAGCAAACTTTGCTGCAGTTTGTCGTTACTAGACATCAACCCACCGTCATCCAACTGCCGACATTGGTAGGTTGTCGCCCACCTTCTCACATGAGAGAGTGTCTGTTATGGCTCGACACGTTGCCGCGCCACTCTCTGTGGCTTTTACTGAAGCCCACACTTGAGACGAGAAGCTCGATCACCCGGAGATTGACATGAAGAGCGCAACTGCAGACACGCCTAAGCAACCATTGCGGCCCGATACAACTGACCTCCCCTTGCCGGTGCTGCCACCTCCCACTATTGAGGGAGAGAAGGCCCCTTTCCCTAACGACAGCGCTAACCAGGGCTACCTTTAAGATCATTCGTCACTTCGTTACCGCCTCTCACACGAGAGGCGGTAACGATTAAGTCCAGGAACAAATGCTCAAAGCCACTCTGAAAATAGCCGATTTGGAAAACTTCGATCCTTTTGCCAGAGGCAGTGCGATACAGTTTGGCGAAAGCTACATCTGGCCATTCCAACATAAGAGCCTTGAGAGCTCGTTAGTGACGAACTCTGAGCAATGGTTCTTCGTCATACGTGAGCGTCAAGGAGCGGCGGTCGAAGCTGGCGTTCATTCGGTCGTAATAGCCCATGCGTCTACGGATCAGTTTCGTCAGAACTACCAGAAATACATGCACTGGCCGCTCGATTTTATCGTGATCGAGGGCGCTCGCCGGGGTCCTCGGTTGCGTGTACGAGGAGGCCATATTGGCAGCCTCCCAATTTACTTCCACGTGGAGGAGCGCACTCGTACGGTTACGCTCTCCTGGGATTTCATGGATCTCTTGGATAAATCGAGAACGATTGATGCAGAAATCATAAGCCATCATCTATCTATGAGAACGTTCTACTCTGCGCGGCAAGCCTGCGTAGGCGTTAACCTGCTGACAGCTGGCGCCACCTTGTACGTCGACAGATCGCGAACGTCATTTGAGTATGGGACGACAACTTCATCAGCCCCTGAGCTCTCTGGACGAGAGGACAGTAATCATGTCCTTGAGTTTTCTAATACTCTTCAGGCGGTTGTTCGTTCGCGGCCGACCGCCTTCTGCGCAAGTGCTGTGGAGCTGAGCGGAGGAATGGACTCCGCTTCCGTCGCAATTGCTGTTGGCGAGAGCATAGAGCCGCTAGCATGTGGCGGGATACTATTGGGCGATGGGAGTAGCCCCAAGCAGGTTGACCGCCGAGCGAGCATTTTGAGCGCACTGAATTGCCGCGATCACAAAGTTGAAATGCGCGCCTACATGCCGGCGATTGATTTAGATCTCGACCCGAAAGGACGCCTGCCACTAATTTCTGAATATTACCTTGAGGCGTTCGGGTCGCTCTGGGATCGGTTTCGCGGTGATGGCTGCGAAATAGTCTGGTCCGGCATAGGAGGAGACGAGTTTTGCGCTCGCTTCACCAGCGACGAGGATGAACCCAGGTCTCCATCTTCACCCCACCTGGATATCGCGCTTGGGCTTGCAGAAGACCTATTGACGAAACGCGGGCTCGACGCCGCTCGTTCATCCTTCCTTTTTAGCGCCCCCATCAGTGCAACTCAATCCACAACTCTGCTCGCAAGTCTTTGTCATGCTCGCCCACTCGCGACGCGAGGACTTTGGCCCATCCGCCCATTTGGCGATTCGAGATTGATCAAGTTTGGAGCCCAGCTTCCATTTGCACTTCGCTCGCGCAAGGAACTCCTCCGTTGTTACTTGCGTGAGCGCTTGGGCTCCGACGTATTTCCACCCGGTTACGCAAAGGAGACTTTTGCACTTGTACTGCCAAAGGCAATTATGAATCGTTCGGACATAATTTCATCCCAGCTTGCTTCTTGCGCCTTGGCCGACTTCGGCTTGGTTTCGCAAGAGGCTGTCATGGCGCTCTTAAACAGGGTGATAACAACACACGAATTTTCCGCGACAAGCACTTTGGCTCGGTTTTTATGGGCGGAACGGTTTGTTCGGCAACTCTGTTGACTGCGCCATTATCAACGATGCAACATTCCCGGGCAAAGCACGGGTCATTGCAGCTACCGCTTAGACCAGTTTCAAGGATAGCATGTTGATCTCGGGATCTAGGCCGGGGGCGTCTTGCGCGAAATCGTCGAGGTGAAGTCGAGCTGCGAGCGGCAGTCGCTCTACGCAGCAATCGGGCAAGTCGTGGGTACCCTCGGCGATCGTTGCCGGCTAGCGACGACATGGTGGGCGAACTCGGCGCGTCCCGCCCTTCGTCCTTCCCACATTAGGTAGGCGACATGAAACAGCATGTCCGAGCGGCGTCAGCTGCGGTCGCGTTCGCTTACTATCGCCGCTGCGATGTCCTCGGCGTGTACGAACGCGAAACCAAAACGTGCAACGAGATTAGTGTCGCCGTATGCGGAAGACAAGTGGACGGATACGACCACGACCGTGAATGCCAGGTCAGCGGCTTGTTACCGTACTTATATCACCACGGCGCGAAATCGCCTTGGATATTGAGCCCCGGGACGTCGGAGATATGCATCGGCTATGAGGACGACACATTGTCCTTCTTTTCGGTGAAAATCATCAGCGGTCACGTTCAGGTATTTGATTGCCGCCAAGTCCTGCCCTTCACATACACAGTATGGTGGAGAGACGCGCAATCCGATAGCTGCTGATGCCCCTCGGTTCGCGGAGTTAGGCCGGGACGACGTTGAACTGGAGAACTGCGAGGCGGCCGGCGACGCTGGAGCTGGCTTCCGCGTCTCTCGTTTCCGACGCTCCAATAGCTTTGACGGCGGAAGCGCTTCTGGCCCAGATCACCGTCGCCAAATATGCACAATGGCGAGCCGCTTTATCGCCAGAAGTCGGCGAAGAGGCGAAGACACATTTACACCGTAAGCGCCCGGTCATGACCCGGGCTTTTGTTCGCCGCCCTTCTCGCCGCGGCCGCGATTGGTTTTGTGCTCGCGGATGAAGTCGGTCAGGCTTTCGAGGCCGAAGTCAGTGAAGGCGGGGATCTGCTGATCGTCGGGCCCGTAGACCCAGAGGCAACCGTCTTCCGGCTCCATGTCGACATAGACCATAGACCTCCCACAGCAGTTCGGCGTCCTCGCCGAGCATTTCGGCAGCGAGCGGGAGGGTGTAAACCCGGGTGATCGCAGCCACGGTCAGGCCGCCAGTCTGGCGTCGGATGGGGCGCGCCAGTTCCAGGGAAGAAGCTCGTCGATGCGATTGGCTGGGTGGTCGCTGACGCTGCCGATCAGGTCGGCGAGATAGGCCTCCGGATTGATGCCGTTCAGCTTGCAGGTTTATGCCGCCCACCGAACTGTGCCGAACGGGTTTGGTATGGCACGCCGTTGTCACGCTGGCACCGTCGATCGCGTGCAGGGCAGCCCCACTCCATTCGGCATAGTCTGGTCGTTCAGAGCGCCTCCAGAAAGGCGAGCAGGCGGTCGTTCGGCTGGAAGCGGGTTCGCTTGCCGCGCCCGTACGGCTTGAGCTTCGCCAGGGCAGCTTCCTTGAGGGCGAGGTGGGCGTGCAGGTGCAGGCGTCTGCGTCGCCTCGACCGATTCATGACCGAGCCACAGCGCGATCACGGAGCAGTCGACGCCGGCTTGCAGCAGTTCCATCGCAGCGCTGTGCCTCAGCACGTGCGGTGACACGCTCTTGGCCTTCAAAGACGGGCAACCCTTGTGAGCGACGCGAACATGCTTTCCCAGGAGCGACTGGACGCTGTCGGCACTGAGCCGGCCCCCGTGCACGTTGGGGAACAACGCTGTTGCTCCTTTCCGTAACGGTTCCTTGAGCCATACCTGGAGCGCACACCGAGCGAGTGTGGTCAGCGGAGTGGTCCGCTCCTTCCGCCCTTTACCGACGCATCGTACGTGTGCGCCAGACCCGAGGTGGACGGCATCCCGGTCAAGGCCAGTCAGCTCGGAGAGGCGTCAGCCCGTCTGGGCCGCGACCAGCAGCAAGGTGTGATCGCGGCGGCCAAGCCGCGTCGTTCGATCGGGCGCCGCGAGAACCGCCTCGATCTCGGGGCGCGTCAGGAAGTGCACCTGTCGCTTGTCGTCGTGGCGCTTGCTCGGTATGGCGAGCACGCGCTGGATCAGCGCACTGTGTGCCGGCTCCTCGAAGGACACGAACCTGAAGAAGGATCGGATGGCGGTCAGACGCAGGTTACGCGTCTTCGCACTGGCGCCGCGCTTTACTTCGAGATCGGTTAGGAACGCGCCGATGAACGTTGCGTCCAAATCCGTGAGCGTCAGGGCCGATGGGGGCTTCCGCAGCTGCACCTGTGCGAACATCAGCCGGAACGTGTCCCTGTAGGAGGCGATCGTGTTGGCGCTAACATTGCGCTGGCGCATGAGGCGCTCGGTGAAGAAGCGCTCGATCAACGTGGCGACATTGCAGGCGGGCTTCATGACGTCACCTCCCACCGCCGATCGAGACGCCGCGCCGCTTCTTCCATCAACTCGGGGCAGGCCGAGAGATACCAGTAAGTATCGCGCACGCAGGCGTGGCCGAGGTAAGTGGAGAGCACTGGGAGTTGTTGCTCGACGTCCTTGCCTTCGCGATACCAGTCGAGCAGCGTCCGGATGGCGAAGCGATGACGGAAGTCGTGCACGCGTGGCCCGGTATGATCACCTGGGCGCCGCAGCCCGATCTCTCGGGACAATCGCCAGAAGACGCGATGAACGTACTGGTGCAGCAAGCGGCCTCCCTGTTCGGCAACGAAGAAGGTCGAGCCGCAGCGTGATCCGAGCATCGCGTCGCGCAGGTGGGCGTAGTCGCGCAGCGCGGTTCTCGCCGTCGGATGCAATGGCACGAGCCGCGACTTGCCGAACTTGGTCAGCCGGACCGTCAGCACGCCGGCGCCGAGGTCGACGTCATCACGCTCCAGGCCCATCGCCTCGGATATACGCATGCCCGTCACCGCGATCAGCCCGAACAGGGTATGGTAGGTCCATCGGCGCAGCCCGCCCGCTGGCGGCAGAGCCAGCGCTGCCGTCAGCAACGCATCGATCTCCGCATCGCTGTAGACATAGGGCTTGGCGCGCTTCCATCCGGGCAGCATGCCGACGGGCGGTACCTCCGTTCTCGGATCGAAGTTGGCGACATGGCGCGCGAACCCGCGCACGTCGCTCAATCGCAGCGCCCAGGATGCATGACGATCGGGCGGCAGCGTTGCCCATTCCATTGCCAGCTTCGTCGTGATGATCCTGGCTTTGCGCTTCTCCATGAAGGCGACGAAGTCGGCGAGCCGTCGGGTCTGGTGCTCGTACTTGTATCCACCCCCCTTGCGCATGCTCAGGTACTTATCGAGTGCGGAGCGCAGATTGGTCATTGCGCGCCTCCCGGCCAGGGCAGGCTCAATGTTCTCAGCGCGTCGATGTCGACCTTCGCGTAAATCCGGGTAGTGTCGTGGTTCTCGTGCCGCAGCAACTGTCCGATCTCCGACAAGGTCGCGCCAGATCGGAGAAGCTCGGTAGCGAGACTGTGTCGGAAGATATGGGCGCCGCGGTGTGCGCAACCTTCGATTCCAACCCGATCGAGGGCTGGCCTTGGCGATCATGGTGATCGCACATCCGGAAGCAAACCCGATGTGCGGCGCGAGTGTGCGGACGAACAACCGTCGGCACGACGACCTTGGGCGGCCACTGCGCAGATATGCAAAGATGGCCGCGCCAACGTCTGGCGGTATCGGCATCCGTGCACGCTGTCGGCCCTTGGCGCGAACGAGTATCTCGCTGGCGCGCCAGTCGATATCATCGAGCGTGAGCGTCGCGACCTCGTCGGCCCGCAGGCCGAGCTTGGCCAGCAACAACAGAATGGCGTAGTCGCGCCGTCCCATCACCGTCTCTCGGTCGCAACCGTCGAGAGCCTTCCGCACCTGTGCGGCAGGCAGATAGGTCGGCAGAGTTGCGAGCTTCCATCGCCGCATCGATGGAACGCAATCCGCCAACGGGCGCGCGTTCAGCCCCCGATGGTGGAGGTAACGGAGAAAAGCGCGCAACGACCAGCGCATCGCCTTGCCTGTTCCCGGGCTCCAATCCTGGGCGTGGCGCTCAATGTAGCGGATCACGTCCTCTTAGCTGATCTTGCACAGGGCGGCGGCGCCGCCGGAGCACACCTCGTGTAGGAATCTGCGGATGACCGGGAGATGGCGTACGATGGACCTCGGGGCCAAGCCGCGCTCTGATCGCAGGTAGGCATCGAACTCCTTGAAGATCCGTTCGTGCGGGGTGAGAGGCGGTAGCACCAACGGCGCGATCACGCCCTCCTCGCGCAGCACCGACAACTATCGCTTGAGCGCGGCCCGGTCACCGGGTTGGATAGACTGCCTCCCGCCTCGATGTCGGAGGTACCGCTCAACGACCTGCTCATCGAGATCGACCAGCTTGTAGCGACGGCCCGCGATCCAACTCAGGAGCCCGCCAACCACGTTGAGGCAACGCCACGCGCCATGCCGAACGAGCCTCTCCTCGACGAGACGAGCGGCGTAGCGCTCGACGAACTGTCCGTGCGTCCCGCATCTGAGACGCCGGTACAGCCGGCTGCTGCCCAAGTACTCTTCAACTTCCATCTTCCTGTTCTCCGCTGTTGAAACGAACTATGCCGAACCCACCAAACGCCGGTCAGCGAGAAATCTGGGGAAAACGTCCCGACTCGGCATAGTTCGGCGGGCGGCATAAACCTGTAAGCTCAATGGCGTCAATGCCGAGCGCTGGCTCGCTGACGTTCTCGCAAAGCTCGTCAATGGTTGGCCTGCGGCGCGACTGGACGAACTGCTCCCTTGGGCGTCGACGTACACGATGCATGCTCACGATCCGAGGCTGGCAGCATGAGCCTGAACACGACCGCGGTCCGGATCAAGGTGACCCTCAAGGAGGTGAAGCCGGAGGTGATGCGATGCCTTGTCGTGCCGCTCACGCTGCGCCTTGATCGGCTGCATCTGGCGCTTCAGGAGGCATTTGGCTGGACGAATAGCCACCTCTTCGAGTTCTTCGCTGGTGAGGTCCGTTGGGGGATTCCTGATCCCCACAACGATTACGGCCACCAGCCCATGGATGCCAGCAAAGCGCGGCTTTGCGATGTCGTTCGCGAGACCGGCGCCAAGACGATCCATTATCTCTATGACTTCGGGGACAGCTGGGACCATGTGATCAAGCTCGAAAAATGGTTCGACAACACCACGACAGAGGGCCTGCCCTCCTGCTCGAGGCAGCCGGTCGTTGTCCTCCGGAAGACGTCGGCGGTGCGCCGGGTTATGCCGAATACCTCGAAGCCATCGGCGACCCCACCCATCCAGAGCACGAACATATGCGCCTCTGGGGCCCGGAGCGGTTCGATCCCAACGTCGTCGATCGGAAGGCGCTCGAAGCCGCCGTCAACGCGTTGTCCGACACATGGAAACCGCGGCGACGCGCCACGCGAACAAAATAGGCGTCAAGCGCCATTCAAAAGGGCCGCAGAGCTACGCTTACGATCCAGCCGAAGACTTCTTCGATGCGTTTGCGGCAGCGTTGGCTGATATCGTAGCCGCTGTGACGCGTGGTACGCGCGTCGATCGCCGTCTTGCGCCGTTTGCCGGTCTTACTCAGATGTCCATCGATCGCGATATGCGGGGTAACCGATCGATCTCTCAGCTCGTGCACGAACTGCGTGACATCATAGGCCTTATCCGTACGCACACGACGAGGGCCGCCCGATTGACGCATGCGCGCGGGTCTTGAGAGCGCTATGATGGCGTTGGGTGAAGATCAGGCGGCCCGCTGATCGGGGGGCTCTGCAGCCTGGCGCAGAAGCTTCCATTCCCAGGGCAGCAGTTCGTGCAGACGCGAAGTGGGAAGATCGGCGATACGGGTGAGGACGTCGGCAAGCCAGGCCTTTGGATCGACGTCATTGAGACGACACGTCGTGATCATCGTCAGCATGATGGCGGCACGGTTGGCCCCACGCTGGCTGCCGGCGAAGGTCCAGTTGCGCCGTCCCAAGGCGATGCCTCTCAATGCGCGTTCAGCGCAATTGTTGGTCAAGCAGATCCTGCCGTCGTCGAGGAAGCGGGCGAAGCCCTCCCAGCGCCTGAGCATGTAGTTGATCGGCTTCAGGACCTCGGACGAGCGCGAGAGGGTTTCGCGCTCGCGCAGCAGCCAGGCGTGCATGTCGTCGAGAAGCGGCTTGCTCTGTTCCTGGCGGACGGCGCGCCGGTCGTCAGCGTCACAGCCGTTGATGGCGCGCTCGATCTCGAACAACGCGTCCAGCCGCTTGACCGCCTCCAGTGCGATCGGGGAGACCGGTTTACCCTTCTTGCCCTCCCGAGCATTTTTCTCGATGTCAGCCAGCTCGAAGAAGCCTCGCCGGGCATGGGCAAAGCAATACGCCGGCGTAATTGGTAGTGTCTTCTTCTGCGGATCGAACAGCGGCTCGAAGCCGTTGTAGCAATCGGCTTGCAGGATGCCGGCGAAGGCGGCCAGATGCTTCTGGGGATGCTCGCCTCGTCGGTCACCCGAGGCGTAATAGACCGCCGCAGGCGGCGCAGGCCCGGCAAAGGGCCGATCATCCCGTACATACGTCCAGATCCGTCCGGTCGTGCACTTGCCCTTCGCCAGGATCCGGATGGTAGTGTCATCGCCATGAAGGCGCTCGGCAGCGAGCACATGGCGTTCGATCAGGTGGAAGAGCGGCATGACCGCGAAGGTCCCGTGGCCGACCTGGTCCGCCAGCGTCGACAACGACAGGTCGATCCTCTCGCTCTTGAAGCGCGCGCTTTGGCGGTTGAGCGGGATATGCATGCCGAACTTGTCGAACAGGATGGTCGCGAGCAATTGTGGACCGATGAAGCCGCGCGGCGTGGCATGGAACGGCGCAGGCGCCTGACTGATCGTCTCGCAATCGCGGCAGGTGAACTTCTCGCGTACCGTCTCTATGACCTTGAAGCGGCGCGGGATCTCCTCCAGCGTCTTGGTCACATCCTCGCCGACCTTCGCCAGCCGTGATCCACCGCAGCAGGCGCAGGTCGTTGGAGCTTCAACGACGACGCGCTCGTGTTCGATATCGTCTGGCCAAGGCTTGCGCACCGGCCGCTTACGCGTGAAGGGACGGACGTTCTGCGTCTTCGCCGCCGCCGCCTGAGCGGCAAGCTCATCCTCGCTCGCCGTGGTTACGAGTTCCTCGAGCTCCAACTCCAACTGCTCGAGCAGCCGTGCCGAGCGCTCGGATCGCTGCCCGTGCAGTTCGCGCTTGAGCTTCTCGATCCGCAGCTCAAGATGTGCGATCAGCGCTTCGTTGTCCGACAGCTCCGCCCGCGCACTGGCGGCATCCGCGACAGCGACATCGCGCTCAGCCTGCAACGTCTCTCGCTCGGCCAGCAGCGCAAGGTAGGCGCTCGCGAGGTCAGAAGGAAGATCGTCCGGCTTCGATGTCATGAAGCCATTGAATCAGATCGAGCAGCAGATTCAAATCGTAAAAGCGGCTATCCGACCCGCGTCGGCCGATGGGTATCTTGAGGGTTACGCCAATCGATTCCGGACAACAGGTAGCTCATCTGAGCCGGCGAGATCGTCACAGCTTCACCCGCAACCGATGGCCAGACGAACTTTCCTCTCTCGAGTCTCTTGGTGAACAGGCATGCTCCCTGGCCATCGTGCCAGATCACCTTCACAAGATCGCTTCGGCGACCGCGGAAGACGAACAGATGACCGCTGAGCGGGTCCTTGCGCAGCACCTCCTGCACCTGGAGCGCCAACGACGGAAAGCCTCGGCGCATGTCCGTGTAGCCTGTCGCGAGCCACACTCGCGCGCCCGTGGGAACTGGGATCATCGGCGGACCAAAGCATCGAGAACACGACGTAGCGCGTCTCCATCAACGTCGCCATCGACCCGGATGCGGTGCCCGGTACCAAGATCAATCTCGATGATGCCGTGGCTCTTGCGTCGACGCGTCGTCGTCGTCAACGGCGCTTCGGCCACCTCCCGCGGTGGCGCGGACGACCCAATCTCGACCGGAACAAACGGCGCTATGCTCGCTTCGCCGTGCCTGCAAAGCTCCTTGCGCCACCTGAACAGCTGGCTCACATGAAGCCCGGCCACGCGAGCCACCTCGGAAACATTGGCGCCGGGCTCCAGCGACGCTGCAACAAGCCGTTCCTTCTCATCTTGCGACCAGCGGCGCCGCCGCTCGACCGACGTGATCACCTCCGCCCTCGAAATCGTCATAGCGCTTCTCCTAGGATTACCCCTAGGACCTGCAGCGATCGCGTTCGTCAAACAAGGCGGCCCTCAACGGAGGGATACCCTTATCCGCCCCAGAGTGATCCGCTTCGCGCACCTCCGCCTGTCGATCATGGCAAGCGCAATCTCCCGTTCGGCGGTGCCCGTCGCTTGGCTCACCCCACCCAAAACCGCTAAACCGTTGCGGTTCTCCATCAGAGCATGGCCCATATAGCTCAGCTTGGCTGGCTGGCCGTCACCCTTCTTGTAGAGCCGCGCCTCAGGATCGGTCGTGCTCGCATGGGTCTCGTTGGATCGCTTCTCCTTGTGGAAGCTGCGCTCGGCGTTGCGTCCCGGACCGTCCTCGTCTTTGTCGCTGCCATCCTTTCCTTCTTCCGGAAGCTCTTGATCGAAGCCCCAGGCTTCAATCAGCGTACCATCCACCGAGAAGTGATCGCTCGATAGCAGGCGCTTGACCTTTGGCTGCGCCAAAGGCGCGTTCGAGAACTTGGCCGCAATTTCGCCTTCGAGCAGCCGGTCGCGGTTCTTCGAGAAGGTCGAATGGTCCCAAACCGTATCGTCCACCCCAAGCCCAACGAACCAGCGGAGCAGAAGATCGAACTCCATCCGTTCCATTGGATGCCGTTCCGAGCGAACCCCATAAAACGCCTGCAGGAGCATCGCCCGAAGCAACTTCTCCGGTGCGATCGAGGGGCGACCGAAGTCTGTATAGAACTTGCCGAACTCCCCAGAAAGGTCGCGCAGCGTCGCATTCGCCAAGTCCCGGATTACCCGTAGCGGGTGGTCGACGCGAACCCGAGCCTCCAGGTCCACATAGCTGAAAAGCGAGCCGGACCGTTCGTCACTTACTCGCATCGTGCCCCCCGGTGAAATCTCGGCCCTAGAGAATCACGATACGAAACACTTCGCTACCGGCTTCTTCAACAGCCTGCTAACCCCTCGATGAGCCAGAGCCTCCCTTCTCGAAACGCCTGATCAGTCTCAAATTATCTGACGTCGTCGGACAGCGGGACGTTATTGACCGCACAGAGACACGCGCCGGCTGCGCGATCGAGCGGGTCTATGTCGACAACGACTACCGGCGGCCACGACGCGCGAAATCCCCGCCGCGTCTTCACTTCAGGTCAGAAGCGCGGCGTCGTCGGCGCGAGCTGTGCCGCGCAGTCCTCCTCTCAAACTCTGTAATATTGAATCATTTAATCGGCAGTTGCCGGCCGAAATAGATGCTGCCTCTGGAGCGAGTGGGCAGAAGCACGTTTGCCCGGAACACGGCGGCCACTCGGAGCTCGTTTTTTCATAATCTTGGTTGTTCTCCAATTGACTTCGGTGGCCGTTTTCGATTCAGACAGGCGCAGACAGAAATGCGTAGCCTTCACGAAGAAGAGCTATCTGATATTCTCGGCTATGCATCGGATTGCGCTCTTCGTTACAAATGGCGTATCCGATGTCGTATATGCGCTTGACCCTCTCCTCACGCCGAACGCAATACCCCGCGAGCGCGGTTTCCAGGTCGTGGCTGCGATGGAGTTCCTGAGCGAGGACCAGAGCATCCTCGATCGCCATGGCGCCGCCCGACGTCATCTGCGGTGTCAGCGAGTGAACCGAGTCACCCAACAATACGACGCGGCCGCGGTGCCATGGTGCGGGCATCATCAATACGTCGAACGGGCGGTAGCTTATATGATTGCCCTCGCCGACCAAGTCGGCCGCTTGGATCAGTTCGGGCGCCGTAAATGGGGCGAGCAGGTTTCGAACATAATCGCAAACCTGATCTTGAGCGACACGAAGCTTTTCATCCGTGGTTTCCAGGAAGAATAGGTAACACAGCTCCTTCGACAGCGGCAGCGCGCCAACCACTCTCCCCGTCGGATGGCGATAGAGGATGAAGCCGTCCATAGCTTCGGTCCGAGAAACAGTGTAACGCCACACTCCTTGGCCAGCGTAGTGCGGCTTGAACTCTTCGCCGAAGATTTGCTGGCGCGTCTTGGAATAAACGCCATCGGCCGCGATCAACAAGTCTGCGCGATCTGTCTCGCCGTGCGAGAGCTGCACCGTCACGCCCTCAGCGTCCTGATCAATCCGAGTGACAGTCGTATTGAAGGCGATCTCGGCGCCGCTCGTCCTGGCGGCCTCCTCCAGGATCTGCCCGAGGCGCGGCCGCATGATCCCTAGTGCGGCTGGACGATCCGGGCCCCAAATTCTTGGCGAGAACTGCTGATGCAGCGGGTTTCCGGCGGCGTCGCGTATCGATACGACGTCCCACCCGTGACCGCCTTGCAGACACGCTTCCACCAATTCCAATTCGGCGAGCGCTCGCAGCGCATTCCCGAGTAGGGTGATGCCAGTCCCTATCCGGTCGCTCCTATCTCCCATTTCGATGACTCGCACAAACACGCCGATGCGTCGAAGCGCATGGGCGGCTGTCAAGCCGCCAATACCACCGCCCACGACGATAACGTTCTTCACCGCGCCCATGTTTTCCTCCTACACGTCCGTTGTTCATCTCCCGTGGTGAACTGCGCCACTGCGCCTTCTCTGTGTGCAGTTCATCCGCTCGATACAGCGAGACTGCGATGTACTTCGTTTCGAGAGATTCCTTGATGCCGTCGGTCGAGCGTTCCCACGCAAGACCGCTCGTCTTGCTACCGCCGAAGAGCGCCGCGGGATTGGAAGCGAGCCCCCTGTTGAACACGACCATGCCGCTCTGCATCTGGCCAGACAGACGCAAACCCCCGCTTCAGATCCTTCCGAACCTAGTTTCGTTGGCGTGCGTCACGGCGTGCGCCCCGCCGTCGAAGGGCACGATTGGCGCCACTTCGCTGAGATGGACGCTGAGGTGCGGCCGCTGCTGAAACTCGTCGATCACCGACTTCTAAACGATGTCGAAGGACTGGAGAATCCGACCGCCGCGGTCATCGTCGATTGGTTCTTTGACCGCATTCTTGGCTGCTAGAGTGTGCGGATTTAGGAGAATGACGAGTCTTGGGTGGAGGTTAGGGTCGGTTGAGTGAGGCCATGAGCTGGGGCAGACGAAGAAAGGGTCTTCGCAGCTGCGCCTGAGCCGCAAAGTCGACGCCATCTGTAGAACTTTGATGGTGTTGGTCCCGATCTCGATCATGCGATCAGCGTAGATTGTGAACGGAGCTGCTTGTGTCGGACTGCCTATCGCCTTCATCCGGTGCACCGTTCGCAAGTGAGGCCGAACTGCAAGCCAACTTTGTGGCGCCTAATGGAGCTTGGGCGGCCAGATCTGCCAATCATCGTCACAGATCGGACAAATCTCGCCTTCCTCGATGCCGAGATCACTCAGGTGCCCGTTCACTGAGTGCGGAAATCGCCAAGGCAAATCCGCCGTGTCTGGCGTCGAGTGCAAAACGGATGTCCCCGAAATCGAGCGAAGCCTCATAGCGTCGGTCGCAGCAGGCATGGTAACCGCAAACGTTACGTTCTGAAGGCCGCCGCTCTCCAGGTGACCAATTAAGACCATGCAACCGGCTACCATGTGTGCAATCCAACGAGTTAGATCGCCCCAGCTAACTCTAGGCGCACTCATCACGAAGTGCGACTACCAATTCTTGGAGGTGGAAGGGCCGCGGGATGTCCCGATCGCTATTGAACTAGGTCGGGCCGGCGCGCATCCTCAATATCGTCGACGATGTCACCAAGGAATGTCTGGGCGCCATACCTGACACGTCGATCTCGGGCCGGCGTGTTGCGCGGGAACTGACGACGGTTGTCGCGCGGCGTGGCAAACCCGGCCTGATCGTCTCCGACAACGGCACTAAACTCACCTGTAACGCCATCCTGGCCTGGTACAAGGAAACCGGCATCGACTGGGACTATGCGACGAACGGGCGTCAACTGAAGCGGCCTAATTAAGCTTCAGCTCTTTGATTGCAAGCCGCGAAATGGCTGAAACGTTCGTTACGCCGCGCGCGCGGACCTCAATGACCTTACGCGCGATAAATTCGCAAAGTGGGTCTCCTCGCTCGACCAACCCAAGCGATTCCAGCGTGAGCCGGTAAGCCCAATTAAGCGATTTCCGCTCTTTTTCCGTATAGGTACTTCCGGCGAGCAGGCGATTGATTGTCATCGGCCAACGATCCCGTTGAACCGATAAACATGCCCGAATAGGGGACCATTGTCGTAGATCAAAAAACAAAGTCAAAGTTCTGCTACATGGCACATGTATGTACATCTCATAAGCGCTCTACGAGGTTGCGGGGTGACCTCTACCGCGGCGAAGCTTTCAGGCGGCCTCCTATGGTTGCTCGATTCGACCGTATGTTTCGACAATGTGGTGTGTTGTAAGTCGGTAGTCTTGTGTTCTCGCCTCAGCAATATTGGCAAGCCGCCGACCGGAGGGGAAAGTTAGGCGAGCGCTGATGTTGAAGTGAGGGTATTTGCCTCGGAGTTTCGGGTGCAACTCAGCGGCAGCTTCTACATCGAACGCTTCAATGTGCCTGCCACCCCAAATTTCAATGATGTTTTTCAATGGGTATGATCGACCCAACATTCTCTTGGTTAGTATTTGCGCGTCCATCCATTGATAGGCAATCCTGACGCAGTCATCGTGTTCGTCCCGAACGCTTGCGTGTTGATACTTGACACGCTTTTTAGCTTCCGCAATTTCGGTCGCTGTGAGCTTGCTTGAAAGCGATTCTGGCATTAAAAATATCTTGCCACGCTCGGAAGGTTAGACGTCATGGCTGTCGGGACTACCACCGAATTTGCTAGTGCCTCCGTCGGGCTAGTCGCATAACCGACGTTCGTTTAGGTTCTTCAGCCAATCTTCCACGTTGCTGTAATCCTCGCTGTGCTGGACGGTGATCCTGCCCTTCGGGTTCAGGATTGCGCCTGGATTAGCGAGGCTTTCATCGCCACTCGCAGTTATTGGCAAAGGGGCCGAATACCCAATGCAGCGCCACCCAATTATCGGCTCGCGAACAACCTCAACATACTCACCTACCTCGTTCTCAATAGCATATAGGTACTCAAACCCAGGAAAAGCCGGGATGATCGGCGCTAGTGCTTCGCTGTTGCGGTGGAAATCGCCGATCACGGTTTGGGTTGAACCATCGATCAGATGAATCTTCGAAAGTGTGGCGCCGTCTTCGTTCTTGCCTCCGTAGCTGACATGAATGATGTGTCGCGGATTGATGTTCGTGATACTCAGCATGTCGTCATCCCATCGATTGCAATCCGTGACACCGGTAATGTAAGGCGTCAGCCTCGATGGCCGAGCAACGATCGTGCCATGAGCCGCGACGAGAAGATCAACATTCGCTTCAGGTCATCTAGGGCATTCCTGGCGGGTCGGCAACGACCGCTTGGATGCCTAGAAGCCGACAAGCGCGCTTGGGCGTTTTGCGCCTATTTAAATGCTAGGACCGATCGACATTCAGGATTCCCAAGCGGTTTGATCGCTGATTCATAGAGTTCCGTGATTCGAGACACGGAGCAGATGGTGGCGGCGAAACGATATGAGCTGACGGAGGCGCAATGGGCGAGGATTGCGCCACTGCTGCCGGGGAAAGCTGGCGACCCGGGACGTACGGCTGCGGACAATCGACTGTTCGTCAACGGATGTTTGTGGGTTTTGCGATCGGGCGCACACTGGAGCGACCTGCCGGAACGGTACGGCAAGTGGAAAACGGTGCATCAGCGCTTCAGCCGCTGGT
>NZ_JAGKJL010000099.1:0-18767 GCF_020329495.1 Bradyrhizobium australafricanum | reverse complement strand
ACTCCTGCGGCAACGCCCGCCACTGGCAGCCGGTCGAAACGATATAGAGGATCGCTTCGATCACACGACGCAGCTCCGTCTTACGCGGCCGGCCGCGCCGGTTCGCTCGCGGCAACAGGCGTCTGATCAGCGCCCACTCCGCATCGGTCATATCGCTTGCATAACGCAGATCGTCCCGCCGATATTGCTCCCGAGTGATCTTGGTCCAGGGCATCGTGCTCTCCCTCGAATCTTTGCAAATCCGATGGAATCACACCCCACTGAGATCACTCACCCATTTTTCAGTCAGGCTCTCAGGGTGACGGTGATACAGCTCAGCGTGCGGCTTGCGTGATCGTCACTCCTTCTTCGTCCGGTAATCCCCGAACGTCGTGTCGCGCTGGTCGAGCTGCGCCTTCACGCTGCCGCCGTCGCGGCGGAAGCCCGCCATGTAGGCCTTGCTGGCCTCGGTCGTGAAGGCCAGCGCCTGGATCTCGGTGCCGGCCCGCATCGCGGCGCGGGCGCCCATGATTTCCATCGCGCGGTGGACGCTGCGCTGTTGAGCTGCTGCAGCTCGATCGGCACCTTGGCCGCGCGCTCGGCGAAATCCAGCGTCTTCGTCTCCAGCGCGGCGAGCGGAAACGATCGGGTCGCATAGCCCCATTCGGCGGCCTCGCGGCCGGACATCGCGTCGCCCGTCAACATCAATTCCATGGCGCGCCGCATGCCGACCAGCCAAGGGTGATACTGCATGTCGGGCGGGCTCATCAGCCGCACCGGCGGATAGCCGATCTGGGCGTCGTCGGCGACATAGACCACGTCGCAAGCGGTCGCGAGCTCGGTGCCGCCGGCGAGGCAATAGCCGTGCACCTGCGCGATCACGGGCTTTGCGAGATCCCAGATCGAGAACCAGCCCTCGACGACATGGCGCGACCATTGGCCGGGCCCGGATGCCGAGTGATAGGGCTGGTCGACGCGATTGTCGGCGGAGAGATCGTAGCCCGCCGAGAAGCAGGGTCCGGCGCCGCGCAGGATCGAGATCGAAATTTCGGGATCGCGGTCGGCCTGCTCCAGCACCTCGAAGATCTCGCCGCGCAGGCGGTTGTTCAGCGCGTTGCGCTTCTCGGGGCGGTTCAGCGTGATGCGGCGGACGCGCGGACGCGGATCATCGACGACGATGTGCTGGTAGCTCATGGATCCTCCCGATCTCAGGCTTTGTTGCCTTTGGCAAAGTGATGCCCGAGATCGGGAGGGTTGTCATCGGCAGATGACGCAGGTCCTCAAAGCGTTTTCAAGCGAAGTGGGTTCCGGTTCGTGTGAAGAAAACGCGTCAAGCAACAACGCTAGAGCCCCGGCACGGGCTCTAGCCCGCCGGCACCATCACGACGCCCTTGTCCTTGGGCCAGCGCATCCGCCAGGCGAAATTGATGTCACGGACTTCGCCGGCCTTGGCCTCGAACGCCCATTCCAGCACGCCGCGCTTGTCGCGCAGATTGGTCGTCGTCGCCGGCGTCGACGACGGCAGCATCTCCACCACGATATCGTCGTTCTCGCTGACCGGGAGCTGATCCTGGACCGCGACCTTGATCGGGAAGTCGTGGCCGTTGCGCACCGTGGTCTTGAAGGCGCGCTCGTCGGTCTTCGACGTGGTCACGATCAGGCCGGCGGAGCCCTCGTTGCGCTTCACCACCGTGCGTTCGATCTTGACCTTGTCGTCGGCGCCGAAGCCGAGCCGCACGGTCTCGTCCTTGGCGGCCGTGGCCATCCGGCTGCGGCCGACAAAGATACCGTCGCGGTAGATCGAGATTTGCCCCGGCAGCAACGGCGAATCGTCGGCCTGCACGAAGCTCGCTTCCAGGAACGCGGTCGGGTCGATCACCGGAACGGCGCGAACCGCGAGGTCGGGGGTGATTGTCGCCGTCGAGATGCGCAGGCTCTTCGCGCCCTCATTGGCGGCAACGCTGACGCGGCCGGGAATCTTGAAGGTGGCCTGGAAGGCGCCGACCTCGGCGGTGGCTTCCAGTTCGTCCATGCGTCCCCCACCAAAGCGGAATTGCTGAACCGCGTCGGCGGCCGGCGCGGGTGCCAGCGCCTCGCGCGCCCGCATGCTGGCCTCTCCCGAAAGCTTCGCCAGCGGTCGCGGCGGCTGCGGATATTGCACGATCAGCGAGCGGAGGTCGGGCGCATTGCCGCCGCGCGCGACCCGCACGGTGGAGACGACGAGCGCCACGTTCGACCAGTCCTCGCCGGTCGACTGGGTGATCTCGGCACGACGGACCAGTTCGATCGCGGGCTTGCGGTCTTTGGCGCCGGTGTCGAGCCGGGCGTCATAGAGCGCCGTCCAGCGGGCGTTGGGAACCGCATAGGTGACCCGCAAGGTCACCTGGGTCGCCGCTTGCGAGGCGACGTCGATCCGCACCTCGACCTTGCTCGGCGGCTTGCTCGTGCGATCGGCTGCGAGCTGCGCAAGGTCGCGGTCGATCGCGCGGATCTTGCGCTCGGCGTCACGGATCGCGCTGTCGGCGGTTGCGACCTCGTCGGCCACCGCCGAGAACGCCGCGCGCCACTCGCTGAGCGGACGCGCCTCGCCCTTTTCGCCGAGGCCCGCGGGTGACGCCTCGGCAAACCGCTCGGCAAATTTGCGCCGCGCCTCGGCCGCGCTGATCAGTCCCTGCAAATCGGCGCGCTGATCGTCAAGCGCCTCGATGCGCTTTTCGATCTCGGAGAGATTTTGTGGCAGCAGCGGCCCCGGCAGCTTGGTGTCGATCGCGCCTATCGTGAGCTTCGCTCCGCCCTCGCCTTCGACCCGCAGCGAGGACGGATCGAGCCCGATCGGGAAATCCCTGGCGATGAGGATGTTGTCGCCGGCAGGCAGATCCAGCGTGATGACGCGGGTGACGCTCGCGCCATCGGGATAGACGGTCACGGCATCGACCTGCGAGGCCGCATCGAGATTGGCCGCTTGCAGCGGCCCGGCAACCAGCGCACCCGCCAGCACCAGGCTGGTGGTCACAAGATAATTCGCAATCCTACACATGACATCCCTCCGGAAAAAAACGCCGCATCGCGCGCGAGACGAACGGTGCGCCGGGCTCGACTGCGCGCCGTTTCTCGTGGTGAGACGCAGCGAGGAAGGGACTGGTTCGATTGAGGTTTCCCTGCGGCGCGACGATGGCGCCGCCGCGGCTGCCGCATGGCGCGGCGATGTCTTTCGGACTTTAGCGCTCTGCCTTGCGCCGGATGAACAGATAATTGGGCACAAAGCCGGCCAGGGTGATCGCGATCATGATCCACCAGCCGCGCTGAAACGCCGCGATCCGCTCCGACATCGAGACCGGCGTTGCAAGGATCGCGACAAAGATCGCGACGCCGATCGCCAGCGCCGCCTGCCGGATCATGTTGATGACGCCGGAGCCGGTGGCAAACGACGACGGCGGCAGCGCGCCGGCGCCGACGCCCATCAGGGTCGGAAAGGTCAGCCCGACGCCGATACCGATCAGCATCACGCCCGCGACGACGGCAGGCGCATTGGGTTCGGCCCCAAGCAGCGTCGCCCAGATCGCGAGGCCGGCCGCGAACAGCAGGATTCCGGCGGAGACGACGGCCGCGGCGCCAAACCGCGCAATCAGCCGGCCGGCAAACAACAGCGATGTGATCGGCACCATCAGCGGACCGGGAGCGATCGCAAGGCCGGTCTTCAACGCCGACCAGCCCCATACCGTCTGCTCCCACAAGGCGCAGGACAGCAGCATGGCGCCGAAGGCCGCCGAGTAAGGGGCCATCACCAGCGACGCGCCGGTGAACGGCCTGACCGCGAACAGTGCGGGATCGACAAAGGGATTCTTCGATTTGAGGCAATGCCGCGCGAAGGCTGCGAGCGAGACGATCGCGACGGCAAAGCCGAGCACGACGCCGCGCGAACTCCATCCCCAATCGTTCGCCTTCACGATCGCGAATGTCAGCGCACCGATACCGGAGGTCACCAGCAGCGCCGCCCATGAACTCGGACGCGGTACGTCGTGACCGGGCACTTCGGGCAATTTCAGCCAGCCGACGATCAGCGCGACGACGCCGATCGGTACATTGACGATGAAGATCCAGCGCCAGTCGAAGGTGACCAGCACGCCTCCCGCGAGCGGGCCCAGTGCGGCGGCAAGGCCGCCGATCGCCGTCCAGGTGCGCACCGCCCCGGCGCGCTGCTCGGGCGGAAACGACGCCAGCAGCAGGCCGATCGAGGTCGGCGTCATCAATGCCGCACCGGCAGCCTGCGCCACGCGGGAGACGACCAGGAACTCGACACTGGACGCCAGCGCACATGCGGCTGACGCGGCCGTGAACAGCGCGACGCCGAGCAGGAAGCTGAGATTGCGGCTGTGGCGTTCGGCGAGCCGGCCGAAGAACACCAGCAACGCCGCGTAGGCAATGGCGTAGGCATTGAGGATCCAGGACAAATCCTCAAGCGAGACGCCGCGAAATTCCTGCGCGATGTTTGGCAGCCCGACATTGACGATGAACAAATCGAGATTGGCGAGGCAAATTCCGACCGACACGATCGCAAGCACCTGGCGCGGGGTTGCGGTGGCGACGCCGGACCGCGGCTGCGCATCAGGTTCGACGACCAGATCGATGGTCTCCGCCTCTACCTCCGACATCACACCCTCCGAAATACGTGCATATGCATCTATTGCCATTAGGTGCATATGCATGTAACTGTCAAGTCCTCGGAGGCAGCGATGGCGAAAACGGAACCCAGCCGGTGTAATCTCACGGCGTTGCGCAAGGCGACGCGGCGGGTGTCGCAGCTTTACGATCAGGTCCTTGCGACATCCGGCCTGCGCGGCACGCAACGGGCGATTCTGGTCTATGTCAGGCGATCGGGCGCGCCGACGATGGGCGAGCTTGCCGCAGCCCTGGTGCTCGACCGCACCGCGCTCAACCACAACCTCAAGCCGCTCGAGCGCGACGGTCTGTTGACCATCACCGTCGACAAGAACGACCGGCGCAGCCGGCTGGTGCGGCTCACCAAGCGCGGCGAAGCCAGGCTCGAGGAATCACAGGCCGCATGGCTCAAGGCGCAGGAGCGCTTCGAGACCGCCTTCGGCGCAAGGCAGGCCGCCGATCTCCGGCAGACGCTCGAACTGATTGCCTCGCTCGAGTTCGACGAGCGCGCGCTTACCTCACCGGCGAGCTAGCCGGCTCCAAATGAAAAGCGGCCCGGCGTTGCCGCCGGGCCGCTCGTTCGCACACGATCAGGGTCGATCGCGCTTAGCTGTAGATCTCGAACAGGCCGGCGCCGCCCTGGCCGCCGCCGATGCACATGGTCACGACGCCCCACTTGGCCTTGCGGCGACGGCCTTCCTGCAGCAGGTGGCCGGTGAGCCGGGCGCCGGTCATGCCGAAGGGATGGCCGATCGCGATCGAACCGCCATTGACGTTGTACTTCTCGGGATCGATGCCGAGCTGGTCGCGCGAATAGAGGCACTGGCTGGCGAACGCCTCGTTGAGCTCCCAGAGATCGATGTCGTCGACCTTCAGGCCGTGGCGCTTGAGCAGCTTCGGCACCGCAAACACCGGACCGATGCCCATCTCGTCGGGCTCGCAGCCGGCCGAGGCCCAGGCCACGAAGCGGCCGAGCGGGTTGAGGCCGCGCTTCTCGGCGTCCTTGGCTTCCATCAGCACCACGGCGGCGGCGCCGTCGGAGAGCTGGCTGGCATTGCCGGCGGTGATGAACTTGCCCGGGCCTTTGACCGGCTCGAGCTTGGCGAGGCCCTCCAGCGTGGTCTCGGGACGATTGCACTCGTCGCGATCGACCACGTAGTCGACGATCGACTCGGCCTTGGTCGCCTTGTCGACCACCTTCATCTTGGTCTTCATCGGGACGATTTCGTCCTTGAACTTGTTGGCCTGCTGCGCGGCGGCCATGCGGCGCTGCGACTCCAGCGAATACTCGTCCTGGTATTCGCGGCTGAGCTTGTAGCGCTCGGCCACGATGTCGGCGGTATCGATCATCGCCATGAAGATGTCGGGCGCGGTCTTGAGCAGCTCGGGATCGATCGATTCCTTCGGCGAGCCGCCGCCGGGAATCGAGATGCTCTCGACGCCGCCGGCGACGATGCAATCGGAGCCGTCGGAACGGATCGAGTTGGCGGCCATCGCGATGGTCTGCAGGCCCGACGAGCAGAAGCGGTTCACGGAGACGCCCGCGGTCGACTTCGGCAGGCCGGCGAGCAGCGCCGCCTGGCGGCCGATGTTCGGCGCGCCATGCGCGCAATTGCCGAGATAGCAATCCTCGACATATTCCTTGTCGACGCCGGCGCGGTCGACCGCGTGCTTGATGGCGTGCGCGGCGAGCGACATCGGCGGGGTGATGTTGAATCCGCCACGGCCGGACTTTGCCAGGCCGGTGCGCGCGTAGGAAACGATTACGGCTTCACGCATTGTTTTCTCCCTCTGAGATGACGGTCATTGTGGCGCGTCGTGGCCCGTTCGTACACATTTTTCGGCAGGCGCAACAGCAATACCGGACGCCCCGGAACGACAAACGCCGCCTCCGGGACCGGAGACGGCGTCATGTTCCGCAGATCGGAATATGGACTGCTTGAGCGGTATCTTCCCTCCGTCATGCCGGGCGTTCCGGGCGATGACGAGGACCGCTCAAACAGCGTTTGAAACGCCAGCGCCTTTAAAACGTCAGTGCCTCAGAACGTCAGTGCCTTGGCCTGCTTCACCTGCGGCAGCGTCTGTACCTTGGCGAGCAGCTCCGCCGGCACCGCGCCGTCGACCTCGACCAGCGCAATGGCGTCGCCGCCTTGCTTGACGCGGCCGAGATGGAAGGTCGCGATATTGATTTTCGCATCACCCAAGAGGCTCGCGAACGCGCCGATGAAGCCCGGCTTGTCCTCGTTGGTCACGTAGATCATCGACTTGCCGAACTCGGCGTCGACGCGGATGCCCTTGATGTCGACGAGACGCGGCTTGCCGTCGGCGTAAACGGTGCCGGAGACAGAACGCTCCTGGCGTTCGGTGGTGACGGTGACCGTGATCAGGCTTTCATAGTCGCTCTGCGCAGCGCGGACGACCTCGTCCACCACCATGCCGCGCTCCTTGGCGACGACCGGCGCCGAGACCACGTTGACCTCGCCCAGCATGGGCCGCAGCAGGCCCGACAGCACCGCCGAGGTGATCGCCTTGATCTTCATCTCGGCGACGTGGCCCTCATAGGTGATCTCAGTCTTGAGGATGCCGCTCTCGGTGAGCTGGCCGGCGAACGAGCCGAGCTTCTCGGCAAGCTCGATGAACGGCTTCAGCTTCGGCGCCTCTTCCGCGGTGATCGAGGGGAAGTTGACCGCGTTCGAGATCGCGCCAGACAGCAGATAGTCCGACATCTGCTCGGCGACCTGCAGCGCGACGTTTTCCTGCGCCTCGGTGGTGGAGGCGCCGAGATGCGGGGTGCAGATCACGTTGGGATGGCCGAACAGCACGTTCGACGTCGCCGGCTCCTCGACGAACACGTCGAAGGCGGCGCCCGCGACATGCTTGGAATTCAGCGCGTCGACCAGCGCCTGCTCGTCGACCAGGCCGCCACGCGCGCAGTTGATGATGCGCACGCCCTTCTTCATCTTGGCGATCGCGGCCGCATCGATCACATTGCGGGTCTTCTCGGTCAGCGGCGTGTGCAGCGTGATGAAATCGGCGCGCTTCAAGAGATCGTCTAGCTCGACCTTCTCGACGCCGATGTCCTTGGCGCGCTCCGGCGACAGGAACGGATCGAACGCGATCACCTTCATGCGCAGGCCGAGCGCGCGGTCGGCGACGATCGTGCCGATATTGCCGCAGCCGATCACGCCGAGCGTCTTGGCGGTGATCTCGACGCCCATGAAGCGGTTCTTCTCCCACTTGCCGGCCTGGGTCGAGGCGTCGGCCTGCGGGATCTCGCGCGCCAGCGCCAGCATCAGGGTGATGGCGTGCTCGGCGGTCGTGATCGAATTGCCGAACGGCGTATTCATCACGATGATGCCCTTGGCGGTCGCGGCCGGGATCTCGACATTGTCGACGCCGATGCCGGCGCGGCCGATCACCTTGAGCCTGGTCGCCTTCTCGATGAGCTTGGCGGTCGCCTTGGTGGCCGAGCGGATCGCGAGGCCGTCATAATTGCCGATGATCTCGGCGAGCTTTTCCTTGTCCTTGCCGAGGTTGGGCTGGAAGTCGACCTCGACGCCGCGATCCTTGAAGATCTGCACGGCGGCGGGAGACAGCGCGTCGGAAATCAGAACTTTGGGTTTTGTCATCTTGATTGTTCCTTTGCCCTGCCGCGGGCGGGTCTCCTGGACCGATCTGGTGAAGTCTCTGATCACTTCTCCCTCTCCCCGCTCTTGCGGGGAGAGGGTTGGGGTGAGGGCAGCCACGAGCGAGGAACAAGCCGAAAGGGCCCCTCACCCGGATCGCTGCGCGATCCGACCTCTCCCCGTAAGAACGGGAAGAGGTGACAAGAGAAAACTTATGCCGCCTTGGGCAACGCTGCCTTGGTCTCGGCAAACGCCCAGTCGATCCACTGCGTCAGCAGCTCGACATCCTTGGCGTCGACGGTGGCGCCGCACCAGATCCGCAGACCCGCCGGCGCATCGCGGTAATACGCGAAGTCGAAGCCGGCGTTCTCCTTCTCCACCAGCGCGACCAGCTTCTTGCAGAAGTCGGCCTGTGCGTCTGATGGAAGCGAGGTGATCGCGGGATCGGTGAACTTGAGGCACACCGAGGTGTTGGAACGGATCGCGGGATCCTTGGCCAGGAAGTCGATCCAGGACGTCTTCGCCTTCCAGTCGGCGAGCGCCTTGGTGTTGGCATCGGCGCGGGCGATCAGCGCCTTCAGGCCGCCGATCGACTTCGCCCAGTTCAACGCATCGAGATAGTCCTCGACGCAAAGCATCGAAGGCGTGTTGATGGTCTCGCCCTCGAAGATGCCCTGGTTGAGCTTGCCGCCCTTGGTGAGGCGGAAGATCTTCGGCAGCGGCCAGGCCGGCTTGTAGGTCTCGAGCCGTTCCACCGCGCGCGGTGACAGGATCAGCATCCCGTGCGCGGCTTCACCGCCGAGCGCCTTCTGCCAGGAGAAGGTGACGACATCGAGCTTGGCGAAATCGAGCGGTTGCGCGAAGGCGGCCGAGGTCGCGTCGCAAATCGTCAGGCCTTCGCGATCCGCGCTGATCCAGTCAGCGTTCGGAACGCGCACACCCGAGGTGGTGCCGTTCCAGGTGAAGACGATATCCGACTTCGGATCGACCTTGGAGAGATCGGGGATTTCACCATAAGCCGCGTTGAGCTTGGTGACATCCTTCAGCTTCAATTCCTTGACGATATCGCTGACCCAGCCCTCGCCGAAGGATTCCCAGGCAAGCGTGGTGACGGGCCGCGCGCCGAGCAGCGACCACAGCGCCATCTCGACCGCGCCGGTGTCCGACGCCGGCACGATGCCGATCTTGTAATCGGCGGGCACCTCAAGCACCTCGCGCGTCAGGTCGATCGCGAGCTTGAGCTTGGCCTTGCCGACTTTCGCGCGATGCGAGCGGCCGAGGGCGGCGTCCTTGAGATTGTTGGGGTTCCAGCCGGGGCGCTTGGCACAGGGGCCGGAGGAAAAATGCGGCACTTCAGGCCGCGAAGCGGGCTTCGCTGCAGTCATAATCTACCCTTCCAGATAGCTGCCTCTCGGTGGGGAGAGGTTTCCCGCGGTCGGAAATAGTGGAAAGGTACCCAAACGTCAAGAAAGTTCGGACTCGTCTGGAACAATCCGGGCATCACGGCTGATTGATGGGGCGTCCTCGACCTGCTGGACCGTCTCCTGATCGAGCAAATCTGCCGCCAGAGTCATGATCTTAACTGCCCTGCGCCGGCTCGATACTTTCAGAATGCGCTTCTCGCCGGCCTGCACGATGTATTCGTTGCCGACCCGCACGATCGAATAATCCGACATTCCAATCCCCAGTTGCCCGCCGCCCCGTGGGAGACGTCCGACATACCGGACTCGTTCCGGTCCGTAAAATCACGGAGACCGGCTTAGTTTATTGGCTGTTAACCGGATCGCAGACTATCCGCTGCTGCAGGTATTGGCGGGTAGATGGCACAACTTATTGCATGCGATTCAAAAGCGAATCGTCATCCCGACATGGCTGCGCGCGAACCCGAGCCGTTCATAGAAGCGCTGCGCATCGACCCGCGTCTGATGCGTCAGCAGCTCGACGAGCATGCAACCTCTCGCGCGCGCCTCCGTGACCGCCCACTGCACGAGCTTCTCGCCGATGCCGCGGCTGCGGCAATGCTTTGCGACGCGAACGTCCTCGAGCAGGCCGCGCGAGCCGCCCTGCGAGCTGATGCCCGGCAGAACCGCAAGCTGCAGACAGCCGACGACGACGCCCTCTCCATCGACGGCGACGACGAGCTGCAAATTGGGATCGCGCTCGACCCGCGCGAAGGCCTCGTAATAGCTTTGCAGTAGCGGATCCTCGATCCGCTCGCGCGCACTGCCGAGCGGATCGTCCGCAAGCATGCCGACGATGGCGGCGACGTCTTCTCGGCGGGCACGGCGGATCATGATGGATGAAGCTTCAGTCATGGCGGCATTCACCTGAGGTCAGCGGACCGGCGGCAGCGCGAGCACGCGCTCGGCGTCGGCGATCCAGCGACGGATCACGGGATAGCGCGCGAGTTCGAGGCCGCCATCCTCCGCGACACGGGTATAGGCGAGCAGCGAGACATCGGCGAGCGAGAACGCGTCTCCGACCAAAAATTGCGTGCCCGCCAGATGCCGCTCCAGATGATCGAGCGCGACATAGCCGCGCTTGATGAGGTTCGGATCGATCTCCGAGACGGCCTTGCCGAGATACACGGCCTGAAAGCGGCAGACGGCCACATAAGGCTCATGGCTGTTCTGCTCCCAGAACATCCAGGCATCCATCTGCGCCGCGCGATAGGGATCGCTCGGGATCAGGTCGCTGCCGCGCGCGAGATAGCGGACGATGGCGTTGGATTGCGCCAGCGTGCGGCCGTCATCCAGCTCCACCGTCGGCACCTGGCCCCAGCCGTTTCGCTTGAGGAATTCCGCGGTCCGGCTGCCGCCCTTCATGGTGTCGATCTCGACCCATGTGTACGGCAGCGCCAGCCTGTCGCACACCCATTTCACCTTCAGGCAGTTGCCTGAATTGGCGTCGCCGTAGATTTTCATGTGATCGCGCTCCGACCGTGTGGCGACAGAGCAGCAGTCGCTCCCCGGTCTGTCAACCGTCGCCGGCTACGGCAGCGGCGATCAGAACTTGTAGCCGGCGCCGACCCGGAAGCTATTCATGTCGACGGCGATATTCTTGACCGCAGCGAAGCGCACATATTCCCACTCGCCGCGGAGAAACAACCCGCCGACCACGCAATATTCAAGCCCGAGGCCCGCGGTCCAACCGACCGCATAGTTGTTCACCCGCTGCTCCGTCTGGGCGGCGCTGCCTGAGCCCAGGTAGTCGTTATGCTGAATTGTAACGGTGTTGTTGCCGACCGTCTGGGTCTCGGCCCAGGCATCGTACTTGTCAAACGACACCGTCGCCGAACGCGACACGGACATGCGTCCCACCGCAACACCGCCGAACATGTAAGGCAGGAAGTTGCCTGCCGCCCATCCGGCGCGTCCACGGAAGGTCGTGACGTCCTTGACCTGCAAGGCGGCGCTCCCCGACAACGTGGTGTTGTAGGTGTAGGTGTGCCCGCTCGGAGGAGTCTCGCCCTTGGGATTCACGATCTGCCGCGTCATCGAGTCGCCCGCCGAACTTTCGAGGCCGTTCAGGTAATTGTAGTTGGCCTCGACGCCGAGCACGACGTCGTCCCATTGCCAGTTGCGGCCGACGAACGCGCCGAACCCGTTGCTCTGCGCATGGTTCTTCGGCAGCAGGGCCCAACCTGAAACCGGGTCGGCCAGAACGCTCTCGCGCAACATGAAGGAGGTCATCGCGCTTGGCGCGTGGCTGAAATCGATGTCGCCGGAGGTATAGCCGATCTGGCCGCCGACATACCATCCTTCCCAGTTCCCGCTCCTGCTCGGTGCATCGACATAGGAGCCGCGCAGGATCGGAAAGTCCGGCAGGTCGGCAGCCTGCGCGCCGGTCACCGTTCCAATCATCATCGCCGCCAGCACCAACCTACGCATTGCAACGCTCCATCCACCGCACCGATTTCGCGTTGATCATCGCCTGTTAACCTTAACCAATCGTTGTCGCCGCCCGTTTTCGAGCACGCAAGTTGCAGAAGTTGACGACATGACGCGGCAAAGAAAAACGGCGCGGGATGGTCCCGCGCCGTTGCAATCGTTAACCGTGAAGGCCCGAAATTAACCCTTGCGGATCAGCGGCGGCGGAGGCGGCGGCGCCACGTCGCAGCACGGCAAGTTGAAGCGCACGCCAAGCTTCACGTCCTGCGAGGTGATGTCGCGGTACTGGAAGCTCGAGGGACCGGCCGGCGTGCCGTCGAAGAAGTGACCTTGGCCGTGGGCGGCAGTGCCCATGTCGAGGTAGCGATAGGCCAGTTCAACCGTGAAGTTGTTGGTGACCTTGTAGGCGACACCGGCATGCAGCGCCCAGGCGAAGTTGGTCTTGGTGGCGCCATCGGCGATGAAGGAGCTGGTGAGGCCCGACCCGCTCGGGAACGTCGCGACGTCGGAGAAGGCCGAGGTCTTGATCGTCGCGGCACCGACACCGGCACCGATGAACGGGGTCAAACAGCCCCAGGTGCCGAGATCAGCGTAGACGTTGACGAGGCCAACCCAGCTCTGGATGCCGCCATGATAGGCGTCGCTCAGCGGGCTGGGCCCGGGGAACGTGAAGAAATCGGTGCCGTTGAAGCTCACCTTCGAGCGATACTCACCGGTGATGTCGGCGCGGAACCAGCTGTTGAACTGATAGCCGACGCCGATGCCGTAGAGCACGCCGCCGTCGAAGCCGTGGCCATACTGGTTGAAGGCGGTGCCGGCCGGCAGTGTGTCGTAGGCGTTGACGTGCAGCTTGGCCTGGGTGTTGGTCATGCCGATGTCGCCGCGCAGATACCAGCCGCCGAAATCCTGGACCGGCGGAGGAGCATACGCCATCGGAGGTGGCGGCATGATCGGCATGTCGGCGGCGAACGCCGCCGAGGACAACAGAGATGCCGCACCGGCGGCAATCAGGGTCTTTACGCTACGCATTGGCTTCGTCCTTTTGGGCCAAGTGAGGCGACACGAAAGCCCCACGTCTGAAACTCACGGCCCGGACGATGGCAGGAAATGTTTAAGCGGCACTTAACCCTAATTTTTAAGGTTGATTTTCTCTCACCTTTCTCTGCGGCTGTCGCTTATGGGTCCATTAAAATGGCGCAGGAGGGCGGCGAAACATCGCGATCCCGCCACAAGTGCTAATGAAGCGTTGACGCATACGCGCCGTTCGCAGGGCACGCGGGCCGCGTGTGTTAGCGAATGCTTAACGCGGGCATCGCGTCTGCGGCCGGGCGTTCAGCGCACGGCCTTCGGCATCTTCGGCAGGAACACCGCGAGCAGGCCGATCGCCGGCAGGAAGGCGCACAGCTGATAGACGAAGGCGATCGAGGTGTGGTCGGCGAGCTTGCCGAGCACGGCGGCGCCGAGACCGCCGATCCCGAAGGCGACGCCGAAGAACACGCCGGAGATCATGCCGAAGCGATGCGGCATCAATTCCTGCGCGAACACGATGATCGCCGACGTCGCCGACGAGATGATCAAACCGATCACCACCGTCAGCACGGCGCTGGCGAACAGGCCGGCATAGGGCAGCGCCAGCGTGAACGGCAGCGCGCCGAGGATCGAGAACCAGATCACGTATTTGCGGCCGAAGCGGTCGCCGAGCGGCCCGCCGATGAACGCGCCCGCGGCATTGGCGGCAAGGAAGACGAACAGATAGAGCTGCGCCGCCTGCGTCGAGACGCCGAACCGGTCGATCAGATAGAAGATGTAATAGCTCGACAGGCTCGAGACATAGAGCTGCTTGGAGAACAGCAGCGCGACCAGCACGATGAGCGCGATCTTCACGCGCCGCTGATCCGGATGGTCGGGATGCCGCGCGATGGCGGCCGTCTTCTTGCCCGATATCTGCGGCTTGTACCAGACGCCGATGCGCCAGAGGATCACGATGGCAAGGAACGCGATCGAGGAGAACCAGGCGATCGAGGGCTGACCGAACGGCACCACGATCAGTGCTGCGAGCACCGGTCCCATCGAGGTGCCGAAACTGCCGCCGAGCTGGAACACCGATTGCGCGAAGCCGTAACGTCCGCCCGACGCCAGCCGCGCGATGCGCGACGATTCCGGGTGGAACACCGCGGAGCCAAGGCCGACCAGCGAAGCCGCGATCAGGATGACCCCATAGGTGTGCGCAACGCTGAGCAGCAGCAGCCCGAAGAAGGTGAAGCCCATGCCGATCGCAAGCGAGAACGGCTGCGCCTTCTTGTCGGTGAAATGTCCGACCAGCGGCTGCAGCAGCGACGCCGTGAACTGGAACGCCAGCGTGATCATGCCGATCTGCGCGAAGTCGAGCGCGTAATTGTCCTTCAGGATCGGATAGACCGAAGCGATCAGCGACTGCATCGTGTCGTTGAGGAAGTGCGAGAAGCTGATGCCGGCAAGCACGACATAGGCCGGTCCCGCCATGGCCGCTTTCGCGGCCTGCACAGCCATCAACTCCGGCACCAGCACCGGCTCGCCCAGTGCCTCTTCGCTCACGACGGGCTTGTTCAATGCAGCATTCCCAGACGGATTCGCAGAAAATACCTCCGTGTCGTACGACGCGGAGGTGAGGCAAACCAGTTGCGTTAGCCGATGGCAGCGATGCGCTGTGGGGTCAGCCGGCGGCCAAACTCTATCCCCGTCACCCTGAGGAGCGCCAACGGGTCCGCGCAAAGCGCGGCCCGATGACAGGCTCCGCGCGTCTCGAAGGGTCGACGGCCCGGCGCTCGCCACATTGCGATAACGGCCGTGCATCCTTCGAGACGCGCGCAAGGGCGCGCTCCTCAGGATGACGGATCACGAGCTGACGAGGCCGGACGGAGCTTAAGCCGCGGCGGCGTGGCCGAGCGCGCTGACGATGTTGTCGACGACCTCTTCCACCAGGATGCGATCGTCGCCCTCGCCCATCACGCGGATCACCGGCTCGGTGCCGGAAGGACGGATCAAGAGACGGCCATGGCCGTTGAGGCGCTTCTCGCCGTCGGTGATCGCGGATTTGACCTCGGCGTCGTCGAGCGGCTTGCCGCTGCGATAGCGCACGTTCTTCAGGATTTGCGGCAACGGGTCGAAACGCCGGCAGATCTCCGACACCGGGCGGCGCAGCTTCTGCACCACGGCCAGCACCTGCAGTGCCGCGACGAAACCGTCGCCGGTCGTCGAATAGTCCGACATGATGATATGGCCCGACGGCTCGCCGCCGAGATTGTAGCCGCCGCTCAGCATCTGCTCGAGCACATAGCGGTCGCCGACCGGCGTGCGGACCATCTGCAGCCCGAGACCCTGCAGGAAGCGCTCCAGCCCGAGATTGGACATCACGGTCGTGACGATGCCGGGCTTGGCGAGGCGCCCCTCCTCCTTCCAGCTCTGCGCGATCACCGCGAGCAGCTGGTCGCCGTCAACGATGTGGCCGCGCTCGTCGACCAGGATGACGCGATCGGCATCGCCGTCGAGCGCGATGCCGATGTCGGCGCGCATCTCGCGCACCTTCCGCGACAGCGCTTCCGGCGAGGTGGAGCCGCATTCCTTGTTGATGTTGAAGCCGTCGGGTTCGACCCCGATCGGCACCACGTCGGCGCCGAGCTCCCACAGCGCTTCCGGCACCACCTTGTAGGCGGCGCCATTGGCGCAATCGACCACGACGCGCAGGCCGTCGAGCGAGAGATCGCGCGGCAGCGTGCGCTTGGCGAATTCGATGTAGCGGTCATGGACGCCGTCGATGCGGCGGGCGCGGCCGAGGCTTGCGCTCTGCGCCAGGCGGCGGTCGAGCGATTCGTCGAGCAGCTGCTCGATCTGCTTCTCGACATCGTCCGACAGCTTGAAGCCCTGCGGGCCGAACAGCTTGATGCCGTTGTCTTCGAAAAGATTATGCGACGCCGAGATCATGACGCCGAGATCGGCGCGCATCGACTTGGTGAGCATCGCGATCGCCGGGGTCGGCATCGGGCCGACCAGCAGCACGTCCATACCGACCGAGGTGAAGCCCGCGACCATCGCGTATTCGATCATGTAGCCGGACAGCCGCGTGTCCTTGCCGATCACGACGCGATGGCGATGATCGCCACGCTGAAACACCAACCCTGCGGCCTGCCCCACTTTGAGCGCGAGCTCCGGCGTGATCAGCCCATTGGCGCGGCCCCGAATTCCATCGGTCCCGAAATATTTGCGGCTCATGTAACCCCCAACACGGACCTCTCGAACCACCCGGCGAGAGAGTCCTGAACGCCTACCAGTCTAGCGTGCATCGGCCTTATAGACTGCCAGGCGCTAAAAGGACTTCAAAAAATATGATGAATCATTACCGGGGCTAAACCCCGTGCTTCGACATTAAGGCACTGAAAGATATAACATTATTACTCTTTCGGCAACCTGGGTGACGAACGTCGTCCCCTACCCTTTGCCGTTGCGCTTGACGTGCTGGTCGCCCTTGCTGGGGGCCGGCTGGGTGACATTGACGGGGTCGGAACCGGGAAACGTCTCCTCCAGCCCCTCCTCCAGGGCCTCGTCGAGCCGGCGCTTCTCGGCGTTCTCGTCTGCTTTTGCTTTCGGTTTGGAGCCTGATTGGGTCATCGCGCTCTCCCATCCGTCTTCGATTTGGCAGCTCCCCCATCCATGCTAGATGACGGCAAGAGCGAACACCTGCAAGGCGCCTCCGTAGAACTTGCGACACAGAAGAAGGGCCGGGACCGTCCATGAAGCACATTACCTGCATCGAAGATCTGCGCCAGTTGCACAAGCGCCGGGTGCCGAAGGCGTTTTTCGATTATGCGGACCGCGGCTCCTACACCGAGGACACGCTGCGCGCGAATTCGGAAGATCTGCAGCAGATCAAGTTCCGCCAGCGCATCCTGGTCGATGTGTCCAAGCGCACCCTGGCGACCACGATCCTCGGCGAGCCGGCGGCGATGCCGCTGATCCTGGCGCCGGTCGGCCTGCTCGGCATGCAGCATGGCGACGGCGAGATCTATGCCTGTCGTGCCGCGCAGGCGGCCGGCATTCCCTTCACCCAGAGCACGATGTCGATCTGCTCGATCGAGGACATCGCGGCCGCCGTCGACAAGCCGTTCTGGTTCCAGCTCTACGTCATGAAGGACCGCGGCTTCATCAAGTCGCTGATCGAGCGCGCGATCGCCGCGAAATGCTCGGCGCTGGTGTTGACCGTCGACCTGCAGGTGATCGGCCAGCGCCACCAGGACATCAAGAACGGCATGACGGTGCCGCCGGAATGGTCGCTGTCGAAGCTGATCGACTTCGCGACCAAGCCCGCCTGGGTGTCCGGCGTGCTGCAAGGCAAGCGCCGAACCTTCGGCAACATTGCCGGCCACGTCAAAGGCACCGAGGATCTGACGAAACTGTCGGAATGGACCGCCTCGCAGTTCGACACCTCGCTGAGCTGGAAGGACATCGACTGGATCCGCAGCATCTGGCCGGGCAAGCTGATCCTCAAGGGGATTCTCGACGTCGAGGACGCCGAGCTTGCCGCCAAGACCGGCGCGCAGGCGATCGTGGTCTCCAACCATGGCGGCCGCCAGCTCGACGGCGCGCCGTCCTCGATCGAGGTGCTGCCGGAGATCGTCGACGAGGTCGGCTCGAAGCTCGAGATCATGTTCGACGGTGGTATTCGCACCGGCATGGACGTGATGCGGGCGCTGGCGCTCGGCGCGAAGTCCTGCATGATCGGCCGCGCCTATGCCTATGGCCTCGGCGCCGGCGGCCAGGAAGGCGTCGCCAAGGCGATCGACATCCTGGGCAAGGAGCTCACCACCACGATGGGGCTGTGCGGCGTCAACACCATCGCCGAGATCGACGATCACGTGCTGGCGGTTTAGCCGCCGGCGCTATTATCGTAGCCCGGATGAAGCGAAGCGTAATCCGGGTCTTTCCTCGTGGATAGATTGGGCCCGGATTGCGCTGCGCTCCATCCGGGCTACGCAATCTTCGTCGTCCCGGGCAAGCGAAGCGCGACCCGGGACCCATAACCACCGATGGCCATCGTTTCGCAGGGCTGCGGCGACAGCGCGCTTCAACAACTCAACCCTGTGGTTATGGGTCCCTGCTTTCGCACTAGCGTATATACATATCCTCCGCAGTCTTTCCAGAGTCTTCTCAAAGAGTTGGCCGAAAACCGCAGAGAACTTACTCATCTGCACTAGGGTTGCGCCCGCCGATTTCGGCTCTCGCCTAGTAGCTAACCCCTTGATGATGAGTCGGTTTTCTAGCCTCGAAGAGATGTGTAAATGCCCTAGGACCGATCGACATTCAGGATTCCCAAGCGGTTTGATCGCTGATTCATAGAGTTCCGTGATTCGAGACACGGAGCAGATGGTGGCGGCGAAACGATATGAGCTGACGGAGGCGCAATGGGCGAGGATTGCGCCACTGCTGCCGGGGAAAGCTGGCGACCCGGGACGTACGGCTGCGGACAATCGACTGTTCGTCAACGGATGTTTGTGGGTTTTGCGATCGGGCGCACACTGGAGCGACCTGCCGGAACGGTACGGCAAGTGGAAAACGGTGCATCAGCGCTTCAGCCGCTGGT
>NZ_JAGKJL010000098.1:0-19068 GCF_020329495.1 Bradyrhizobium australafricanum | reverse complement strand
AACGATATAGAGGATCGCTTCGATCACACGACGCAGCTCCGTCTTACGCGGCCGGCCGCGCCGGTTCGCTCGCGGCAACAGGCGTCTGATCAGCGCCCACTCCGCATCGGTCATATCGCTTGCATAACGCAGATCGTCCCGCCGATATTGCTCCCGAGTGATCTTGGTCCAGGGCATCGTGCTCTCCCTCGAATCTTTGCAAATCCGATGGAATCACACCCCACTGAGATCACTCACCCATTTTTCAGTCAGGCTCTCAGGAGCGCGCTCTTGCGCGCGTCTCGAAGGATGCACGGCCCGGATCTCTCGGCGTGCTCCGATTCTCTCGCGGCGGGGGCGTGGCCGCCGATCCTTCGAGACGGCCGCTCCGCGGCCTCCTCAGGATGACGGGGAAGGGGTCGTTCTGCGTCGATGAGCCAGTCGGCTGATCGTGGCCCAATCCAACCGAATCAATGCTTCCTCCTTCGCCCGGCTCCAGCCCTTGATCTGCCGTTCCGCAGCGATGCCATCGGTGATGCGCTCAAAATACTCTGACCAGACGGGGACGACCGGTCGGCGATTATGAGTGTAGCCGGGGAAGGCACCCGCATTATGCTGTTCGATGCGCGGCGCGAGATCGTCACCCGTGGCGCTGCCGACGTAGAACGAGTTGTCGGCGCAGCGAAGCATGTAGACGTAAATGCCCATCTTCACCAGTCCCGCGCGCGCAATGCACGGATTGATCATGCGGCAAGCGTAGTCACGGTCAATAGGATAAGCATCTGTCCTTTCCGCTACCTCGATCCCGTCATCCTGAGGTGCGAGCGGAGCGAGCCTCGAAGGATGCACGGCCCGGCTATTTCCGCGCACCCCGACTAGCTCGCGGCTACAGCGCGGCCGTCGATCCTTCGAGACGCCCGCCTTTGGCGGGCTCCTCAGGATGACGGGTTAAAGCCTCAGACCGCCTCGGCCTACGCCTTCACGTTCTCGCCGAGCCACTGGATGGCCGCGTCGGCGCCGGCCTTGCCGTGCGGGATGTTCAGCGCTGTCAGCGCGACCTCGACGACGCCGAGGGTGCCGAGGATCATCGGGGCGTTGACGTGGCCCATATGCGCGATGCGGAAGGCCTGGCCCTGCAAATCGCCGATGCCGGTGCCGAGCACCACGCCGCATTTCTCCTTGGCATAGCGCTGGATCGCGGCGGGGTCGGCGCCCTTCACGGTCACCGTCGTCACGGTGTTGGAACGCTCGGCGGGCTCACTGATGTTGAAGCCGAGCACCTGTCCTTCGCCCCAGACCGCGACCGCGCGGCGCACGGCTTCGCCGAGCAGGCGATGCCGCAGATGCGCATTCTCCAGGCCTTCGGCGTGCAGCATGTTGATCGCCTCGCGCAGTGCGAACAGCAAATGCACCGGCGCGGTGCCGGCATATTTGCGGTAGTGCTCCGAGCCCTCGCGCTCGGTCCAATCCCAATAGGGCGTGCGCAAATCAGCTTTCTTGTGGGCGTCCCAGGCGCGGTCATTGGCGGCGACGAAGCCGAGGCCGGGCGGCGTCATCAGGCCCTTCTGCGAGCCCGACATCGCGACGTCGACGTACCATTTGTCCATCTCGAACGGCATGCAGCCGAGCGAGGCCACGGTGTCGACCATGAACAATGCAGGGTGGCCGGCGGCCTTGATCGCCTTGCCGATCGCCTCGATGTCGTTATAGGCGCCGGACGCGGTGTCGACCTGCACCACGAGGATCGCCTTGATGGTGTGCTCCTTGTCGCGCCGCAGCCGCTCCTCGACCTCGGCCGGACGGATCGCGCGGCGCCAGTCGCCCTTCAGCACCTCGACCTCGGCGCCCATCGCGGCCGCGGCCTGGCCCCAGCCGATCGCGAAGCGCCCGCTCTCCAGCACCAGCACCTTGTCGCCGCGCGACAGCACGTTGGAGAGCGTCGCCTCCCACGCGCCGTGGCCGTTGGAGATGTAGATGTAGGACTTGCCCTGGGTGGCGAACAGCTTCGAGAGGTCGCGCAGCAGGCTCTCAGTCAGTTCGACCATCTCGTTGGAGTAGATGTCGAGCGCCGGGCGGTGCATTGCCTGCAGCACCTGATCGGGCATCGTGGTGGGCCCGGGGATGGCCAGAAATTCCCGGCCCGCGCGAACGGTCATCGTCCTGTTCCTTTTGGATAAAGCGCGCAAATCATGCGTGTGAGGGGTCAAGCGCGGAGACTATTCCATCGCGGCTTCGATTGCGAGCAGGACGAAGCAATCCAGCGTTTCCAAAACCGGGGGACACGATGCTATTTGCCGATCGATTCGACGACCGCGCGCCAGATCTGGTCCTTGAACTCGGTCGCGGCGGGGCTCGGGAGCTGCTCGACGGTGCCGTGGTTCTTGCGGCAGGCCTCGACCAGCCGCAGCACCCAGATTTCGCCGTCGGTGTAATAGGGATCGCCGCCGCCATTGCGGCCGTTGAAGGTCGGGCCGATGCCGGTGACCTGATATTTCGCGGTGACCATGCCGGCGGACTCGAGGTCAGTGGCGAGCAGCGCGCGTTCGGCGTCGAGGTCGGCCGCGATGTGATGCGTCACCGCGCCGGTGTAGTGGCTGACGCCGACGCTGCGGTCGAGGGTCGCAGCGCCCAGCCACACCGGACGTTTCTCCTCGCCCTGGTCGAGCACTTTCCAGAACCGGACATGGTTGCGGCGGTCCGCGCTCGATCCGACCGGCCGCTCGAAGGCGAGATCCTCGCGGCGGTCGAGATAGAACAGGTTGCTCACCGGCGCATCCTTGTAGGGACGATCGAGCAGCACGCTGCCCACGATCTCGATGGAGGATTTCAGTGTCACCGGATCGGCCGGAAACCAGCCGGCCTCGTGCATTGCGCAGACCACATCCTTGGTGTCGCCGATCAGCCCGACATTCATCGGATCGCCGGGAATGCCCTGCGCGGTGCGCGTCACCATCGGCAGATTGGCGAGACCCTTCTGGTGCTCGTAATGCGTCCACAGCGCCGGCAGCAGCAGATAGGCCGCGATCAGGTAGATCGCCAGGACGAACAACAATGCCATCTGCGCTTGCCGGAAGCGGCTGCGCCGGCGTGGCTCCTGCTGATTGGCCCCGGTGTCGGTCATCGCGCTCCCTTCACCTCTCCCGCTTGCGGGGGAGGTCGGATCGCATCGAAGATGCGATCCGGGTGGAGGCTATCTCCGGAATATGATTCGTAGCGAGACCCCCACCCCAGCCTCGAGAGCGAGCTTCGCTCGCCTCGGACCCCGCAAGCGGGAGAGGGAGCAGACTGCCGTCGCGGCTGCACGTCAATCTCATTCATCAGGTGTCAGCGCCGCGTCTCGCGGCAGCCGGCGGCTTCGGCCTCCTCGACCGAGCAGAACCAGCGCGTGCCCTTGCTGATCTTCATTTCGATCTTGGCGTACCAGCGGCTGGTCCGCTGGTGAAAGATGCATTCGCCGGAGCGGTTGACGTTGCCCTTGATGGTGCAGTCGGGCGAGGGCGCCACCGGGCCGGAGGCCGAGGCGAGCAGGATCGCGTTGGCGCCATCCGGCGGCTTCACCGCGCCGAGCACGGTGGTCTTCTTGTTGCGCACCCGCCAGTCCCACGGCGCGATGAAGGCGCCCTGCCACATCCCGGCTTTTGCCTCACGCGCGGCCTTCTCGTCGGCTTCGTAGTCATGCGAGGCGCGGGTGTAGGCCAGCGCCCAGCCGCTCGCGACCAGCCATTTCTGGATGTCCTCGCCGTCGACCTCGCAGCGCGCGATGGTGCGGCCGCGGCGATCGACCGAGCGGGCGTGGCAGGTCCAGCTCTTGTTGCCGGCATGCTTGATCAGCTCGTCGCGCGCGGCGACGCCGCAGGTCCAGCGCTCGCCCTTGGTGTTGAGGCAGAGCTGGTCGGTCGACGGCGCGTCGATGCCTGCGAGCCGGATGCGGACGCTGCCGATCATGAGCTGGTCGCCGTCGCGGATCTTCGGCACGCCGGTGATGTCGGCGGCGGCAGCCAGCGTCGGCAGCGAGAGCAGCAGGCCCGCGGTGAGCAGCGTCTTGAACATCGGCGTTCCCGGCCAGGTTCTTATCGTTCAGATGGTTTTTAGCGTGCAGAGGTCAGTGCCCAACGATTGTGCGGGCAATTGGGCAACCGTGCCAGTGCTGTTGCGTTTCCGCCAGTTTCAACTTCGCGTCATTGCCCTGCGAATGCGCTATTCGCCTTCGAGGTCCCGTAGGTCCGTAGGATGGGTAGAGCGCAGCGAAACCCATCATTCGCATCGTCGGTGTCAATGATGGGTTTCGCTTCGCTCTACCCATCCTACACCGCGGCCATTCGTCGCTTCGCCAGCGCAAGCGCCATCAGCACGAACGCCGAGGTCACCTCCGGCCCGCCGACCAGGATGCGGGTGGGTGTCTTCATCTTATTCCACTCATAGGCCCGGTAGGGCCCCTTGCGGCCGCCCTCGCCGAGGCCCTGCACGATGCAGTGCAGCGCCGGCGTGAAGGTCGAGACCGCGGCACCGAGATGCGCCAGCGCCATCAGCGCCAGTGCGGCATCGAACGGGTTCATCTCGTGGGCGATCAGCTCGTGCGTGACATAGCCGAGCACGCGGGCGCGGATCAGCGCGAACACGTTGCCGGGATCGATGATGCGCTGCGCCGCCAGCGGCAGCGCGACGAAGGCGGCATAGCAGCGGCCGAAATAGGCCGAATAAAGCTCGGGCAGATAATAGATGTGCGAGCGCGGATTTTTGAACGCGCCGCTTTCGACCAAATGTTTCTGGAAGGCGATGATGCGATGCACCGTCTCCAGCCGCTGCGGCGTCTCGATGATCTGCCAGCGGGCGAGGTTGCGGAACGAGACCTCGAGGATGTCGAGGTTCAGCGTCGGATCGAGGTCGTTGCCATAGGGCCGCTCGCCGGCGAGATTGTCGATCCAGGTGACGACGCCGCCCTCGTAGTCGATGTTGTCGTTGAGCGGCACGGTGACGCGCGGCTCGTTGGCGCCCGATCGCACCTGGTAGCCGCGGTAGAAGTCGAGCAGCGGCTGCTGCAGGATCGGATCGTCGGAGCCGGCCTGGGTCGCGGCCGAGAACGAGCACGCCGTGGTGTCGCAGTCCGGCACATAAATGCCGAAGCCGAGATCCTGCTTAATCTGGGCGAAGAAGCGCGAGAAGCGCGGATGCCGGCCCGGCGCCAGCGCGGTGATGACCTTCACCGTCGAGCCGTCATGCGACGGCACCTCCTCGGCGCTCGTCTTGAGGCAGAAATCCACCATGTCGGCGATCGCGCGCCGCGCGGTGACAGCTTCATCCGGCGAGGCGAGCCCGGTCTCGACGAAGCCGAGCAGCGCCTCGGTGAAAAAGGCGTCGTAATAGGCCGAGCGGTGGCGGATCTGTACCGGCTCCCACATCGGCTCGGCGATGCCGCGCCAGGCCGGGTTGATCAGCGCGCGCGCCGGCGAATGCGCGATGAAGATCCGCGCCAGATTGAACAATAAGGTCGAGTTCTTGTAGCCGCGTGCGTTCAGCCCGGTCAGCGCCATCAGCAGCTCGCGCCCGCCGACGTCGGGGTCGCCGATCAGGTTGAAGGCGGCATAGGTCGGGATGAAGCCGTTCCTGCCGAACGAGCGCAACAGATGCGCGCCGGTCAGGCGGATCACGCGGTCGATCTCGGCGATCTCCGGCGGGCGGCCAGGTGCGGTCGCGGCCGGCGGGGTCGGGTGGCGCACGCCGATACCGTCCATCAATGCCGCGACGGGCGTGCCGATCGCGGCCCAGTCCGGCGCCGCGACGTCGCGCGCCGCGGTGAGCGCCGCGCGCAGGCCGGCGAGGCGGTCGGGATCGTTGAGCGCGGGCAGGCCGGTGCGGCGGAGCAGCGCGCGCAGCGGCGGATTGCCGAGCGCGGTCCGGTAGAATTTTCCGAGATGGGCATCGCCGCCGCGATAGGCCTGCAGCACGGGGTCGCAGACCTCGTACAGCGACGGGCCGTCCTTCTGGGCGGTCAGCGACCGGCACACTGCGCCTGCGATCTCGTGAAGGCCCAAGAAGCTCAAAGAATCCCCTTTCCCGAGGAACCGGTTAACGCCGCCGCCCGACGGAGTTTCCTGTCGCTCTGCCCCAAACTCGCAAGCCTTTGGAAAGCTACATGAATCCCTAAAGAATACAAATGTGACAGAGATCACGTAACGGGATCTTAACGGCGTCAATGGCCTCTGCCGGGCGGCGGCATGCGGCAATTCGGGTTGCCCCGGGCGGCCGTCCGGGTTAAAGGAGCGTTTGTTGCGGCGCCGCAAATTGAGTTCAATTCAACGGCACACACACCTCAACCCCATTAAACCTGAACGTCTTTGACGCGACTAACTGGCGCGATCTTCGCTTGAGCGCCATCGGGATAAAAATTGGGACTTAGGAACGCTATGGACCTTAGGCAGCTTCGCATTTCCCGCCGCACCATCGCCGTCTGCGTGGCGGTGGCCGGCACGGTGTCGCTGGCGATTGGCGCCCATGCCGCGCTCAACAAGCGCACCCTCGATGTCGCCAAGGGTGGCGACAAGGTCGCCTCCACCGAGCTGACCGGCAGCATTCCGGCAGGCACTTCCCGCCTCGCGCTGATCATCGGCAACGGCCATTATCCGGACGCCGCGGCGCCGCTGGCCCAGCCGATCAACGATGCCCGCACCCTGTCGTCGGCGCTGCGCCGCGAGGGCTTTGACGTCGACGTGGTCGAGGATGCGACCAAGGACGACATGTTCCGCGCGGTCGAGCGCATGAAGGCCAAGATCCGGCCCGACACTGTCGTGATGCTGTTCTTCGGCGGCTACGGCGTGCAAGTGGGGCGCGAGAGCTACATGATCCCGGTCGATGCCACGATCTGGAAGGAAGCCGACGTCAAGCGCACCGGCGTCAGCGTCGAGTCCGTGCTCGATGCGATGAAGGAGCGCGGCGCCAAGGCCAAGCTCGTCGTGCTCGACGCCTCGCGCCGCAATCCCTATGAGCGCCGCTTCCGCGCGTTCTCGCACGGTCTCGCCCCGATCAGCCCGCCGGAGAACACCATCGTGCTGAGCTCGGCGACGCCGGGCAAGGTCGCCGACGACAGCAAGGCGCCGAACAGCGTGCTGGTCTCCGAGCTGCTCAACAACCTCAACGCCCAGGCCGGCGCCGAAAGCGCCTTCAACAAGACCCGCGTCGCGATCTCGCGCGCCAGCGAAGGCGAGCAGGTGCCGAGCGTGTCGTCCTCGCTGCTGGAAGACATCAAGCTCGGCGGCTGAGGCACGCCGTCTCCTCAATGTCGTCCTGGCGAAAGCCAGGACCCATACCGCGTGATCTATCGTTGAAGCCTGCTGCGTGTACCGCGGCGCGCGTTCACTGCAAGTCTTCGCAAAATTTCTGCCGGTGGTTATGGGTCCTGGCTTTCGCCAGGACGACACCGTGGATGTAGCGCCGCCTACTTCGCATCCGCGCTGGCGCCGACCGGCCGCACCGGATCGCCTTCGCGCAGCAGCGCGCCGGCGCGGGCGACGACGATGTCGCCTTCCTGGATGCCGTCGCGGATCTCGACCTGGCCGGCCGACATCAATCCGGTCTCCACCCGCCGCGTCTCGACGCGGCCGCCGCGCACCACCTGCACCACGGTGCCGGCGGTGGAATAGAGGATCGCGGTCAGCGGCACCGCGACGCCGCAGCTCTGCCCGGTCTTGATCTGGGCGCGGCCGGACGAATTCACCAGCAGCCGCTTGTTCGCGCCGATCCCGATGAACACCTGGCCGAGCTGGCTGTTCGGCTCGACCGTCGGCGCGATCCGCCGCACCTTGCCGTCGAGATCGCCGGCGCCGAGGACCTTGAGCTGCGCCGTCTGCTCGGTCTTCAGCTTGGCGATGTCGCGGGTCGGCACCATGCCGACGAGGTCATACTCGCTCTTGGCGATGATCGAGAACAGCGCGTCCTTGCCCGAGGCCGGGCTGCCTATGATCGCCGACGACGCCGAGATCGTGCCCGCCACCGGCGCCGTGACGTTGACCGAGTTGGCGCCGTCGGTCAGCTTCGCCAGCACTTGCCCTGCGGTGACGGTGTCGCCGGGATCGACCAGCACCTCCGCCACCTTCAAGCCGAAACGCTCGGGCCGGATCTGCTGCTCGTCGCGCGGCAGCACGATGCCCGAGACCTCGACGATATTGCCGAAGCAGAATTTCGAGGCCTTCAGCACAGTCACCGCCGCGCCCTTCGGCACGGCATCGGCTTCGCCCGCCGCACGCGCGGGAGAGCCGGCGAGCAGAAGCAGCGCGGAGGCGGCAAGGGCTGAGGCGCGCGTGCGAGGCAAAATCATCGGCAAACTATTCCCAAAAAGAGGGCCTCCTGAATACCAGATGCCGCCTGGCCGAGCCAGCCGGCTGCGCTGCCTCGGCCGGTCCCGCATCCGCCGCCAGCTCCAGCTTCGCCGGCTCCAAATTCGCCAGCTCCAAATTCGTCAGGTCCTCGGCGCGCCAGATGTGCCGCAGGATCTCCGGGTTGACCCGATCGGCATGCGTCACCGGCAGCATGTGGCCGGCACCCGGCAGATGCCGCAACTCGGCGCCATCGATCAGCGCGGCGAGTTTCGCGACAATGCGCTGCGTCACATAGGGCGACAGCCCGCCCGACATCAAAAGCGTCGGCACCTTCAAGCCACGCGCGGCTTCGGTCACCCCATCCAGATCGAGCGCGGCGGCGAAATCGCAAGGCAGCTTGTCGGCCTGCTCGATCATCCGCAGCCGCCCGCTCGGCGAGAACTGCTCGCGCGGCCCGGAGCCGGCCCAGAACGCGGTGAACGCCTCGACCGCCTCCATCACGGCGCCGTCGACAATATCCCTTGAGACGATCTGCGCGATCCGCGCGAAGCGATCGTACAGCCGCGCGTCGGCGGGCGTGTCGCGCACAGCATGATCCGGAAAAGTGTGAAGCGGTTTTCCGACAAGATCATGCTCAAAGAGAACGCTCTTGCGTGATGATCCATCACGCAGGAGCGCGGGCAGCACCGGCTCGATCAGCGTCAGGCTGCGAACGTGCTGCGCATAAGGCGACGCGGTCGCCAGCCGAAACGCGATCGTCCCGCCATAGGAATGCCCGATCAGATGGATCGGCCCGTCGGCCTTGGCGAGCCAGGGCTCCAGCCGCGCGATCTCGCCGTCCAGCGTCCGCGGCCAGTCGCGCCCGCAGGCGGCAACGCCATAGCCGGAAATATCCGGCGCCATGAACCGGTCGCCGCCGAGCGCGGCCGCAAGCTTGGTCCATTGCCGTCCCGACCCCAGCGAGCAATGCAGCGCCACCACCGACGCCGCCGCGTGCGTCCCATCCAAACCCGTCATCAAACCCATCCTGCTTGTTCTTGTTGTCGCCGGGCGCGCGTTCGCACGCGCCCGTCATGACGCGAGCGATGCGGGGGAGGGATTATTCCTGGGAGGGTGGGGGAGGTCGGGATCGTGATTGCGGAGGGGGTCCGATTAACTGGATGGTGATGACGGGTTTGCCCCCTGGCTGAGACCATAATCCCCTATTTGGCCCATCGGGCATGCCCGCACCCACGAGCCGAAAGTGGAATACCGCCCAAGACCGCTTCGTGCTGCCTAAGACATTTGCTAGTGAACTCTAAGACTTTCTGCGTCGGGGAATGGCATGCTGACTGGGGAACTTCGCTCCAAGATCGATAACGTCTGGAATGCATTTTGGGCGGGCGGTATCGCCAATCCGATCGAGGTGATCGAGCAGATCACCTACCTGCTCTTCATGCGTGGCCTCGATGAGGCGCATACGCTCGAAGAGAACAAGGCCAATCGGCTGCGCAAGCCGATGGAGCGGCGCATCTTTCCCGAGGGGAAGGACAAAATCGGCAAGAACGGCGGTCTTGCCTATGAGGAGATGCGTTGGTCGCGGCTAAAGAACCGCGATCCTGCGACCATGTTCGAGATCGTCTCCGAGCACGTCTTCCCGTTTCTGCGCAACATGGCGGAAGCCGGCACCGCCCATGCCGACCACATGAAGGGCGCGCGCTTCACCATCCCGACGCCGGCGCTGCTCGCCAAGGTCGTTGATCTCCTCGCCGATATCCCGATGGAGGATCGCGACACCAAGGGTGACCTCTACGAATACATGCTCGCGAAGATCGCGACCGCCGGCCAGAACGGCCAGTTTCGCACGCCGCGGCACATCATCGCACTGATGGTCGAGATGACCGCGCCGATGCCGAAGGACGTGATCTGCGATCCCGCCTGCGGCACCTGTGGCTTTCTCGTCGCCGCCGGCGAGTATCTGCGCGAGAATCATCCGAAGCTGTTCCAGGAAAAGGAGACACGCGACCATTTCCACGAGGAGATGTTCCATGGCTTCGACTTCGACGGCACGATGCTGCGCATCGGCTCGATGAACATGACGTTGCACGGCGTCGACGATCCCGACATTCGGTACAAGGATTCGTTATCGCAGGAGCATACCGGCGACGAAGATCGCTACTCCCTCGTGCTTGCCAATCCACCTTTTGCGGGAGCGCTAGACTACGAGGCGATCGCCAAGGACCTACAGGCGATAGTCAAGACCAAGAAGACCGAGCTTCTGTTTATGGCGCTCTTCTTGAAGTTGTTGAAACCCGGCGGCCGCGCGGCTGTGATCGTGCCCGATGGCGTTTTGTTCGGGTCTTCCACCGCGCACAAAGCGATCCGCAGGATGCTAGTGGAGGACCACAAGTTGGATGGCATCGTGAAGCTGCCGTCTGGAGTATTTAAGCCGTATGCCGGTGTCTCGACGGCTATCCTTCTGTTCACCAAGACCAATTCGGGCGGCACCGACCATATCTGGTTCTACGATTGCCAGGCCGATGGTTTCTCGCTGGACGATAAGCGCATGGCGTTGTTGCCGGGTGAGAAGATCGGTCCGCGAGCGAGGCTCAACGAGGGCGACCACGCGAAGAACAATTTGCCGGATATTGCTGCACGCTGGGAGGAGCGCAACGGCCCAGAACGCAAGCGTTTGCGTAACGCCCAGAGCTTCTGTGTGCCGAAATCTGAGGTCGTTGCAGCAGGTTATGAACTCTCGATTAACCGCTATAAAGAACAGGTCCACGAGATTGCCGAGCATCGCCCGCCTAATGAAATCATGGCAGAGCTGAAGACGTTAGAGAAGGAGATTGCAGACGGGCTCTTGGAGTTGGAGCGGATGCTGTGAGCTGGACGACCGCAAAGATCGGTGACGTGTGCGATGTTGTTTCAGGAGCGACACCACGCACGAGCGAGAAGCGCTTCTGGGGCGGTGATATATTCTGGACGACACCGAAGGATATCAGCACTCTCGAAAGCCCATACTTGGATCGAACTGATCGGACTATTACCATGGAGGGGTTGAAGAGTTGCGCTGCCTCCATTCTTCCGGTCAACTCCGTTCTATTGAGCTCGCGCGCTCCTATCGGACTCGTCGCAATCAATTCGGTGCCGATGGCTACCAACCAAGGATACAAGAGTCTTGTTGCAAATGCGCAAAGGATTGACAGCAAGTTTTTGTACTATTGGCTGAAGTCTAAGACCTCCTATTTGCAAGGACTTGGAAACGGCGCGACGTTCAAAGAAATATCCAAAGCGGTGGTAGAGCGAATAGAAGTCCCCGTTCCCCCACTCGACGAGCAGCGGCGGATCGCGGCGATCCTGGACGTTGCGGATGGGCTGCGACGCCAACGCAGGCGCACTGTTGAACTACTCGATAGCCTCTCTGAATCTATTTTTCTTGAAATGTTTGGCGATCCGTTTGCTCACAATAGTGCGCTTCGACGGGTCGAATTTGAGAAAGTAACGTCCCGCATTACATATGGCTTTACTCAGCCCATGTCGCATCATGAGTGCGGCATACCAATTCTGACCGCCAAGAATGTTCGTTCAGGCTACATCGACTTGAATAACGTCGATTTCGCAAGTCGGTCTGAGTTTGATGCTCTCACCGCAAAATCGAAGCCTCAGAGGAACGATATTCTGATTACAAAAGATGGGGCTATTCTCGGTCGGAGCGCTTGTGTCTTAACCGACGCAGAGGTTTGCATAAATCAATCAGTGGCGCTCGTGAAGCCACGCACAGACTTTGTGGAGCCGTTGTACCTTCTTGGGTATCTAATGTCTGGCCCAGTCCAAGCTCGAATTGAGGCCATGAAAAAGGGTAACGCGATGCCGCACCTTCAGATTACGGAGCTGGCCAGATTTCCGGTCGCTCTGCCGTCTTTGGAACTGCAGCGGAAGTTCGTATTGCGTAAGCAAAAAGTCGAAAGTCAAAAAGCCCGATTGGAACGCTTCGCAGAAGAAAGTTATGCTCTCTTCTCCTCTCTCCAATCTCTCGCTTTCTCAGGTCGGCTCTGACCATGCGCTACGAGTTCGATTGGGACCCGGACGCATAGCGTGACCTTCGAGGACGCCATGGGCGTCTTTGCGGATCCGCTGGCGCTGTCGCGGCTGGATGATACTCTGGCGCGAACGAGGTGCGACGGGTTACCATAGGTCGAAATTCTGCTAGCAATCTCCTGCTAGTGGTACATACATATGTCGAACTGTCGGCGGAGCGGGCGGCGATCCAGATCATTTCGGCGCGCCGGCCGACCCGCCGGGACGTGCGGCAGTATGAAGAAGGGTCATCCGATGAAGGATGAGTATGACTTTTCGGGCGCAGAGCGCGGAAAGTTCTTCCGAAAACGGGCTCGCCTGGTGCCCCCGGTCCATCTGGAGCCGGAGGTGCTGGATTATCTGGCCGCGCGGGCCTCGGCGCGGGGGGTGTCGTTGAGCTCGCTGGTCAACACGTTGCTCAAGAAGGACATCGAACTGATCGACGCGGGCAAATAGCGGCGCCGATGTCCAACTTCGCCTTCCTCGCTGCCGAATTCCCTGCCGTGCATGAGGCGGCCGTGGAGGCGGAGCGTCAGGCGGCAGTGTCCCCGACCGCGGCGGCATTCTTCGCTGGGAAGACGGTCGAGGTGGCGGTCAAATGGGCTTTCCGGTCTGATCCCGCCCTCAAACTCCCCTACCAGGACAATATCTCTGCGCTGCTGCATGAACCGAGTTTTCGGCGCGTGGCTGGTGACGCGGTCTTTGCCAAAGCGAAGTACATCAATACGCTCCGGAACCGTGCCGTCCACGAGGAGCGGCGGACCAGCACCGGTGATGCCGCCGGTGCGGTCAAGGAGCTGTTCCACGTCTGCTTCTGGTTCGCGCGCACCTACGCGAAAAACAAACCTGCGGACAATCTCGCCTTCGACGCATCGGTGCTGTCGCGCCGCGACGAAGCGCTGAAGAAGGCGTTCAGCTACATTAAGGCGCAGCAGGCTCAGCTCGATGCCAAGAATGGTGAGCTGACAAAGCTGCTGACCGACAAGGAGAACCTCGACGAGGAGTTGAAGCGGCTTCGTGCTGAGGTGGCAGCGGCCCGTAAGGCCGCCGAATCGAAGCCCGACCGTCACGACTACAACGAGGCCGAGACCCGCGACCGCTACATCGATCTCCTGCTGCGCGAGGCCGGCTGGGCGCTCGACAGGCCCGAGGATATTGAGTTCCGGGTCGAGGGGATGCCGAACAATGAAGGCGTCGGTTTCGTCGATTATGTGCTGTGGGGTGCAGACGGCAAGCCGCTCGGACTTGTCGAAGCCAAGCGCACCCGCAAGGACGCGCGGAGCGGCCAGCAACAGGCCAAGCTCTACGCCGATCTCCTCGAAGCTCGCTACAGTCAGCGACCGGTGATCTTCTATTCCAACGGTTACGAACATTGGGTCTGGGACGATACGCGCTATCCGCCGCGCGAAATCGGTGGCTTCTATAAGCGCGACGAACTGGAGCTGCTGATCCAGCGCCGCACCAGCCGCAAGCCGCTTGGCGGTGAGGCGGTCAATCGCAAGATCGTGGAGCGGCCCTATCAGCAGCGCGCGATCCGCTCGGTTGCAAAGCATTTCGAGCAGGATGGCGAGCGCAAGGCGCTGCTGGTGATGGCAACCGGTTCGGGCAAGACCCGGACCGTGATCGCCCTGATCGACCTTCTGATGCGCGCAAACTGGGTCAAGCGCGTGCTGTTCCTGGCCGATCGGACTGCGCTGGTGAATCAGGCTGCGGGAGCCTTCAAGGCTCACTTGCCTGATTCCGCACCCGTCAATCTGGTGACGGAGCGCATCAGCGACGGCCGCGTCTTCGTGTCGACCTATCCGACCATGATGAACCTGATCGACGGCAAGCAGGACGGCAAGGTGAAGTTCGGCCCTGGCCATTTCGATCTCATCGTCATCGATGAAGCGCATCGGTCCGTCTATCAACGCTACCGCGCCATTTTCGACTATTTCGATTCCTTTCTCGTCGGCCTGACCGCGACGCCGAAGCACGAAATCGACAAGAACACCTATTCGTTGTTCGATCTAGAGGACGGCGTTCCCACAGACGCTTATTCTCTGGAAGAAGCGGTAGCCGAAGGGCATTTGGTGCCGCCCAAGGCGATCTCCGTGCCGCTCAGAATCGTGCGCTCCGGATTGCGCTATGACGACCTCACGCCTGAAGAGAAAGACCAGTGGGACATGCTGGAATGGGGCGAGGAGGAGATTCCCGACAGCATCGAGGCAGCCGAAGTCAATAAGCGCCTGTTCAACGAAGACACGGTCGATCATGTTATCGCGCACCTGATGCAGAACGGTATCAAAGTCGAGGGCGGAGATCGGCTCGGAAAGACCATCATCTTCGCCAAGAACGAGGGGCACGCGAAGTTCATCGAAAAGCGCTTCAACGCCGCCTATCCAGCGCATGCCGGGCACTTTGCCCGAGTCATCACCCATCAGACTGGCGCCTACGCCCAGACCCTGATCGACGAGTTCTCGAAGAAGAATGCGATGCCTCACATCGCGATTTCGGTCGACATGCTGGATACGGGTATCGACGTGCCCGAGGTCGTCAACCTCGTATTCTTCAAGCAGGTGCGATCGAAAACAAAATTCTGGCAGATGGTTGGCCGCGGAACGCGGTTGTGTCCGGACCTGTTCGGTCCCGGACAATACAAGGAATTCTTCCTGATCTTCGATTACTGCCAGAACGTCGAGTTCTTCGGCGCCAATCCGGAGCTGAAGGAAGCGGCTACCGCAAGATCGCTTTCCGAGCGGCTGTTCGCCGGACGGATCGATCTCGTGCGGGCTCTCGATGAGAAGCATCGCGCGACAAACGAGGTTTCGGCAGGTGAACAGACGCCCTATGCCGAAGGCGATGAGGCGCCGCCGACCGAGCATGAAATCCGCGAGAGCGCGGCGAAGACGCTGCAGGACGTCGTCGGTGGCATGAACGTCGACAGCTTCATCGTCCGCCAGCACCGCCGCGCCGTCGAGAAATATCGTGAGCCGAAGGAATGGACGTCGATCGACGCCGACAAGCGCAAGGAACTCGTCGAGGAGGTCGCGCCGCTCCCGTCTTCGCACATGTTGGGGACCGAGGAGGCCAAGCGGTTCGACCTCCTGATGTTTTCGTTGGAACTGGCGTTGCTCAAGGGCTCAAAGCGCTTCGATACGCTGCGCAAGCAGCTGCTCGAAATCGCCTCAGCTCTTGAAGATCAGACCGGCATTCCAATCATCGCTCAGCATGTCGCGCTGATCGAGGAAATCCAGACCGACCAATGGTGGGAGGGCGTCACCGTTCCGCTGCTGGAATTGGTGCGTATTCGCCTGCGCGACCTGATCCAGCATATCGAGAAATCCCGCAAGGGGATTGTCTACTCCGACTTCACCGACGAGATCGGAGAAGGTGTTGAGATGACATTGCCGCAAATCGGTGCGGCCGACTTCGCACGGTTCAAGTTGAAAGCGCGTCATTTCCTGCGTGCGCACAAGGATCACATCGTCCTGCACAAGCTGCGGCAAGGCAAGTCGCTCACACTGTCAGATTTGAGCGAACTGGAGAAAATGCTGCTCGATGCCGGCATTGGCGAGCCTGCCGATATCGAACGGGCTCGCGTGGTCAGCCAGGGCTTTGGTCGGTTCGTTCGTTCACTCGTCGGGCTCGACCGGGCGGCAGTCAGCGAAGCTTTCGGCGAGTTTCTGTCCGCAGGCACCGCGAGCGCAGCGCAGATCGAGTTCATCAATATGGTGATCGAACATTTGACAGATCAGGGCGTCATGGACCCGGCTCTGCTGTACGAGCGCCCGTTCATCGATATCGCGCCGACGGGACCTGATAAGCTCTTCGATGAAGAGAAGGTCACGAAGCTCTTCACTAAAATTCGAGACCTCAACGACAGCGCCGTGGCGTAGCACCGCGTACGGCGTCGTTCAGTGTCGTCCCGGCGTAGGCCGGGACCGATAACCGCGAATGGTGGTTGTGGTGCGAGGCTGGGACCGCAACCGTGTTCATTGCGAAGATCGGTGGTTATGGGTCCCGGGTCGCGCTTCGCTTGCCCGGGACGACGTGGGGAGAGAGCCGGGCTTACTCCGCCGCCGCTTCCGCTGATGGCTCGCCCTTCCAGCTCAGGATCTCCGCGGCAAGGATCGGATGATTGAATCCCTTCAGCGCGAGGTCGTCGATGGCGCGGCCTTCGACGTAGGGTTCGACCATGCCGTAGACGCGGCGGCTCACCACGATCTGGCCGGCCTTGGCCTCGCCGCACAGGCGGGAGGCGAGGTTGGTGACGCTGCCGATCGCGGCGTATTCCAGCCGCTGCTCGAAGCCGACCTGGCCGAGCGTGGCATAGCCGAGCGCAATGCCGATGCCGAAGCCGAGACTGTGCCCGCGATTGCGCCACTTCTCGGTCAGCGGGCCGACCGTCTCGCGCATCTCCACGGCCATCTTCACGGCGCGCGCGGTGTGGTCGGCAAGCTGGATCGGCGCGTTGAACAGGATCATCACGCCGTCGCCGGCATATTTGTCGAGCGTGCCTTCATATTTGAAGATCAGCTTGCCGAGCGCGGCGTGATATTCGCGCAGCACGTTCATCGCCTCTTCCGGCTCGGTCGCCTCGGTGAAGGCGGTGAAGCCGCGCAGGTCGCAGAACACCACGGTGACCTCGCGGCGGTGGCTGTCGAGCAGGCCCTCGGGATTGTCCGACGAGGCGATCAGCTGCGCCACCTGCGGCGCCAGGAAGCGCTCGAGCCTTCGGATGCGCTCGATCTCGCCGAGCTGGGTCTCGACCCGCTGCTCCAGCGACTTGTTCCAGTCCTTCAGCGCTTCGGTCTGCTCGCGCAGCTTGTCGGCCTGCTCGCGCACGGTGGCATTGGCCGCTTCCAGCGCGTGGCTCTTCTGGTCTACCTCGGTGAACAGCCGCGCATTGCGCATCGCCAGCACCGCCTGGTGCGCAAAGGTCTTCATCAGGCCGATCAGGCTCGACGGGAAGTCGCCGGCCGCTTTGCGCAGCACCACCAGCGCGCCGAGCACGCCCTGCTGGTCGACCAGCGGCACCACGAGCACGGAGCGGAAGCCGGCGCCGACCACGACATCGCGCAGCGGATGATCGGGCGGATAATCGGCATTTGTCGTGAGATCGGGAAACGCCAGCGGCTCGCCCTTCGCGGCGGCTTCGCCGAGCGGGCTGTTGGCCGCATCGATCGCGCGATGATGGCCCTCGGTCGCAGCGTCGATGCCGATCGATTGCGTCAGGTTAAAGCTGCGCTGCGCGGCGTCATAGCCATAGATCAGCACGGCATCGGCGTGGGTGATCTCGAGCGCGCGGGCGCCGACCGTCGGCAGCACCGCGTTGAGGTCGAGGGAGGACGCCACCGCGCGGCCGACCTCCTCCAGCACCTTCAGCTCGTTGATCGATTGTGCGAGGTCGCGGGTGCGCTCCTTCACCTTGGCCTCGAGGTCGGAATAGGTCTCGGCAAGCTGGGTGGCCATGCTGTTGAACTGGCCGGCGAGCTCCTCCAGCTCATCGGATGTCTTCACCTCGATGCGATGGCCGAAATCGCCGGCGCCAAGCCGCCGCGCGCCGGTGCGCAGCGCGGTGATCGGCTCCAGCATGCGCCGCGCCAGGATCGTGCCGGCGATGATCGCGACCACGAGGCCGAGCGCGATCAAAAGCGCGATGCGCACCAGCTGGTCGCGGATCGGCGACAGCGCCTGCGCCGTCGGCTGCTCATAGAACACGTGCCAGCCGAGGTTCGGCGCGGCCGTTGCTGTCGTCAGCACCGCGTTGCCGTCGACATCCTTGCCGGAGGCGATCGGCCTGCCGCTCGGCGACAGCACCGCAGCGACCTGCGGCAGCGCGGCGAGGTCCTTGCCGACCTCCGGACCTTTCGACGAGCTCGCCAGCACGCGGCCCTTGCCGTCGACCACATAGGCATGCGCGAGGCGGCCGACCTGGGAATCGCCGAAATAGTCATTGAGGAAGCGCAGGTCGATCTCGGCCATGGTGACGCCGGCATTGAAGCCGGAATGCTGTTCGCCGATCGACATGAAGGGCCGCCCGTCGCGAAAATACGCCGGCGCGTAGGCGGTGCCGCGGGCGATGGTCTCGGTGAATCTGGTATCGCGGGAGAAGTCGGCGTTGGAATTGACGGTGGTGGTCTGGCGCGACAGCCGCAGCAGCTCGCGGCCCTGGCCGCTGATCAAGGTGAGCTGGCTCACGGCCGGCACCTGGCCGAGCAATTGCGCGTAGTCGGCGCGGCGCAGCTCGATCGTGTTGGAGGAGGCGCGGGTCACCCAGGAGATTTGCCGCTCGAGGTCGGATATCGCCTGCTCGATGCGCTTGGCGGTGGCATCGGCCTTCTCGCTCATCGCGTCCGTCAGCGTGCCCTTGATGCCGCGATAGCTGATCCAGGTCTCGAGCGCGCCGTTGACCGCCAGCACGAACACGACGAGGCCGACCAGCGCGAGGACATATTTGGCGAACAGGCCGCCGCGCAGGAACCAGTTCTTGCCCTTGTCCGTAGCCGCGTTCATCCAGCCTCGTCCGGCCCCCAATCGGGTGCGCCGCATGATCCGCCGCTGTTTAGCACGGATCGGCGAGGCGGGGCGGCCGCTCGGGCCGCATGGTTATCCCTTCATATCGGCGGGGGGATATCCGGGAATATCAGCGATTGAACAGCTGACGCAGCACGTCCTTCATCGCCGGACTGTCGTGCTGCTCGGCGGTCTCGCCCGGCGGCGGGGGCGGTGGCGG
>NZ_JAGKJL010000097.1:0-19101 GCF_020329495.1 Bradyrhizobium australafricanum | reverse complement strand
CTTTGATCAACTCTGCCGACAGTGCGGCATCCAGCATCGCCTGACCAAGCCCTACCATCCGCAGACCAACGGACTCGTCGAACGTTTCAACCGGCGCATCGCCGAAGCCATTGGCCGCGAAACAAAGCGTGGCAGCGCCCGGCGGACCTTCATCGATCACGCCGATCGAGACACCTTCATCGCCAAATTCGTCCACGACTACAATCGAACCAGGCTCAAATGCCTCCGCTACCAGGCCCCAATGCGGGCCCTCGCCAATCATACGGGACCAAACACGAAAGCAGGGACCCATAACCACAAATGCTGATTGTTGTGCTGGGACAACGAGTCCCGTTCTCAGCACCTGCTGCGGCGTATGGGTCCCGGCCTTCGCCGGGACGACACTGTGGGGTTGGCGCCATTCGAGTGACCAACCAACGTCCTCACACCGGCAACGCCGTCGAATACTTCACCTGGCTCAGCGCAAAGCTCGACTCGATGGAGGCGATGCCGTCGAGCCGGGTCAGCTTGTTCTTCAGGAATGCCTCATAGGAGGAGAGGTCGGCGGCGACGACGCGCAGCAGATAGTCGCGGTTGCCGGTCATCAGATAGCATTCGAGCACCTCGTCCCATTTCGAGATCGCGCGCGCGAAGCGGTTGAGGTCTTCCTCCTTCTGGCGCGCCAGCTTGATCGAGATGAAGACGGAGACGTGCAGCCCGATCGACTTCTGGTCGACGGTTGCGATGTAGCGAGAGATCACGCCGCGCTCCTCGAGCAGTTTGACCCGGCGGTGGCAAGGCGACACCGACAGCCCGATCTTGTCGGCGAGTTCCTGCATGGTCATGCGGCTGTCGGTCTGGAGCAGACTCAGGATCTTGCGGTCGATGGCATCGAGGGCAGGCATTGGGATGAACTCGTCAGTTGAAGTCGGATCGTGGGAATTTATCCCAATTTTTCCTGTGCTGTCGCGTGGAATTGAGATTTTCGCCGACGCCTGCGGCAGTAACATTCCGGCGTATCGCCCGGAGCATTGCCATGGGAATCGCGCCTGAACGCCTCGACATGCTGTCCGCCCTGGCCCGCAAGGTGCTGTGGCTGTCGTCGTGGACCATCCATCACGCCAACCATGTGCGGCCCTCTACCGACGGGTTGAAGGTCGGCGGCCACCAGGCCTCGTCGGCCTCGCTCGCCAACATCATGTCGGCGCTTTATTTCTCGGTGTTGCGCCCGCAGGACCGCGTCGCGGTGAAGCCGCATGCGAGCCCGGTGTTCCACGCCATCCAGTATCTGTTCGGCCACCAGACCCGCGACAAGCTGGAGAATTTTCGCGGCTACAAGGGCGCGCAGTCCTACCCCTCGCGCACCAAGGACAGCGACGACGTCGACTTCTCGACCGGCTCGGTCGGCCTCGGCGTCGCGCAGACATTGTTCGCCTCGCTGGTGCAGGACTACGTCAAGGCGCATGGCTGGCTGCAGGACCGGCCGGAGGGCCGGATGATCGCGCTGGTCGGCGACGCCGAGATGGACGAGGGCAACATCTTCGAGGCGCTGCTCGAGGGCTGGAAGCACGGCCTGCGCAACACCTGGTGGGTGGTCGACTACAACAGGCAGTCGCTCGACGCCGTGGTGCGCGAGGGGCTGTGGGCCAAGTTCGAGACCATGTTCCGCAACTTCGGCTGGGACGTGGTGATCGTGAAGTACGGCAAGCTGATGCTCGAGGCGTTCGCCGAGCCCGGCGGCGAGGCGCTGCGGCGCTGGATCGACAACTGCCCGAACCAGATGTACGCCGCGCTCTGCTTTCAGGGCGGCGCCGCGTTCCGCAAGCATCTGCGCGACGACATTGGCGACCAGGGCGAGGTGTCGGCGCTGATCGAGCGCCGCAGCGATGACGAGTTGCTGGCGCTGATGTCGAACCTCGGCGGCCACGATATGGCGAGCATGATCGAGGCCTTCGAGGCGATCGACCATGATCGGCCGGTCTGCTTCATCGCCTATACCATCAAGGGTGTCGGCCTGCCGATGCAGGGCCACAAGGACAACCACGCCGGCCTGATGACGGTCGCCCAGATGGAGAAGTGGCGCGCCGCGCAGAACATCCGCCCCGGCCACGAGTGGGACAAGTTCGAGGGCCTTTCGCAGGAGCCTGCGAAGCTCGAGGCCTTCCTGGCCGAGGCGCCGTTCAACCGCGAGGGGCGCCGCCGCCTGTCGGCGCCAGAAATCGACGTGCCGGAACGGCTGGCCTTCAAGGCCTCGGCGCAGATGTCGACGCAACAGGGTTTTGGTCTCGTGCTGCACGAACTGGCGCGCGGCGATAGCGAACTCGCCTCGCGCATCGTCACCGCATCGCCCGATGTCACCGTGTCGACCAATCTCGGCGCCTGGGTCAACCGCCGCGGCCTGTTCGCGAAGGCGGAGAACCACGACTTGTTCCGGCAGGAGAAGATCCCGTCCGCCTACACCTGGGAATATTCGCCGAAGGGACAGCACCTCGAGCTCGGCATCGCCGAGATGAATCTGTTCATCATGCTGTCGGCGCTCGGCCTGTCGCACCAGATCAACGGCGCGCGGCTGTTGCCGGTCGGCACGCTGTACGATCCCTTCATCGAACGCGGCCTCGATGCGCTGAACTATGCCTGCTACCAGGATGCCCGCTTCATGGTGGCGGCGACGCCGTCGGGCATCTCGCTGGCGCCGGAAGGCGGCGCGCATCAGTCGATCAAGACGCCCTTGATCGGGATCGGGCAGGACGGGCTCGCCTCGTTCGATCCGGCCTTCGTCGATGAACTTGCCGTGATCATGGGCTGGGGCTTTGGCCACATGCAGTGCGAGGGTGCCGAGGGTGGTTCGGTTTACTTGCGACTCTCGACCCGTACGCTGGAGCAGCCGCAACGGATCATGACCCCGGACCTGCAGCGCGACATCACCGACGGCGCCTACTGGATGCGCAAGCCGGGCCCGAACTGCGACATCGTCGTTGCGTATACCGGCACCGTCGCGCCGGAGGCGATCGAGGCGGTCGGCCTGATCGGCGAGAGCCACCGCGACGTCGGTCTGCTGGCGGTCACCTCCGCCGACCGGCTCCATGCGGGTTGGTCCGCCGCGCGGAATTTGCGCCGTGACCGCCGCGGCGCGCAGCATTTGAGTCATATCGAGCGCATGCTGGCGCCGCTCGGCCGCGACTGCGGCATTGTGACCGTGATCGACGGCCATCCGGCAACGCTCGGCTGGCTCGGCAGCGTGCGCGGCCACCGCGTCGAGGCGCTCGGTGTCGAGCATTTCGGCCAGACCGGCACGATCGGCGACCTCTACCGCCACTACGGCATCGACGCCAACGCCATCATCGACGCGGCGGAAAGCGTCTCGGTCGGCGCCCCGGTGCGGCATCGCAAGATGGCGGTGTAGCCACATCGTCGTCCCGGCGAAGGCCGGGACCCATTACCACAACTGGCAGCAAGTAAACGCGACTCGTTCTAACAGCACCCTTTACCAATTGCCGGCGGTGGTTATGGGCCCCGGCCTTCGCCGGGGCGACGAGACCAACCTTGCCACCTGCGCGATAGCGACATTATATGCTGTTCGCGCGCACGAGCCGCGTCCCGCATATGGCGGGTTCAATTCGCCGGGCTTTCGTGCAAGGATGCCTGCCGAACGCTTTCGTTCCCCATTCCATACGCCCCGTACAAGAGGTTTCCGATGGTCAATCGCATGCAATTCTACATCGACGGCGCCTGGGTCGATCCCGTCGTCAAAGGCAAGTCCACCCCGGTCGTCAATCCGGCAACCGAAGAAGCGATGTATGAGATTGCGCTCGGCTCCAAGGCCGATGTCGACAAGGCAGTCGCCGCCGCCAAGCGCGCCTTCGAGACCTTTTCCCGGACCAGCCGCGAGGAGCGCGTCGCGCTGCTCACCAAGATCGTCGAGGTCTACAAGGGCCGCATGAAGGAGATCGGCGCGGCCGTCTCCGACGAAATGGGCGCGCCGTTGCCGATGGCCGAGAAGCTGCAGGCCGGCGCCGGCCTTGGCCACCTCATGAACATCCTCGAAGTGCTGAAGAAGTACGAGTTCGAGGAGACCATGGGCACCGCCGTGATCGTGCGCGAGCCGGTCGGCGTCGTCGGCATGATCACCCCCTGGAACTGGCCGCTGAACCAGATCGCCTGCAAGGTCGCGCCCGCGCTCGCCGCCGGTTGCACCATGATCCTGAAGCCGTCGGAGTTCACCCCGACCTCGGCGCTGATCTTCGCGGAAATCCTCCATGAAGCCGGCGTGCCGAAGGGCGTGTTCAACCTGCTCAACGGCCTCGGCCCGGAGGTAGGTGCGGCGATGAGCGAGCACCCGGACATCGACATGATCTCGTTCACCGGTTCGACCCGCGCCGGCGTCGACGTCGCCAAGCGTGCGGCGCCGACCGTGAAGCGCGTCAGCCAGGAGCTCGGCGGCAAGTCGCCGAACGTGATCCTCGATGGTGCCGACCTGACCAAGGCGGTGACCGGCGGCGTGATGCACATGTTCAACAATTCGGGCCAGTCCTGCAACGCGCCGTCGCGCATGATCGTGCCGCTCTCCAAGATGAAGGAAGTGGCCGCGATCGCGAAGGGCGTCGCCGACAAGACCAAGGCCGGCGATCCGCGTGCCGACGGCACCACGATCGGTCCGGTCGTCAACCGAGGCCAGTGGGACAAGATCCAGGCGCTGATCCAGAAGGGCATCGACGAGGGCGCAACGCTCGTCGCCGGCGGCCCGGGCCTGCCTGAGGGCGTCAACAAGGGCTTCTATGTCCGTCCGACCATCTTCGCCGACGTCACCAACGACATGACGATCGCCCGCGAAGAGATCTTCGGACCGGTGCTGACCATCCTCGGCGCCAAGGACGAAGCCGACGCGGTGAAGATCGCCAACGACACGCCGTATGGTCTCGCCGGTTACGTCTCCGCCGACACCGTGGAAACCGCGCGCCGCGTCGGCCGCCAGATCCGCGCCGGCAACGTCAACCTGCAGGGCGTGCCGAACGAGCGCACCGCGCCGTTCGGCGGCTACAAGCAGTCCGGCAACGGCCGCGAGTGGGGCCGCTACGGTCTGGAAGAATATCTCGAGGCCAAGGCGGTCGCCGGCTACAACGCCGCGTAAGCCGAGCCACGAGAGACGCGACTTTTGGCGCCGGGGCAGGCAACTGCTCCGGCGTCAGCCATTTTGGGGGCGCAAGGTCTTGAAGAGTGCGAATCTTGCGAAGATGAAGGTTGCAGTCTCGCCGTCATTGCGAGCGAAGCGAAGCAATCCATCTCTCCTCACGGGCGGACAGATGGATTGCTTCGTCGCTTCGCTCCTTGCAATGACGGCCGGGCTAGCCGCCGAGCGCGCCTTGGGTGTTGACGTAGAGCGCATAGATCGACTGGCTCGCCGCCATGAACAGGCGGTTGCGCTTGACGCCGCCGAAGCAGAGGTTGGCGCAGCGCTCCGGCAGCGCGATGCGGCCGATCATGACGCCGTCGGGCGCGAACACGACGACGCCGTCGAGTTCGGGATCACCCATGCCCCAGCCGCACCACAGATTGCCGTCGATGTCGCAGCGCATGCCGTCGGGCGTGCCCGGGCCGGCGTCGATGAAGACGCGCTTGTTGGAGATCGTCTTGCCGTCGGCTGCGACGTCATAGGCGAGGATCTTGCGGTTCGGCTCGCCGCGGGATTCCACGACGTAGAGGATCCTCTCGTCCGGCGAGAAGCACAGTCCGTTCGGGCCGAGCACGCCCTCGGCGACGATGCTGGCCTTGCCGGTTTCGGGATCGAGCCGGTAGACGTTGGGCTCGATCTCCGGATCGGCCTTGTAGCCTTCGTAATTGCCGAGCAAGCCGAAGATCGGATCGGTGAACCAGATCGCGCCGTCGGATTTCACCACGACGTCGTTCGGCGAATTCAGCCGCTTGCCGCCGAAGGAATCGATCAACACCGTGATCGATCCGTCATATTCGGTGCGCACCACGCGGCGGCCGCCATGCTCGCAGCTGATCAGCCGCCCCTGGCGGTCGCGGGTGTTGCCGTTGGCGAAGTTCGACGGCTTGCGGAAGATGCTGACCGCGCCGGTCTCTTCCTCCCATTTGAGGATACGCTGGTTCGGGATGTCGCTGCACAACAGATAGCGGCCGTCGCCGAACCACACCGGACCTTCGGCCCAGCGCAGGCCGGTCGCGATGCGCTCGACGGCGGAGAGTTTCAGCCAGTATTTCTCGAAACGCGGATCGAGCGCGCGGATCGCGGGATCGGGATAGCAGGTCGCGGGACGCCAGCCGGCGGAATGAACATCGGACATTTGCTGTTCTCGTTGTTGTGTTTCGATGGTGTTTCCTTGAGCGCCTGGTTTGCTATCATTGTCGGCCTGCGACCGCAATTCGATCGCAGCAATCAGGAAAGAAGAGGGACGGCATGCCACGCATATTGATGACCGGCGCATCGGGGGGAATCGGAACGAGCCTGCGCAAGCTGCTGCCGCCGATCTATCCGGATCTCCTGCTGAGCGATATCAAGCAGCCCTCCGATCTCGGCAGCAACGAAAAGTTCAAGGCGGCCGATCTCGCCGACCTTGCACAGGTCGAGGCGATCTGCGAAGGCGTCGACGGCATCCTGCATTTCGGCGGCTATTCGGTCGAAGGCCCCTGGGACGCGATCTTGCAGTCCAACATCATCGGTTGCTACAATCTGTTCGAGGCGGCGCGCAAAAAGGGCGTCAAGCGCGTGATCTTCGCCTCATCCAACCACGCGGTCGGGTTCTATCCGCGTCATCACCGCATCGGCACCGACGTCATGGCGCGGCCGGACAGTCGTTATGGTGTGAGCAAGGTGTTCGGCGAAGGCGTGGGCGCGCTCTATGCCGACAAGCACGGCATCAAGGTCACGTGCCTCCGGATCGGCAATTTCGGCGAGGCGCCGCTCGACCACCGCAGGCTCTCGATCTGGCTCAAGCCGGAAGACCTCGTCCAGCTCTGCCGCATCGGGCTCGAGCATCCCGACATCCATTTCGAGGTGCTGTACGGCGCGTCCTACAATGAGCGCTCGTGGTGGGACAATCACCGCGCCTACGATCTCGGCTATCGTCCGACCGGAAGGGCTGAGGATTTCCGCGAGCACGCGATGGCCGAGCAGGCCAAGCTGCCGCCGGATCCGGTCGGCGGCTATTACCAGGGCGGCGCGTTCTGCAGCATGGAGTTCGACGGCGACAAGGAGAGGGTGATCGCCTGGAAGAAGTGATCAATCCTCGCATTGCGGCAGTTGCTTCACGGATTCGGTGTGCTGCTGCGCGTCCTTCGAACCTTGCCCGGATGTCTTGGGCGGGCTGCCGGGCCCGTCAAAGGTTTCGGCGAAGTGCGTGAGGGGAAAGGCGAGGCTGATGGTCTGCCCGGTGAGGTTCTTGGCTTCGACGGCGATGGTCTGCGCGTGCTTCAGCCGCTCGATCATTTCGCCGTCGGCCTCGAGCGTGCCGCCGCAGCCGAGCGTGTAGCAATGCGGCCTCGCGATCTGGATCGGCTCGTCCTGATCGATGCGGAGGCTGATCGTGCCTTCCAGCATGGTCCGCGTTCCGACATTGGCGCTCACGATCGCGCGCTTGCTGCTCTGCGGCGAGACACTGAGCGTGCCGCCCGACGGCACGCATTGGCCGCGGGCAGCCGCAGCGACGAAGCAGCTCGCCTCTGTCAGGCAGGTCTTGGTCCAGGGCTCGTAGGTGAGCTGCGTCGCGCGCGGATCGGCCGCTTCGCCGACGCCGCCGAGCGCAAGCTGCACGGCCAGCGATCCAAGGAATATAGCCACATAGCGCATCGCCGTCTCCTTCACGAAGAGGCCGGGTATCGCGCTATTGCGGCTTTTTGTCGTTGGAGATGCGGACGAGATAATCCGCCTTGCTGTACTGCATGTGATCGACGCAAAGCTGCGCCAGCGCCCAGCTGTCGCGGCCCTTCAAGAGCTCGATCATCAATTCGTGCTGGCGGCGCGACAATGCGAGGCCCTCGCTGTCGGCGAGATTCTTGGCGCGCATCGGCAGTGTCAGGTTCATGTAGTCCTGCAATGAGCGGACGAGGTAAGGATTGCCACAGGCGGAGAACAGCGCGAGGTGGAATGCATCGTTGGTCTCGTGAATGCCGCGCATGTCCTGCGCCTCGGCCTTGATGCAGTAGTGCCGTTGCAGTTCGCTCAACTGGTCGATCAGGCTTTGCGGCGCGGGCAGGGCGATCATCAGCGCGGCCTGGCGCGTCAACATCTCGCGCACCTCATAGATCTGCCGCACTTCCTCAGCCGAATAGAACCGCACCGTGGCGCCGACATTCTTCTCGCGCAGCACGATGCCCTGGCGCTCGAGCTGGAACAGCGCCTGGCGGATGAAATGCCGGCTCGCGCCATAGCGCTGCATCAGGGTATCCTCGATCAGCCGCAAACCGGGCGCGAAGCGGCCGAAGATGATGTCCTCCTCCAGCCGGCGGATCACCTCCGCCTGTTCCTCCTCGCGCGAGGGGGCCTGGAGTTCGGGCAATGTGGGCTCGGCTGTCATGCGCTCTCGGCTTCGGATCGGTGCCTGAGGTCAGCATGGCGCCACGGTTATTGTCAATAATGGGGGCGATTTTGCCGCAGGCAAGCCACCCGCCGCGACCGGATTATCTCATATTGACAATAATTCCTGCCGCTCCTTTAGTGCGGCCGAACAACCACGGGATAGAAGAAAATGGCCGACGGACTTCGCAAGGGACTGACAAGCTATGGTGACGCCGGCTTCTCGCTGTTCCTGCGCAAGGCGTTCATCAAGGCGATGGGCTATTCTGACGATGCGCTCAATCGCCCGATCGTCGGCATCACCAACACCTACAGCGACTACAATCCCTGCCACGGCAACGTGCCGCAGATCATCGAGGCGGTGAAGCGCGGCGTGATGCTGTCGGGCGGGATGCCGTTCGTGTTCCCGACCATTTCGATCGCCGAGAGCTTTGCGCACCCGACCTCGATGTATCTGCGCAACCTGATGGCGATGGATACCGAGGAGATGATCCGCGCCCAGCCGATGGATGCGGTGGTCGTGATCGGCGGCTGCGACAAGACCTTGCCGGCGCAGATCATGGCCGCGATCAGCGCCGATCTGCCGACCGTGGTGATTCCGGTCGGGCCCATGGTGGTCGGCCATCACAAGGGCGAGGTGCTCGGCGCCTGCACGGACTGCCGCCGGCTGTGGGGCAAGTATCGCGCCGGCGAGATCGACGACAACGAGATCGAGGCGGTGAACGGCCGCCTCGCGCCCTCGGTCGGCACCTGCATGGTGATGGGCACTGCCTCCACCATGGCCTGCATCACCGAGGCGCTCGGCCTGTCGCTGCCGATGAGCGCGACGATCCCGGCGCCGCATGCCGAACGCTTCCGTTCCGCCGAGGCCAGCGGCCGCGTCGCCGCCGAGATGGCGAAGACCAAGGGACCGAAGCCGAGCGAGATCCTGACGCCGTCCTCGTTCCTCAACGCCCAGGTCGTCATGCAGGCGATCGGCGGCTCGACCAACGGGCTGATCCATCTCACGGCGATCGCCAACCGCTCGCCGCACAAGATCGACCTCGAGGCGTTCGACAAGCTCGGCCGCGAGGTCCCCGTGCTGGTCGACCTCAAGCCGTCGGGCGAACACTACATGGAGCATTTCCATCACGCCGGTGGCGTGCCGAAGCTGATGGCGCAGCTCGGCGACCTCATCGATCTCGATGCCAAGACCATCACCGGCCAGACCTTGCGCGAGGTCGTCGCCAATGCCGAGGATGTGCCGGGGCAGGACGCGATCCGCTCCAAGGCGAACCCGATCAAATCCGAAGGCGCGATGGCGATCCTGCACGGCAATCTCGCGCCGCGCGGCGCCGTTATCAAGCAGTCGGCGGCGAGCCCGAAACTATTGCAGCACACCGGGCGCGCCGTGGTGTTCGAATCGGTCGAGGACATGACGCTGCGGGTCGACGATCCCGCGCTCGATGTGACCGCCGACGACGTGCTGGTGTTGCGCAATGCCGGCCCGAAGGGCGCGCCGGGCATGCCGGAGGCGGGTTACCTGCCGATCCCGAAGAAACTCGCGCGCGCCGGCGTGAAGGACATGGTCCGCATCTCCGATGCGCGGATGAGCGGCACCGCGTTCGGCACCATCGTGCTGCACATCACGCCGGAATCCGCCGTCGGCGGTCCGCTCGGGCTGGTGCGGAACGGCGACATGATCCGGCTCGATGTCGCCAAGCGCAGCATCGATCTTTTGGTCGACGAGGCCGAATTGCAGAAGCGCCGCGACGCGCTCGCGCCGGCCGGTACGCCCGACTGGGCCAAGCGCGGCTACGCGCATCTCTTCAACGACACCATCCTGCAGGCCGACGAGGGCTGCGATTTCGACTTCATGCGCGCCAAGGGCAAGTAGCAAGTCGCCGGTGTCGTTCGGCCCGGCGGTCGAATTGTCGATAATTTCTGCGTTGCGGCACTCAATGATACCCGCAGGCGGCTCGTTTCTCCTGTTTTATTGACAATCCCGCGCGACTGGTGGGATGATCCCCTCAATCAAGAACAGGGGGAACGTTGCGATGGGCTATTCAGCCAGGATCGTCGGGATTGCCATGGCCGCGGCAGCGCTGCTGCTGTCCGCGGGCGCCGGCGCGCAGGAGGTCAAGCACTTCCGCTTCGCGCACGATCAGCAGCTCAATACCGGCTATAGCGTCGCCTACGACATGTTCTCCGCCAAGCTCAAGGAATTGAGCAAGGGGACCATGATCGTCGACCAGTATCCGGGGGCGCAGCTCGGACAGGAGCCGCAGCTGCTGCAGCTTGTGAAATCTGGAGACATTGAATTCGCCATCATCTCGTCGGCGAACACTGCAACCATCTCGCCGCAGGCCGGTGTGATGTCGCTGCACTTCCTGTTCCGCGACGCCAACCACGTGGTCAAGGCGCTTGCCGATCCGAAGGTGATCGATGCGATCAAGGCTATGATCGACGACACGTCGCAAGGCCTTCATGTCATCGCGACGGGCAGCCAAGGTGTGAGAAGCATCTATGCGAGGAAGGAAATCCACAACGTCGGCGACCTCAAGGGTGTAAAGATTCGCGTTCAGGCGACGGCTACGGAAGACACGATCTTCCCGGCTTACGCGGCGCAAACCGTCCATATGCCGTTCGGCAGCGTGTACACGTCATTGCAGACCGGCGTCGTCGATGCGGCGGAAAACAGCGTGAACGTTTACCTCGTCAATAAGCACTACGAAGTCGCGCCGGTGCTCTCGATGACCGAGCACGAGGCCAACAATGCGCTGCTGTTCGTCAGCGACAAGCTGTGGCAGAGCCTCTCAGCCGAGCAGAAGACCTGGGTGACGACGGCGGCCGCCGAGGTCAGCGCCAAGGAGCCGGCGAAGGCGTTCGAATTGGAGAAGAACGCGGCTGCAAAACTGAAATCGTTCGGCGTCAAGGTGGTCGAGGATGTGGACAAGAAGAGCTTTACCGCGATCGCCGATCCCTATCTCGACAAGCTCGCCAAGGACCTCGGGCCGCATGCGGAGAAGATCAAGAATTTGATCCGCGCGATCAACTAGCCCGGGTCGACGGGGAGCGCGAGCATGGCCATCGCCGACACACTGGTGCTGCAACGGCAGCGGCATCTGAAATGGCGGGCGCTCGACCGGCTCGAGCTGATCCTGATGATGCTGTGCGGCTTGCTGTGCTTCGGCTTCTCGCTGTCGGTGACCGCCGATATCGTCACCCGCACCATCGGTCATCCCTGGCTGTGGCTGCAGGAGGTGACCTCGACGCTGTTCATCTACGCGATCTTCATCGGGGCCGCGGTCGCGACACGGCGCAACGACCATCTCTATCTCACCGCGATCTCCGAAGCGCTGCATGGCAGGTCGCGGCTGTTCGTCGAGATCGTCATCCGTCTGGTGGTGCTGGGCGTCGCCTTCTGCCTGGTCTGGTACGGCTATCAAAATTACCTGCGAGGCTTCGGCAGCTTCCGCCTGCCGTCGGGTACGCCGATCGCCTCGCTCTATGCGGTGATCCCGCTGTCTGGCATCCTGATCGGCCTGTTCACGGTCGAGCAGCTCGTCAACGGGATCCGCAATGGCTTCGACCATCCGGAGCCGCCGGATGACGACCTTCCGATTCCTGCGATCGATACCCGCGCGACGACGGGAGTGCAGCCGTGAGCGCACCGGTCGTGCTTGCGCTGATGTCGTTCTGCTTCCTGTTCTTCGGCTATCTCGGCGTGCCCGTGCCGTTCTCGCTGATGGCCGGCGTGTTCGTCGGCGCAGTGCTATCAGACGTCTCGCTGGCGGCGATCATCCAGAAGATCTTCGACGGCGTCGATTCCGAGGCGCTGCTTGCGATCCCGTTCTTCTTGCTGGTCGGCGAGCTCATGAGCTCGGCAAATGTCGTGGTCCGCATCGCCAATCTGTCGGTCTCGCTGGTCGGCCACATCAGGGGCGGGCTGTCGCAGGTCGTCGTCGTCTTCAGCATGTTCTTCTCGGAGATGTCCGGCTCGACCACCGCCGACGTCGCGGTCATGAGCCGGGCGCTCGGCGGGCCGATGCGGCGGGAAGGGTATGAGCCGGCCTTCATCGCCGCGATCATCGCCTCGGCGTCGACGATCGCGGCGCTGGTGCCGCCGAGCATCACGGCGGTGGTCTATGGCGCGGTCGGCAATGTCTCGATTGCCGGGCTGTTCATGGCCGGTGTGGTCCCCGGGCTGATGATCGGCTTCGGGCTGATGATCTACTGCTACTTCTTCGGTCCCTCGGGCCTGCGCAAGCCGCGCGCGCCGCTGCGCCAGGTTGCGTTCGCCGCCGGTGACGCGGCGCTGCCGATGATGATCCCGGTGATCCTGCTGGGCGGCATCCTGACCGGCTGGTTCACGCCGACCGAGGCCGGCGTCGTCGCGGTCGCCTACATCATCGTCGTGGTGATCCCGGCGCTGAACCGCGGGCACCTGAAGAAGATCCCGTACGATTTCTGTCTGGCGGGCCTGATCTTCTCGCTGCCGCTGATCACGATCGGCGCGGCGAACGCGTTCGGCTGGATGCTGGCCTATCTGCGCGGCGCAATCTACATCGCCGATTGGATCACCTCTATCGCCGGTAACGACCCGCACCTCATCATGCTCTTGATGGTGTTGCTGTTCACCGTGGTCGGCGACTTCATCGAGCCGGTGCCGACCATCATCATCTTCATGCCGCTGGTCAACGCCTTGACCCAGGCCGGCGACATCAATGGCGTGCATATGGGCGTGGTGCTGATCGCAACGCTGGCATTCGGCCTGATCACGCCGCCCTACGGGCTCGTGCTGCTGATGGCCTCGAAATTCGTCGGCATCAGTTTTGCAAAAGCATTGCGGGCGGCGCTACCGATCTATGTCGTGTTCCTGGTCACGATCTGCTTCACGATCTATTTTCCGAAGGTCGTGCTGTGGCTGCCCAAGCAGGTGATCCCGGAATCGGTCGGCTGCTTCAAGGCACCCGGCGGCACGGGGTACATTTGCCCGAACTAGCCAAACCTCTACTTCGACTTGCTGGTGAATTTCTTCACGGCGACGCGGAAATCATCGGTATGCATCGCCGTGATGATCTTGTGTTCCTCGGCGTCGAGCTGCTGCTTGGTCGGCGTGGTGGCGGCCTGATAGACCAGTGATTTGGTCCCCGCGATCGCGGCGGGCGGATTTTGCGCCAGACGCTCGGCGAGCTGCCGCGTCGCCGCCTTCAGCTCGGCCGCGGGGACGGTCTTGACGACCAGACCCCATTCATAGGCTTGCTGCGCGGTGAACCCATCCTCGGCCAGGAAAATCTGCAGCGCGCGGCGGGTACCGACCGTGCCGACGATGCCGACCGTGCTGCCGCCATCCGGCGATACGCCGATCTTGGCATAGGCGGGCGTGAAGCGGGCATCCTCTGCGGCGATACACAGGTCGGTCACGAACGCGAGGCCCATGCCGGCTCCGGCCGCCGAACCATGCACGCTGGATAGCACGATCTTCGGCATCCGCCGGACCGTCTCGATGAAGGCATGGTAGTGGTGAAGCATCTCGCCGACCACGGGGGCGACATTGTTGGCTTCGGTCGCGGCGCCGATGGTCTGCAAATCGCCACCGGCGCAGAAGGCGCGGCCTTCGCCCTCGATGACCAGTACGCGAACGTCCTTGTTGGCTTCGACCTCGGCGCTGAGCTGCTCGAGCTTCTTGGCAATCGTCATGTCGATCGAGTTGAACGCGGCCGGCCGGTTCAGTGTGATGGTTGCGATGGCGCCGTCGATGCGGAGCAAAGCGGGGTCGGTGGCGGAGGGGGCGGGTGCTGGCATATTGAAGACCTTGGGCTAGTTGGTTCCGGACATTTAAGGCCTTGGCGGGAGCCGTGGCAATCCGGCCCGGCGCCCGGGGGCCGCGGGTGCGCCCAGAATCGCCTGAGACCCCCTTGCATCGGTACGAGCCATGAGGCCAAATGGCATGCGCCTTCGGTACGCAGACACGAGCGCTGTGGGGACGGGGCAAGCAAGCTAACATCGACAAAAGGAAACGGCATGGGTCACTCCTGCTCGCGCGTATTTGGGTTGTTCCGATGACAGGCTCGGTCATCATCGTCGGCGCCGGACACGCCGGCTTCCAGCTCGCGGCGTCGCTGCGCCAGGCCGGCTTCGCCGAGCGCATCGCCCTGGTCAATGACGAAGGCCATTTGCCGTATCAGCGGCCGCCGCTGTCGAAGGCCTATCTGAAAGGGACCGGCGGGCCCGAGAGCCTGATGTTCCGGCCCGACAAGTTCTACCAGGACAACAAGATCGAGCTGATCACCGATCGCGCCCATGCGATCGACCGCAATGCGCGGAAGGTGGCGCTCGCCTCCGGCGCGTCGCTCGATTACGGACACTTGGTGTTCGCCACCGGCGCGCGGAACCGGCTGCTGGATATCCCCAACGCCAAGCTCGACGCAGTCCGCTACCTGCGCATTCTGGATGAGAGCCAGGCGCTGCGCGACTTGATCGCGCCCGGCATGCGCGTCGTCGTGATCGGCGCGGGCTTCATCGGGCTCGAATTCGCCGCCACCGCGCGGGCCAAGGGCCTCGAGGTCGACGTGGTCGAACTCGCCTCCCGTGTGATGGCGCGGGCGGTGACCGCGGAGATTTCCGAGTTCTCGCAATCCCGCCACAACGCGGCCGGCATCCGGCTTCACCTCGGGGTACAGGTCACGGCGATCGAGGCCGATGGCGGCAAGGTTACCGGCGTCAGCCTGAGCAACGGCACGCATGTCGCGGCCGATCTCGTCGTGGTCGGTGTCGGCGTGCTGCCGAATGTCGAGCTTGCGGCGGAGGCCGGGCTGCCGGTGGCATCCGGCATCATCGTCGACGAGCATCTGTTGACCGCCGATCCGAATGTCTCCGCGATCGGCGATTGCGCGCTCTACGCCAGCAAACGCTTCGGCGGGTCGCTGCGGCTGGAGTCGGTGCAGAATGCGACCGACCATGCGCGCTGCGTGGCGTCGCGGCTGACCGGCAAGACCGAGGTCTATGACGGTCTGCCGTGGTTCTGGAGCGACCAGGGCCCCGACAAGCTGCAGATGGCGGGTCTCACCACCGGCTACGACCGCGTCGTGGTGCGCGGCGACCGCGCGCAGGGCGCGTTCTCGGCGTTCTGCTATCGCGGCGACAAGCTGCTCGGCATCGAGTCGGTCAACCGCGCCGGCGATCACATGTTCGGCCGCAGGCTGCTCGGCGCCGGCGGCTCGATCACGCCGGAGCAGGCGGTGGATGCGAGCTTCGACCTGAAGAGTGCGCTGGCGCAAATATAAGCAAGCGTCGTCCCGGCGAAGGCCGGGACCCATACTCCGCGGCAGTCGTTGGCGGAGACGAACGCAGTTGCCACGCGCGTGCCCCAAACTGTAGCCGGTGGGTTATGGGTCCCGGCCTTCGCCGGGACGACGCGTGGAAAGAACGGCGCTAACCTCATCCGCCGTCGGCATCGACGGCGCGGCTCCCATCCGTTGCACGCAAATCGAGGCGGCGGCGTTGGCGTAGGCCAGTGCGTCGCCGAGCGGCTTGCCGATGGCGAGCTGTGAGGCGAGGGCGCCGACGAAGCAATCGCCGGCGCCTGTGGTGTCGACGGCCTTGACCTCGCGTCCCGGCACGAGCAGCGGCTGGTTGTCGACCAGCGCCAGCACGCCGCGCTTTCCGAGCGTGACGCAGACGATCCTGCCTTGCCCCAACGCCCGGGCCGCCTCGGAGAAGCGCTCCGGCGTGTCGCTGTCGCGCAGCCCCGTGCCAGTCAGGTAGCCGAGTTCGGTCTCGTTCAGAACGAGGATGTCGACGAGATCGAGCAGAGCCTTGTCGGCCTGTTTTGCCGGTGCCGGATTGAGGATCGTGGTGGCGCCGACGGCGCGGGCGCGTCGGAAGAAGGCAGCGATCGCCGGCAGCGGGATCTCGAACTGGCTGACCGCGACGTCACCCTTCATAAGTGAGGGGACCTTGACATCACGAGCGTCAACGAGCCCGTTGGCGCCTGGCACGACGACAATCGTGTTGTCGGCATTGGCGAGCGTGATGATCGCCGTGCCGGAATGCGTGCCGTGCGTGGTCTTGACCGAGGTGAGATCGACGCCTTGCGCGGCAAGGTACGCTCGCAGCTCCTTGCCAAACGCATCGGTGCCGAGCCGGCCGATCAGCGTGGTCGCTACGCCGAGCTTGGCCGAAGCCACCGCCTGGTTGGCGCCCTTGCCTCCGGGAAAATAGAGCACGGCCTCGCCGGCGACGGTTTCGCCGATCCGCGGATGGCGCTCGGCGGTCGCCACCACGTCCATATTGATGCTGCCGGCGACGAAGACGTGCCTCATGACTAGCCCCGTTCACCGATATCAGGCCTCGGCGCGAAATTCCTGCTTGACCGCTGCGATATCGGCGAGTGTCGGCAAGCCGGCCTCGTTGCCGAGCTTCTGGATCTTGAAGGTCGAGGCTGCACGCGCGAACTTGAAGTGCTCATGCCAGCCTTTGCTCGGGTTCGAAAGGTAAGAGTAGATGTAGGCGCCGTGGAAGACGTCGCCGGCGCCGTTGGTATCGATCACACGCGCGCGCGGGATCGGGAAGGCCGGCAGCGTGCGCACTGTGCCGGCCTCGTCATACCAGAGCAGGCCGCGCTCGCCCATGGTGACGCCGCCGACCTTGCAGCCGCGGCTCTTGAGATAGTCGAGCATCTGCTCCGGCGTCTTGTCCATCTGCTCGCACAGGCGTTCGGCGACGATCGCAATGTCGATGAATGCGAGCAGCTCGTGGGTGTTGGTGCGCAGGCCGCCGCCGTCGAGCGAGGTCAGGATGCCGTCCTCGCGGCACAGCTTCGCATAATGGATCGCGGCGTCCGGCTGGTGGCCGTCGATGTGCAGCGCGCGGCAGCCCTTGATGTTCAGCAGCGGAAAGGGGTGGATGTGCTGGTCGTCGCGGCAGCGGACGATGGCGCGCTTGCCGTCGTTCGGCATGATGAAGGACAGCGAGGAGGAGTTGACCTTGCGGGGGTGGAACGAGATGCCGTACCTGTCGGCCATGTCCCAGAACATCCGTCCGAGCCAGTCATTGGCCATGGTGGCGATCAGGTCCGGCGGGACGCCGAGCTTGGCGCAGCAGAATGCTGCGGTCACGGCGTTGCCGCCGAACGACACCGCATAGGCGTCGGCGACGTGCTTTTCGTCGCCGACGGGCATGTGATCTGTGATGAAGGTGACGTCGATATAGGTCTGTCCGATGAAGAGGGCCTGCATTCGCTTTCCGTCGTGGCTTGGTGTGGTCCCGGCCGGCGGTTCCAGACTAGCATTGCTGATCGGCCGATATCGCTGAAAATATTCGCAACCCTGCCTGGTTTACAGGTAGAGATGATGGCTGCGCCGGGCCGTTCTGGCATGCGGCATAACGGCCGGCGGCAGTCCGTGGTTCCGGGTTGGGTTAAGGGAGAAACACAGTGACGGCAGATTCGGGGAGGTTGCAGCCATGATTACCGGTCTCGATCACGTCGTCGTCCTGACCAGCGACATCGCTGCTGCCAGCGCGGCCTATGAGGCGCTGTTCGCGCGGACGCCTTCCTGGCGCTACAGCGGCGGCGGCGCGGACCGCACGCTGTTCACGCTCGACAACACCACGCTGGAGTTGGTGGCGCCGCACGGCGACGATGACGCAGCCCAGCGCATCCGCAGCGCGCTCGTAACGCAAGGCGAGGGGCTTGCGAGCCTCTGCTTCCGCACCAGCGACATCGCCAGGACACACCGCCGGCTCGACCGGCTGACGCTGAAGCCCGAACCCGTCACGGAGGTGGAGAGCCGCGACGATACCAGCGGCGCCGTGCTGTCGTGGAAGCGTACGCGGGCCGCGACCGATGCGACGCGCGGCGTGCGCATGTTCTTCCTGGAACGCGAGCAGGAGCGGCCGTTGTCGGTGCGTACCACGACCGCATCGATCACCGCGATGGATCATGTGGTGGTTTCGACCGCCGACCCGGAACGCGCCGCCGCGCTCTATGGCGCGCGGCTCGGGCTCGACATGGCGCTCGACCGGTCGCATCCGGAGTGGGGCCGGCTGATGTTCTTCCGCTGCGGCGACCTCGTGGTCGAGGTCACGCACCGGCCGGGCAAATCGGAGACGGACGCGCCGGACCGGCTGCGCGGCATCTGCTGGCGCGTCGCCGATATCGATGCCACACGTGCGCGGCTGATCGCCGCTGGTGTCGACGTCTCCGAGGTTCGTACCGGCCGCAAGCCCGGCACGCGCGTGATGACCGTGCGCAACGGCACCTGCGGCGTGCCGACGCTGCTGGTGCAGCCTTCGCAAGGAAAACCGGACTAGGACCGATCGACATTCAGGATTCCCAAGCGGTTTGATCGCTGATTCATAGAGTTCCGTGATTCGAGACACGGAGCAGATGGTGGCGGCGAAACGATATGAGCTGACGGAGGCGCAATGGGCGAGGATTGCGCCACTGCTGCCGGGGAAAGCTGGCGACCCGGGACGTACGGCTGCGGACAATCGACTGTTCGTCAACGGATGTTTGTGGGTTTTGCGATCGGGCGCACACTGGAGCGACCTGCCGGAACGGTACGGCAAGTGGAAAACGGTGCATCAGCGCTTCAGCCGCTGGT
>NZ_JAGKJL010000096.1:0-20031 GCF_020329495.1 Bradyrhizobium australafricanum | reverse complement strand
GCCGACGATCTTACGGCTGAAGAGGTCCATCACGGCCGCCAGGTACAGCCAGCCTTCCGCGGTCGGGATGTAGGTGATGTCGGCGAGCCAGACCCGATTCGGAGCAGGCGCCGTGAAGTCGCGCATGATCAGGTTCGGTGCGATCGGCAGGTCATGACGGCTGTCGGTGGTGCGAACCCGGCGTGGTGGCGCCATGATGGCTCGGATGCCATGCCGCTGCATCATCCGCTCGATCCGGCCACGGCTGGTGCCGCGTCCCTGCGACGTCAGAGCGGCATGGATTCGCGGACTGCCATAGTGTTGCTAAGTGCAAGAAGTTCGAAGCTGACGCGAAGTGGGGAGAGGCACACTGCGAGAGGAAAAGGCGGCAGTTCTGACTCAGCCGATGTCCGCTTGTTATCGAAGAGCGGCACAGCGACGGATGTTGCGCGAGGTCGCAGATGGGCCAGTGGACTAAACCGCTCGCGCGGTAGGACGCCGCGGCTGGCGGCACGGCCAAGACGATAGCGCAACGGGGCGTCCTGTCTTGAGATCGAGGGGTTGCAACAACCTCACTCGAGACAGGAGCATCCCCATGACCGACGAGGCAATGAGCCCGTTGCGCCGGCGCATGATCGAAGACATGACGATCCGCAAGTTGGCCCCGAAGACCCAACATGACTACGTGCAAAGGGTCAAGAACTTCGCCGCATTTCTCGGGCGATCACCGGATACGGCGACCTTCGAGGACGTGCGCCGCTATCAGCTACATCTGACGGCAAGCGGCGTTGGCGCGCCGACCATCAACCAGACCGTCTCGACGCTGCGGTTCTTCTTTCGGGTCACACTCAAGCGCCACGAGATCGTCGAGCATACCCATGTCATTCACGAGCCGCGCAAGCTGCCGGTGGTACTGAGCGTGGAGGAAGTGGCACGGCTGCTCGATGCCGCACCGGGGCTCAAATACAAGGCGGCGCTGAGCGCGGCCTACGGTGCCGGGCTGCGTGCCAACGAGGTCGTCTCGCTCAAGGTCTCCGATATCGACAGCAAGCGGATGATCATCCGCGTCGAGCAGGGCAAGGGCGGCAAGGACCGCAATGTCATGCTGTCGCCCAGCCTGCTCGCGCTGCTACGGGCCTGTGGAAGATGGCTCGGCCGCAAGGCTGGCTGTTCCCTGGCCGTGACCCGGCCCAGCCAATGACCACACGCCAGCTCAACCGTGCCTGCCACGCCGCCGCCCAGATGGCGGAGATCAACAAGCGCGTCTCGCTGCACACCTTGCGGCACAGCTTCGCCACCCACCTGCTTGAGCAGAACATCGACGTCCGCGTCATCCAGGTGCTGCTCGGCCACGCCAAGCTCGACACCACCGCGCTCTATACCCGCGTCGCCACCAAGACGATCAGCGAGGTCATGAGCCCGCTGGAGCATATCACGCTGAAGCTCAAGGAGGTCCGACCGCCCGGCTGACGGCGCTTGTGTCGCGCCCGGCCTTGGAGGTTGCGGATATTTTCCGCAGCCATGGCGTAGCATGGCGCAAAGCCCATGCCGGCCATGTCAGCCTCGACCAGTTGAAGGTGATGTCGGCGATCGAGCGCTGCCGCACGGTGGCGCTCGGCGGCCATGTCGCGCGCTGCGCGGACTGCGCCTACACGACGATCGCCTACAACTCCTGCCGCAACCGGCATTGCCCGAAGTGCCAAGGCGCCGCCGCAAAGGAGTGGCTCGCCGATCGCGAGGCCGAGCTGTTGCCCGTGCCGTACTACCACCTGGTGTTCACACTCCCAGGAGCGATCGCCGACATCGCCTACCAGAACAAGGCCGTCCTCTACGACCTGCTGTTCAAGGTCTCGGCCGAGACCATGCTGACGATCGCCGCCGATCCGAAGCATCTGGGGGCCAGGATCGGCATCACCTCCGTGCTGCACACCTGGGGCTCGGCGCTGACCCATCACCCCCACGTGCACATGATCGTGCCGGGCGGCGGCATCTCGCCCGATGGTCAGCGCTGGGTGTCCTGCCGGCCCGGATTCTTCCTCCCCGTGCGCGTGCTCTCCCGCCTGTTCCGGCGATTGTTCCTTCAGAAGCTCGTCGCCGCCCATCAAGCCGGCCGCCTGAGCTTCTTTGGCGACAACAGCCAGCTCGCTGATACCCCATGCTTCGCAGCCTTCCTGGCGCCGCTGCGCAAAACCAAGTGGGTCGTCTATGCAAAGCGTCCGTTCGGTGGACCGGAGGCGGTGCTGGCCTATTTGTCGCGCTACACCCACCGGGTTGCCATCGCCAACAGCCGCTTGATCGCTTGCGACCAGCAGGGCGTCACCTTCAAATGGAAGGACTACCGCATCGAGGGCCGCGATCGATACAGGCAGATGACGCTCGCCACAGACGAGTTCATCCGCCGCTTCCTCATCCACGTGCTGCCCAAGGGCCTTCACCGCATCCGCCATTACGGCCTGTTCGCCAAAGGCGCTTGCGCCGACAACATCGCACGCGTCCGCGAGCTGCTCACCGGTGCAAAGCCTGAAGCCAATCCCACCGCGGCTGCCGTCGACGCCAACAAGCCGGCTTGCCCATGCTGCGGCGGTCGCATGATCATCATCGAGGTCTTCGAGCGCGGTTGTACGCCACGGCATCGGCCGACAGCTCCAACGAACCGCATCAGGATCGACACCTCATGACCACGTCGCTGTCCTGCAAATCTATTCGTAGTGCTCGCTGCCTCTCGGCCAGCCACGGCAGAGCGCGCTCAGATATCCACCGCCCGCCACAACGCGCTCGACAATTTGTCGAGCTCGACACCACCCGCCGCGCATTCGCCAGCCGATTCACCCTCAAACACCTCGTTGCATCGGCTCGATTCAAATCAGCCAATTCGCCCGCGGCAGTCAAATCCCCATAGCGCCTGCGGCACCGCCTACGTTTCCCTTAAGCGCGGTTTCCTCCCTTGGAGGCTTTCGGACGCCGGCCGCCGAATGTGCCGCGCCGTCAGTCATGCGGCCGGCATCCGAAACCCTTCACACAAGGAGACCTCATGTCCCGGCAGGCGTGCTTCAACTCCCAAGGCTCGCGACGAACTGACGATGCTGTTCCAGCCATTCCGGGTGTTGGGTCGCGATAACTTGCACGCACACCGGAATGCATTCATCACAAATAGCAGCTGTGATTTCTCGGCCTTGCACATTCATTGAGGGCGCGACGATCATCGTCATAATCTCCGGCGACCCCTTTCCACAAAAAGAGCAGATTACATCTGAACTCATATTCGCTCCTCGTCCGTGTGCGGGATGGGCTTAGGCCCAGATGCTTAAGACGGCCACAGAGAACAGCGCAGGCGGCAGTCAGGTAATTGAAATGACAATTCGAGCATCCCAGTCGACAAACGAACGGGTCCAACGTCATCGTCAAACTCGGTCATGTCCCATCGCCCGCTACCGCAAACAATCCGGACGGCTTTCCCCTTCAAAAGCTCCGGCCTTTTGCTATAACTCAGTCTTATGAGTTCTCTGCTGATCGTGCCCACTACCCTTCGGATGTCTGCGTAAGCAGCCTTTCGCTCTGAGTTCACATCGATCCGTTGTTAGGGCGAGGTGCGTTTTGGATCACTCGCGACAGGAACGAAGCCAGCGGCAGGTGTTCATTCAAGAATTGCTCGTTCGGCTCATCATCGGGGCGCCCATCGTTGCGGTCGTGAAGAGAGTCTGGAGGCTGGCTACAGTGCGGCTTTTCAATTGAACTTGTAGCTGCCCTGAAAGAACGTCCCCCAGCGCTCCATGTTGTACTTCCCTGGCCCAGTGATCGTGCCCGGGCCAATGCAGCCGCTGCACGCGGACTCGCTGTCCTTTTTTGTCCACATTGCCCAATAACGGCCACCGACGCCGACGCTGAAATTGCAAGTGATAAAGTAGGACAACACGCCTTCAACCTGTACACCCCCGCCACCATTCCCGCGTTGATCATTGAAGGTGGTCGTCGGGCGCAAGAGATGGTGGTCACGACCGCTGAAATCGGTCCAGGGCAGGTAGGCGACATCGGTGTTTAAGCGCCAGCGCTCGGTCAGCATCGTTTCGGCGCTCAGGCCGAGACGAGGTGCATTCCACTGGGTATTCTGGCTGCCAATTATCCTGTCGTCGCCGGGCGACAAGCATGCAAACATTGGGTTGGCGATCTGGACGCATCCCGTCGAATCGGAGCTCTGGCCGTAAGAGGTCCAGCCGATGAATGCGCCGATCTTGTAGTTGGCGCTGTGCAGGAAATCGTATCCGGCATCAGCCGTGTAGTACGTGAATGTTCCGTTTGCCTGGCTTGATACGTTGTTGATGTAGGACAACCCGCGTTCGATGCCCCAATCTTCATTGTTGATGTTTCCTGTGTTGAGCGTCCGATGCCAATATTGCTTTTCAGGAATACTCCCCAGGGGCTGTCAAGACGGCCAAATAATTCCCCGGAAAGTCCGTCCAGTCCGTGATAGGTGAGCCTCGATATGAGAATGCTTGGGTCGGTAGGTTTATCAGCAGCACTGTGATCCCATTGGAATCTTCCTCGGCTGAGCCAGAGCCGAGAGCCGCCTTCGAACGACCAACCGGCCGTGTAAGCAATCGGCGCGCCGGCGGGTGCTTTCGCGTACAGCCGCGCATCGGACCCTTGCGCCGTCCACGGGTCGGCGCCAAAATGGTAGTTCAAGCCGATCTTTCCGATGTGATAGTTGCTGGAGAGGCTGGTTGTGTTCGCCGGAAGAATTGCGAACGGCGGATCCTGCACCGTCGGAGGCGTTGCGACGCTCGGCCCGCCGAAATGCAGATAGTTATACTCAGCTTTAACCGACCATGCAGGCGTAAGCGCTTGCTCGACGCCCAGCCCGATGGTGGCACCGACGCGACCATAGTCGAAATGGGCTTTCTCCTGTGGCCGATCGCCAAACTCGTAGTTATTGAAGACGTCGCCCCGATTGTTTTGCCAAGCGATGCCTCCCTTGAGATAGGCCAGCGTGCGGCCCAGCACGCCAAACGCGTAACCGATGCGACCGGTCCCGGTGGCAGAGACGTTGGGACCTGCCTTGCAGTTTGCGCTCACGACAAAGCCGGACGCAGCGAGGCAGGTATTGGTGCCGTCGGAGACGGCACCGCTGGCCTCGAGTTCGACACCAAACACCCGGTTGTTCGTCTGCCAATTGTAGCCGATCTGGCCACCGGCGAGAAACACTGGAGTGTCGACGACATCGCCATAGATGGACGGACCGTAGGGATTGCTGAAGGAGGTCTGTCCGTAGCCTCCGCCGACGTGCCCGCCAATATAGCCTCCGGACCAGTCCCACACCGCCGGTGGCAGTTTCACTTCTGGCTCAAGGTCTGCCGAATTAGCTACACCGCTCGCGACGAGCGCAATTGTCGTGGCTCCCAACAGAAGAACTCCAGCTCGCATCCAACACGTCCCTGCATTATCTCGGTCCACGACCGATCGCCCTTAACTTATCGCAGCAGCAAACCGTCGGGGCGGACCAGACGCTAACCGCGACGCAGGCCGTGTCCGCCCCGAAGACCATCGCACTGCGATTGGTGATGATGCCGTGACGAAGCAAGCTGCGTGCCGAATGGAATTGCGGGTTCTGCCGGCACTCCGGAAGAGTGTGTAGTGTCAAGCTGCTTACATTGTCTCAAGGCCGACAACCGGCGCTGCTAGCGTCCCACAGGACGTTGCGCAGCAGGAAGCCGCCTTTTGAACGGTTTTCTATGGCGCGCCAATGTGCGGGCCGTGCCTGATGCACGGCGTTTATGCTCCGCGTGGCTGCCGCGGTTACTTGTGCAGCTTCTGGGTGATTTCAACACCAGCCAGTGATAATCGCATTCGATTGTCGGAAGCGGCGCGACATCCAAGGTGGCTGCGGGTCAAAGGCAGCCCTCGGCAGCTTGCGGGCTCTGAGCTAAGGTCAGTCGCGGGCCATTCTCGGGCTCATGCATCGCAGCAAAGCAATCCCTATTCGATCACTCGGCGGGCGAGCACCGATGCCGGCGGATCGAGGCCGAGCGCCTTGGCGGTTTTCGATTGACCACCAGCCCGTACTTGGTCGGCGGTCTTCACCGGCAGATCAACTGGCTTCGCTCCAGCCCTTATGTGATACTCTTGTGACCCGTGGTCGGGGACCTGAGTTATGACGCTTCCGATTGCCTTCGGACGACATCGCTGAGCGAGACCTGCTGAGCCCTAGGTGTTTAGTCCCAAGCTTTGATGGTGCATTCTTATCGCACGATTCGAAGGATGCGCTATGGGACAAGTTCTACACGGCTGCGCCACCACGACGGAGGCTGTCCGTCGAGTAATACAAAATAGTCAAGAGAGCCTGAGAGGCCTCGCCAAGCGCTACGGGATCAACCAGAAGACTGTCGCGAAGTGGAAGCAGCGCGAGACCGTCGCTGATCGTTCGACTGGCCCCAAGGAAGCCAAGTCGACTGTCCTTTCCATCGAGGAGGAGGCGATCATCGTCGCTTTCCGACGGCACACGCTGCTGCCACTCGACGATTGCCTCTATGCGCTGCAGCCGACCATCCCGCATCTGACGCGGTCATCCCTGCATCGCTGCCTCCAGCGCCACGGCATCAGCCGATTGCCGGAGGTCGAAGGCGGCAAGCCCTCGAAGAAGAAGTTCAAGGCCTATCCGATCGGCTATTTCCACATCGACATCGCTGAGCTCCAGACCGCTGAAGGCAAGCTCTACCTCTACGTCGCCATCTGGTTACAGCGTCTGAGTTTACCGGCTCCCTCCATATCCGAGGGGTGTTTTTCGTTCGCCAACGTCTATATTGTCGCCGCATGGAACAAGACGAAAATGAAGGACTTGAGCGGCTCGCCGCCGCTGCTTTGGCGCGGGCGGCCGAGACAATCGCCGACATCTTCGAGACCACCGAGGAAGACGGCCCGGCCAAACTCTTACTGTCTGCGCTCACATTGGTCGTGAAATTCAGTTTACGGGAGCACGACCGCGTCGTGACCATTGGCCGAGATCACCGGCCACCGGATAACATCTCCGACAGCACCTCGCTCTATGTGACAAAGCCTACTACGACCGATGGCCTGCCCAAGCTCGCGGTTTGGGCTTATGACCACACCGGACGTTTACTCGGTCATGCCGGCTGGCGCCGTGCGGTCGTCGAGATTTACCCTGGGCCGCCCGAAGTCGTTACTGGCATTTTTGGAGGACGCGGGCGCAACATGAAGGAAGTTCACGAGATTCGCTTTACGCTAGCCGAACTGCGGAACGATCCTTGGGCCACAGCAAGCAAGATCCTGGATTGGGCTTCCTGGAGCTTCGGTTAGTTGGTTGCGGGAGCACGATTTGAACGCGTGGCTCCAAGTTTATAAGCCTAGCGAGCTACTACAATATTAAAGTCCGAAATTTCGGAAACTCTCCTCGCCAAGCTTACCCCCGAGGCGAGGCTAGGTTGTGACGAACCGGAGTGGAACCCGATGCAAAGAGCGCCGCGCGACATCGCCCCTACCGATGAGAGCTTGGCGTCTCACGATCGAGAGCACGCTGTCACCTATCTGCGGCTGCTAGAAGCCGACGCACAGCGCGCGGACTGGCGCGAGGTCGCGGAGATCGTATTGCGCATCAATCCCAAACGAGACCGGAGCGCGTCCGCCGGGCCTATGAGACACATCTCGCCCGCGCGAAGTGCATGGTCAATCAAGGCTACAAGCATCTGTTGCGCAATGGCTGGGCGAGCGAGCAGTAGTCACGAGTTAGGGCTCATGAAAAGTGCGGCCGCTGCCAGATTGCCACTGGCGAAACTGCCGTGGGCCACCCAATTTGTGATTGAAAGAAATTTTACAGATCGGAGATCGGAGATGCGCGCCGAGATTACTAAGGTCTTCATGGTTTCACTGGATACGTGGCAGGTAAACTACGACTTCGCTGGCGTGTCGCCTAGCATGACCGTTCGGGCATCGGATGCCGCCAGCGCACGATTGAAAGCGGAAAAAGAACTCGCACGTTATAACGTCAGATGATCGCCATGCGCCGGCCGTCCGGCGGTTGGCCACGATCTCCAAAGAGGAGCGTGACACGGTGAAGTCTTGCAAGAGACCGGCGATCCTGCGCCTCATGCGTATCGAAGAATGGTATCGCGCGCGGTTTGAGCGCGCACTCTATTGATGACGATCACCGGTGTGAATCTGGCGGTCGCCGCCGGAATCGTGGCGGCGATCGGCGACATCAGCCGGTTCAACAGCCCGCAGAAGCTGGTGAGCTATTTCGGGCTGAACCCGCGGGTGCGGCAGTCGGGACTGGGAGCCGCCCATCACGGCCGTATCAGCAAGATCGGCCGCAGTCATGCACGCGCCATGCTGGTCGAGGCGGCCTGAGCAGCGGCCAAGGCGCCCGGTCCACTGCATGCCTTTTTCGTGCGCATCCGCGCCCGGCGCGGCCATCAGATCGCAGCTCGGAAGCTCACTGTGCTCTGCTGGCATTCGTTGACGAAGGGCGAGGATTACCTGTGGGCGCGCCCGGCGCTGGAACAAGACCCGCGCGATGCAACTTCAAGCTGGACATCCGCAACAGAAAGGCAGCCGGCGTGGACCAGCCTATGCCTACAACATCAAGGCGCTGCGCGACCGTGAGATGTTGATTGCCGCCCAGGCGGAGCGAAGCTCGCAATGGAAACCGCGGAGGCCAAAACCCGGCGCGCGGGCGCCTCAGTTCGGCAGGACAAAATAGGCGGTCCGGTGACGCTTGCAGCCGACGCGTCACGCTTCGCCACGAGATCGCCCGCGCCCCACAACCATAATCGCGGCTGATGGCAAGTTCTAGCCAGGAATGCAGTCCCGTTCCACTGCCAGCGTGCCGCCGTGCTCGGGCCGGTCAAGGCAAGCCTTGCGGTGGCCGCAGATGCGGCCAGCCTTGACCGCCCCTGCGCGCGGCGGCTGCGAGGTCGGTGGCCAGGACGGAAGAATGGCCCGCAGCGCAGCCGAACAAAAGAATGGACTACAGCAATCTCCGCAATCATCGTCTCGGCCATGAAGAAATCGCTTGTCCATCTCATCCGTCGTCCACAGGTGTTTCCAGTGCTCGGCCGGCAAGTCGTGGAACGCCAGCAGGGTGTCCCGATCCTTGCTCAGGCAGTCGGCCATCCCGATCTCCTGCAACGCGCGTTTGCCCTTCAGGTAAAGGATCGGCAGCAGCGTCTCGATCGATTTCGAGCGGCGCATGTAGGGCGGCAGGATCGGACGGAGAGAACCGGATGCGGTCGGGGTCGGTAGCGTCCGCCTCGCGATCGCGTACACGCGGCTGGCGGACCGCGACCGGACCGATACCGGTCATCACCTCACGTTCCGGCAGGTCACCGTGGCGCACGGCGCGCTGGTGGCCGTCCGCGGTCTTCAAATCGGCATGCTTGCCGAGAAAGTCCGCGACCTCGGCCTCGACCGCCTGGGCCAACAGAGCACGCGCCCCATTGCGCAAGATTTCGGTGAGTTTATCGTCGACGTTTCCTGGCTGAATCAGCTTGATGATGTTATCTTTGGATACGGCATATCGCTCCTTCGGTGGAGAAGTGGAGGCGTCAAGCACCCCCATGATATGCCGCCTTTCCGATTCCCGCCGACACCAACTTTCAGCGATAGCTCCCTGCTCGTCTTGGCAATTTTTGCCGGAGACCTATCACCGGCGGACCTGATCAGACCCGCAGGTTTTCAGCGCTGCTCTTGCCACGCTTGGGGTCGACTTTGACTTCGTAAGAAACCTTTTGGCCTTCTGCCAAACCAGAGAGTCCAGCGCGTTCTACGGCGCTTATGTGAACAAAAATGTCGTTTCCGCCGTCATCTGGAGCGATAAATCCGTACCCTTTTTGATCATTAAACCACTTCACAGTACCTGTTGCCATACGCTCACTCCTTTTGCCGCCGCGCCCAGTCCGAGCGCTGGTGGGTAATGGTGCCGAGAAACAGAGCAACCGGCGTGCAGGAACGAAAATGCTGATCCTACAGGGATGGCGAGCATCGGGTCGACGACAATGGACGCAAAGCTGACAACCGCGTGCGACTGCCAACATTCTCAGGCTAGCTCAATCAGATGGGATTACGCGAAGGCAGCACACGGCGGGGTCGGTAGGTTCTGGAACGGCATGATGCGAGCGCCGTGTGCTGCGGTTGAAAGTGCTCGACCCGATTAGCTCGCATATAACCGGTTGTCTTAGACCGGTCGCGCAGCAAGTTGATGCCGGTGTCGTCGTATTCATCTGTACCAGTGCCAGGTCGATCACTCAACGTCCGCAACTCGACGCTGAGCCTCTGGACCCGCACCGGCGAGGCTCACCTTTCTATCTCTATTGAAGCATTCACTGCGCAAATTCTCTGGTGGCACACTCATTGCTAGTTAGGTCCCAGATCCCTGCCGGGGAAAAACGCGCATTAGTACTGGTAGCAAATCCTGCAATCGCCGTTGTGGGGATCGCGAGCTATCGCTCAAGCACTGTGGAGCCTACTTGATGCTCAGTTTCCTCGATTCGTTTGGCATTGAGCCGCAGATGGCGCACGAAGCGCGGCTGCTTGGCCGCGCAGACGTGGTCCGCCAAGCCCGCGACATGATCGCTCGCGTCACCTGCGAATGTTGACCGCCGCCCACAAGACCCAGTCGATCCAGTTGGCTACGGGCCGGCTCGATATCGCCGTGGACGAGGCGGCCTGGCCGCTGGACAGCCTTTGCGCGTTTGCGGCGCGCGAAAATCCGCGGCGGGGGTTCCTGGTCGTATCCCGCGTCCTAGGGCGCTATTTGCCCGCCACGCCGCAGATGATGCGGCAGAGCGCCCGCGATCTCGCGGCGCGGCTTCCTGACGATCTGCCGGGGCCGGTGCTCGTCGTCGGCCTGGCCGAGACCGCCGTGTGCCTTGCCCAGACGGTGCACGAGGAATTTCGCCTCGCAACGGGCCGGGTCGACATCTACTTCCTGCATTCGACGCGACAGCAACTGGATCATCCGTTGCTGTGCCGCTTCGAAGAACCGCACAGCCATGCCTCCGCGCATCTGATCTACAGGCCGGCGCTTCCGGAGCCGCGATCACTGGTATTGGTCGACGACGAGATCTCGACAGGAACGACCCTTTGCAACCTTGCCCAGGGGCTCGCCACTGCTTGGCCGCGGATCGAAGCGATGGCGGTAGCGACGCTGACCGACTGGTCGGCCGGCAAGGCGTGGCAAGCACGCATGCCGCGTCCCACGTGCATCGCGTCGCTGCTGCGCGGACGCACGGAGTGGACGCAGGAGACGACGACGGTGCTCAACAGCGCGTTCGATACCGCTGCCGCTTCACTCGGGCGCATGGCGACGCATCGTAATTTCGGTCGGCTGGGACTCGACCGGCCCGTCGTGCCCGAACCCGATACCGCTGTGCCCGAGATCCTCGGCCCACTGCGGATCATCGGAACCGGCGAGTTCACCTATCCCCCCTTCCTGCTGGCGGAACGCCTCGCAGAAGAAGGGCATGATGTCGTCGTGCAGGCGACCGGCCGAAGCCCCGCACTCCCCGGTGCCGCGATGGCGACTAAGCTCCGCTTTGCGGACAATTATGGAACGGGCGTGCCCAATTACCTCTACAATGCCGACCGCGTCGATGGACGCGCGAACTGGATCGCGCATGAGACCGGCGCGGCGACAATCGACCCCGGGCTGATTGCCGCTCTCCGTGCCGAACTGATCGGCTGGACGGCATGACGCGCACCATCGCCCTGGTCGATCTGGACGACACGCTGTTCCAGACGCTGCGCAAATGCCCGCCCGATTTGCCGGCCGACCGGTTGACGCCGCTGGGCTTCGCGCGCGACGGATCGCCGCTGAGCTATGCGACCCCGCGGCAGATGCAGTTCCTGGAATGGCTGGCCGATACGACGCATCTCGTCCCCGTCACCGCCCGCAGCCTGGACGCATTGCGGCGGGCGCGCATTCCATTCCGCGCAGCGGTGTGCGCGCATGGCGGCGTCGTGCTGGATGACAGCGGTCAGGTCGACCTGGACTGGGCTGCGACGATCGCCGACCGCGCCGCGCCCTTCGGTTCGCAGCTTGCTGGCCTGGCGGAGGCGATCAGGCGCATGGCGCGCGACCGCGGCATCGCGGTCAACGCCCGTGTGCTGGTCGAGGACGCGCTGCCGCTTTTCACCGTGGCCAAGCATGAAGATGCGGATGCCGCGGCACTTTTTGCGGTGGTCGACGCTGCCGTGCCGTCCTTGCCCAAGGGCTGGACGGACCACCGCAACGGCAACAACGTGGCGCTGACGCCACCCTATCTCGGCAAGGCCCATGCGGTGGCATATATCCTACCCGGCCTCCGCGCACGCTTCCCTGATGCGCCGGTGATCGGCATCGGCGACAGCCGCACCGATGCGCCCTTCATGGGCCTTTGCGATTTCGCCATGATGCCCACCCGTTCGCAGCTGGCCGGCGGCATGTTCCATGCGGACTGAGGTCGCGGCCCCGTTCTCGGGCAGCTACGACCCGGCCGACGTCACCTTCCTGCTCAAGCCAGTGGTAATGGCCCCGACTTCCGTCGCCGAAAAGGAGGCGGCGATCCAGTCCGGCCGCCACCACTATTCGGAGATGATCGCGCCGGAGAGGGTGCCGGACGACGGCTATCTAACCCTCTATCACGCCGCGCTTGCGCGGAACGGTGCCCGCCTAGCGCAGGATGTCGCCACCCTCGCTGCGCAGCTCGCCGCACGCAGGCCGGGCCGCGAGCTGGTAATCGTCTCCCTGGCGCGTGCGGGGACGCCGATCGGCGTCTTGCTCGCGCGGACCTTGCGGGCGCACGGACATCGCGCAGCCCATTATTCAATCAGCATTATCCGCGATCGGGGTGTCGACCGCGTCGCGCTCGCGCATATCGCCGGCCGGCACGATCCGCGCGACGCGGTGTTTGTCGATGGCTGGACCGGCAAGGGCGCGATTGCCGGCGAACTTCGCGCGGCCCTGGCCAATGCGCCATTTGGCTTCACACCGGACTTAGCCGTGATTGCTGACCCTGCAGGACAGGCAGACATCGCCGCGACGGCGGATGATTATCTGATCGCCTCGGGCTTGCTGAACGGCATCGTTTCGGGCCTGGTCAGTCGCTCGATCCTCAACGCCGCGTTGGTGGGGCCGGGCGATTTCCACGCCTGTGTCACCTACCCGCAATATGCCAATGTTGATCTCTCACGTGCCTTCGTGGACACGATCGCGCCGTTGGCCGCTGCGGTGATACCGCAACCGGTAGACGGGCAGGGCGCCCGCCGAGCGGCGCTGAAACAGGAATGCGAGACGATGATGCGGCAGTTGCTGGCGGAAAGCGGAACGCGTGACCGCAACCGGATCAAGCCCGGCATAGCCGAAGCGACGCGCGCCCTGCTGCGGCGGGTGCCGGAACGGCTGCTGGTTCGCGATTTCGAGGACGCCGATGTGGGGCACTTGCTCCATCTCGCCGCCGCGCATGCCATTCCGGTCGATACGCTGGGCGGGGAATCGCAGTATCGCGCGGTCGCAATTATCCGTAGCCTGGGCGACGACGCATGAGCCGGGTTTCCGCCCTCGCCCTTGGCGCCACCTTGTATATGCCTGCACCCGCGAGGATCTGGCCGATGCGTTGCTCGGCGCCAAGCGCGTGTTCGCCATCAGGGCCTGTGAGACAAACAGGGGGATTTTGCGGAGGGAGGATTTCTGGTTCATCGTAGCCGCCAGGAGCGAAGATGAAACAGAAATCCGGACCGGGCAAAGCGTCGGCAGACCAAGTGCTAAAGGACATTCGGCGCCAGACCCGCCGGCAGTATTCGGCGGAAGAGAAGATCCGCATCGTGCTGGAAGGATTGCGGAGCGAGGAGAACATCTCCGAGCTTTGCCGCCGAGAAGGCATTGCCGCCTCGATGTATTACGGCTGGTCCAAGGAGTTTCTCGAGGCCGGCAAACGCCGCCTGGCCGGGGACACGGCACGAGCTGCGACCTCCGGCGAGGAGGCCGTAGCCGATCTGACGCTGGAGAACCGTCTGCTCAAAAAAGTATCAACGGAGATGGGGAGGACGAGGCATGAGGTATCCCGGCTCAGAGAAGGCCGAGATCATCCATTTGGTCGAGCAATCGCACCTTCCGGCCAAGCGCACACTGGACACGCTCGGGATCCCGCGCGCCACATTCTATCCCTGGTATGATCGCTACCCCGAGGGAGGCGTCGGAGGCGCTGGCCGATCATCGGTCTCGACCAGGCCGGGTCTGGAACGGTATCCCGGACGATGTGCGGGGCCAGATTATCGACCTGGCGCTAGAGTTACCTGAGCTGTCGCAACGCGAGTTGGCCGTGCGGTTCACCGACGAACGAAAGTACTTTGTCTCCGAAGCGTCGGTCTATCGGCTGCTGAAGGCGCATGACCTCATTACCAGCCCGGCCTATGTGGTGATCAAGGCCGCGAACGAGTTCAAGGACAAGACGACGGCCGTCAACCAGCTCTGGCAGACCGACTTCACCTACCGTGCGCCTCGCCCCAGATTTGGGGAAGCGCGTATGACTGGAATGCAAAAGGGAAAGGAGGAAGAAAAAAGCACGCATTCGGCCAGCACCCCGGGCAGTCGCGCCGGTCTGCCGCGGCGCCTCAGGCAGCAGCCGCTTTGGACTGTTAGGTCGCCTTCCAATTCCACGGGAGCAGGTCGGCGACTCTGTTGACGGGGTGATCTGGAAGCCTGGCCAACGCGTCAGCGAGCCAGACTTGCGGATCAACGTCGTTCATCTTGCAGGTTTATGCCGCCCGCCGAACTATGCCGAACGGGTTTGGTATGGCGCGCCGTTGTCACGCTGGCACGCGTCGATTGCGTGCACGGCAGCCCCACTCCATTCGGCATAGTCTGGCGTTCAGAGCGCCTCCAGAAAGGCGAGCAGGCGGTCGTTCGGCTGGAAGCGGGTTCGCTTGCCGCGCTCGTACGGCTTGAGCTTCGCCAGGGCAGCTCCCTTGAGTGCGAGGTGGGCGTGCAGGTACGTCTGCGTCGTCTCGACCGATTCATGACCGAGCCATAGCGCGATCACAGAACAGTCGACGCCGGCTTGCAGCAGTTCCATCGCAGCGCTGTGCCTCAGCACGTGCGGCGACACGCTCTTGGCCTTCAAAGATGGGCAACTCTTGTGAGCGACACGAACATGCTTTCCCAACAGGGACTGGACGCTGTCGGCACTGAGCCGGCCCCCGTGCACGTTCGGGACCAACGCTGTTGCTCCTTTCCGCAACGGTTCCTTGAGCCATGCCTGGAGCGCACACCGAGCGAGTGTGGTCAGCGGAGTGGTCCGCTCCTTCCTCCGTTTACCGACGCATCGCACGTGTGCGCCAGACCCGAGGTGGACGGCATCCCGGTCAAGGCCAGTCAGCTCTGAGAGGCGTAAGCCCGTCTGGGCCGCGACCAGCAGCAAGGTGTGATCGCGGCGGCCAAGCCACGTCGTTCGATCGGGCGCGGCGAGAACCGCCTCGATCTCGGGGCGCGTCAGGAAGTGCACCTGTTGCTTGTCGTGACGCTTGCTCGGTATGGCGAGCACGCGCTGGATCAGCGCACTGTGTGCCGGTTCCTCGAAGGACACGAACCTGAAGAAGGATCGGATGGCCGTCAGACGCAGGTTACGCGTCTTCGCACTGGCGCCGCGCGTTACCTCGAGATCGGTGAGGAACGCGCCGATGAACGTTGCATCCAGATCGGCGAGCGTCAGGACCGATGGGGACTTACCTCCCATCGCCGATCGAGACGCCGCGCCGCTTCTTCCATCAACTCGGGGCAGGCCGAGAGATACCAGTAAGTATCGCGCACGCAGGCGTGGCCGAGGTAAGTGGAGAGCACTGGGAGTTGTTGCTCGACGTCCTTGCCTTCGCGATACCAGTCGAGCAGCGTCCGGATGGCGAAGCGATGACGGAAGTCATGCACGCGTGGCCCGGTACGATCACCTGGGCGCCGCAGCCCGATCTCTCGGGACAATCGCCAGAAGACGCGATGAACGTACTGGTGCAGCAAGCGGCCTCCCTGTTCGGCAACGAAGAAGGTCGAGCCGCAGCGTGATCCGAGCATCGCGTCGCGCCGGTGGGCGTAGTCGCGCAGCGCGGTTCTCGCCGTCGGATGCAATGGCACGAGCCGCGACTTGCCGAACTTGGTCAGCCGGACCGTCAGCACGCCGGCGTCGAGGTCGACGTCATCACGCTCCCGGCCCATCGCCTCGGATATACGCATGCCCGTCACCGCGATCAGCCCGAACAGGGTATGGTAGGTCCATCGGCGCAGCCCGCCCGCTGGCGGCAGAGCCAGCGCTGCCGTCAGCAACGCATTGATCTCCGCGTCGCTGTAGACATAGGGCTTGGCGCGCTTCCATCCGGGCAGCATGCCGACGGGCGGCACCTCCGTTCTCGGATCGAAGTTGGCGACATGGCGCGCGAACCCGCGCACGTCGCTCAATCGCAGCGCCCAGGATGCATGACGATCGGGCGGCAGCGTTGCCCATTCCATTGCCAGCTTCGTCGTGATGATCCTGGCCTTGCGCTTCTCCATGAAGGCGACGAAGTCGGCGAGCCGACGGGTCTGGTGCTCGTACTTGTAGCCAAACCCCTTGCGCATGCTCAGGTATTTATCGAGTGCGGAGCGCAGATTGGTCATTGCACGCCTCCCGGCCAGGGCAGGCTCAATGTTCTCAACGCATCGATATCGACCTTCGCGTAAATCCGGGTAGTGTCGTGGTTCTCGTGCCGCAGCAACTGTCCGATCTCCGACAAGGGCGCGCCAGATCGGAGAAGCTCGGTAGCGAGACTGTGTCGGAAGATATGGGCGCCGCGGTGTGCGCAACCGTCGATTCTAACGCGATCGAGGGCGGCCTTGGCGATCATGGTGATCGCACATCCGGAAGCAAACCCGATGTGCGGCGCGAGTGTGCGGACGAACAGCCGTCGGCAGGACGACTTTGGGCGGCCATTGCGCAGATATGCAACGATGGCCGCGCCAATGTCTGGCGGTATCGGCATTCGTGCACGCTGTCGGCCCTTGGCGCGAACGAGTATCTCGCTGGCGCGCCAGTCGATATCATCAAGGGTGAGCGTCGCGACCTCGTCGGCCCGCAGGCCGAGCTTGGCCAGCAACAACAGAATGGCGTAGTCCCGCCGTCCCATCACCGTCTCTCGGTCGCAACCGTCGAGAGCCTTCCGCACCTGTGCAGCAGGCAGATAGGTCGGCAGAGTTGCGAGCTTCCATCGCCGCATCGATGGAACGCAATCCGCCAACGGGCGCGCGTTCAGCCCCCGATGGTGGAGGTAACGAAGAAAGGCGCGCAACGACCAGCGCATCGCCTTGCCTGTTCCCGGGCTCCAATCCTGGGCGTGGCGCTCAACGTAGCGGATCACGTCTTCTTGGCTGATCTTGCAGAGGGCGGCGGCGCCACCGCGGCACACCTCGTGCAGGAATCTGCGGATGACCGGGAGATGGCGGACGATGGACCTCGGGGCCAAGCCGCGCTCTGATCGCAGGTAGGCATCGAACTCCTTGAAGATCTGTTCGTGCGAGGTGAGAGGCAGTAGCACCAACGGCGCGATCGCGCCTTCCGCGCGCAGCACCGAGAACCATCGCTTGAGCGCGGCTCGGTCACCGGGTTGGATAGACTGCCTCCCGCCTCGATGTCGGAGGTACCGCTCAACGACCTGTTCATCGAGATTGACCAGCTTGTAGCGACGGCCGGCGATCCAACTCAGGAGCCCGCTGACCACGTTGAGGCAACGCCACGCGCCATGCCGAACGAGCCTCTCTTCGACGAGATGAGTGGCGTAGCGCTCGACGAGTTGTCCGTGCGGCCCGCTTCTGAGACGCCGGTACAGCCGGCTGCTGCCCAAGTACTCTTCAACTTCCATCTTCCTGTTCTCCGCTGTTGAAAGCGGAGGCACAGAACGAACTATGCCGAACGGACCAAACGCCGGTTAGCGAGAAATCTGGGGAAAACGACCCAACTCGGCATAGTTCGGCGGGCCGCATAAACGGCCCTATGCCGCGCTCGGCATAGGCAGGTCTCAATGAGCGAAGCCAGCAATGCCCAATTCTCGGCACCTTCGTCGCAACCGGCAAAAAGGGAGTTCTTGGCATTGAGCTTGATCGGCCGCATCGCTCGCTCGACCGCATTGGTGTGTGTGCCTTGCAAGGCGCACTGTTCTCCCTGGTGGAAACCCAGGCCGGCTAACTCTCGCTCCAGCCGGAAGTATTCGGGGCGGGTCAGGAGGCGACGAATGACCTGAAGCACTCCGAAAATGTGCCCTTTCGAGGGTCGACGGTCCGCGCGGGCCGCAACGTGAGTGAACATTGAGCAGGCCTCGAAATGTCGTTGTGGGAGCCGACCCGCCATTCTAACGGGGAAAGCCGATGCCGTGGGGGAAGCGAGCGAGAAACGCACCCCAAGGTCCCACCGGGGTAGTGATGGCAGCACGCGCGGGACATGGACAGTGAGCAACAAGGGAAGTCTGCCGCCGTGGGTGGGCACAAGCCGACATCCAACGACGAACCCGTGAGGGCCAGCGTCGGCGGTAGCAGATGGCGGATGGGTTCGTAGTGTGCGCTGGGCAGCGCATGAGTCAGGAGGGTTCAAGTCCCTCCGGCGCTCGAATGAGGGGCGCCGTATCCAAAGGTGGGGGTAATGCCTCGCCGGCCAGCGGTGGAAGCCGGTGGAGGACAGGGTGTCCGGAGCGATCCGGAATCCGAAGGGTTTGAGGAGAAGTATCGGGCTGCAATCAATGGGGGCTACCCCGACGATGAACAGGTCGGCCAAAGATGGGGCAAGGTCGAGCCCGCACTATGGGGGCGAAGGCGTTACTCATTCACCCATCGAACCAAGGTGTTTGCTGACGGCACGATACGGAAGATTCATGCGTGACCCCAGGAGACCTGCATAGGTCCCGGCCCATCAAGCCGGGTAAGCAACCCTATAAGCGCAAGCGAAGTGGGAAAGCGAGGCTCATGCAGGAGTCGGAGAACGGAGTAGTACCTGAAGCGCGAGACGAACAACTCGCGTGACCGGAAACGGCGAACCGAGAGTGGTTCGGGGAAGGACGTTCGTGAACGGATCGAGCGAGGATGCATCGAGGATGAGAAAGGAGCGTGAAGATGGAAAGTTCCCTTTGTGAAAAACCCGAACGTCACGCTTCCAGGAGACTGTCCGATCATCTGGTGCTCGAAGGTCAGAAGCAGAAGGTCCACTCTCTGGTGGACAAAGTCTACTCACGCAAGAACTTGAAGCTTGCGTGGGAGCGCGTTCGCGCCAATCAGGGTGCAGGCGGCACAGATGGGGTGACGATCGGAGAATTTGAGGCCGAGCTGGATGCGAATCTGGAGCGGCTCCATCGCGAGCTCCGAGAGAGGACCTATCGGCCGCAAGCCGTGCGACGACTGGAGATTCCGAAAAGAGGGGCTCCCGGCAAGACAAGACCTCTCGGCATACCTTCGGTCTACGACCGGGTCTGCCAGCAGGCGCTGGTAAATCGCCTGGAGCCGATCTTTGAGAAGGTCTTTGATCCGAGCAGCTTTGGGTATCGCAAGGGTCGCAAGACCGCCGATGCCCTGGCCAAGATCTGGCGCGAAGTGGAGGCTGGAAACGAGTGGATCGTGGATGCGGACCTGAAAGACTACTTCGGGTCCGTGGATCACGAGAAACTCATGGCTCTCCTCGGAAAGCAAATCGCCGACAGCGGCGTGTTGAAGCTCATTCAACAGATGCTGAAGGCGGGCTACGAAGCAAAGGGTCAGCGGTTCGAGACGCTGCGTATTTCGCAAAAACGGGACAGCGGTTTCGCTAACTGACGGACAGCAGTTTCGCTAAATCGCGGACAGCGTGGCGGCGCTGGCTTTTGGTTGCCTGGTTGTTGAAGTCAGTTGGTATTCGTTTCGCTGTTTTCGACGTCGGTCAAGGGGCGCGCGGCTTTTTTCCTTCGCATGCTGTCGCCTTCGAGGGCGATACGGTGGGAGTTGTGGATGATCCGGTCGAGGATAGCATCTGCGATGGTTGGCTCGCCGATCATGTCGTGCCATTGGGCAACGGGCAGCTGAGCGGTAATCAA
>NZ_JAGKJL010000095.1:0-20121 GCF_020329495.1 Bradyrhizobium australafricanum | reverse complement strand
CCTTTCTTCAACCGCGGAGAGGCTGGTCGTGAGGTTCTTCGGCCGGTGCGAGCGGTCTTCGACCGTCGTGCGGCTGCGCCAGCGATAAATCGTGGTCTCGCTGACCCCCAATTCGGCCGCCAACTGAGCGACCGACTTCCGGCTGCGCTGGATGTAGGCACGTGTCTTCGGCGTCGTCGTGGCGTTCGCGTGCAAGCTCAGTTCCATGACACGAGGCGCTCCCTAACAAAGGCCACGCCTCGTTCTACACCGATTCCATCCAACCAATCTGCAGGGACCAAACACGAAAGCAGGGACCGATAACCACAAATGCTTGTGGCGCGAAGGCTGGAGCCCCAGCCTGCCATGACAACAGCCTTCGGTGGTTATGGGTCCCGGATCGCGCTTCGCTTGTCCGGGACGACGAGCATTAGCTGCCCGCCATCCAGCCACACATTCGATGTCGTCCCGGCGAAGGCCGGGACCCATAACCACTAATATTTGTGGCGCGACGGCTGGAGCCCCAGCCCGCCATGACAACAGCCTTCAGTGGTTATGGGTCCCGGATCGCGCTTCGCTTGTCCGGGACGACGAGCATTAGCTGCCCGCCATCCAGCCACACATTCGATGTCGTCCCGGCGAAGGCCGGGACCCATAACCACTAATATTTGTGGCGCGACGGCTGGAGCCCCAGCCTGCCATGACAACAGCCTTCAGTGGTTATGGGTCCCGGATCGCGCTTCGCTTGTCCGGGACGACGAGCATTAGCTGCCCGCCATCCAGCCACACATTCGATGTCGTCCCGGCGAAGGCCGGGACCCATAACCACTAATATTTGTAGCGCGACGGCTGGAGCCCCAGCCTGCCATGACAACAGCCTTCGGTGGTTATGGGTCCCGGATCGCGCTTCGCTTGTCCGGGACGACGATGGAGGATGCGGCGATCGCGTCTATTGCGTCGACCGCCGGGCAGTTACGCCTTCAGCCCCGTCCCGCCATACAGCCAGGCGATATCATCGCACCATTGATCCTGCGACTTCGCGCTCATGATCGCGTTGCGGATGCGGGCGTGCTCGCCTGCGGGATGGTAGACGTGTTCGCCGATCGCGCGTGACATCAGCTGCACGCGCGCGGTGCGCGGGAAGCGTTGCGTGCTGTAGGCTTCGAGCGCCGCTGTCTGGTCGTCGTGATTGGCCAGCATGTGCGACAGACAGACCGCGTCCTCCATCGCCTGGCAGGCGCCCTGCGCGAAATATTGCAGCATCGGATGCGCGGCGTCGCCGAGCAGCACCACGCGGCCGTCGATCCACTGCTCGTTCGGATCGCGGTCGCACAGCACCCAGAGCTTCCAATTGGTACCGTGGCGGATGATGTTCTGCGCCCGCTCATGGACATGGGTAAAACCCTTCATCACCTCGGCTTCGGACACCGGCTTACCGGCGACCGGCTCCGGCGCATTGTTGTGATAGGTCACGACGAGGTTGAACACTTTCCAGCCCGACAGCGGATAATGCACGATGTGGCATTTCGGGCCGGCCCACAGCGTCGCTGCGTTCCAGCGCAAGTCTTCCGGCATCTGCTCGGTCGGGATCACGGAGCGATAGGTGGTGTGGCCGGAGACGCGCGGCGGGCCGTCCGACGTCACCTGCTTGCGGATGTTCGACCACAAGCCATCGGCGCCGATCAGGAGGCGGCCGGCAATCCGCTCGCCATCGGCGAGCTTTGCCGTCACGGACGAGCCGTCCTGCTCGTAGCCTGTCACCTCGCTCGAAACGCGTAGCTCGATCAGTTCGTGATTTTGGCAGGCACGCAGGAACACGCCGTGCAGATCGCCGCGGTGCACGACGGCATAGGGATTGCCGAACCGCGCGCGAAAGGCATCGCCGAGATCGATATGGGTGATCTCGTCGGCGGTCAGCGCATCCATCAGCCTGAGCTGATCGATATAGACCGCCATGTTGCGCGCGGCCTCGCCGACGCCGAGATAGTCGAAGGCGTGGAACGCGTTCGGGCCGAGCTGGATGCCGGCGCCGATCTCGCCGAGCGCGGCGGCCTTCTCCAGCAGGATCGAGCGGATGCCTTTTTGCGCGAGGCCCAGTGCCACGGCAAGGCCGCCGATGCCGCCACCCGCGATCAGGACAGGTCTCGTCTCCGCCATCAGCCCGACCTCCCGAGATGTTCGAGCGCATCCTCGGCGCGCAGCGGCACCCGCGACGCCTCGTTGTTGAGGTCGACGAGCTGGGTCAACAGTGCCAGCAGCGTCTTGCGGTCGGCCGGCTTCAGCGGCTGCAGCATCCGCGCCTGCGCCTTGTCGACCGAGGGCATGATGTCGCTCAGCACCGCCGCGCCGGCCTTGGTAAGATAGAGCAGCTTGACGCGCTTGTCCTCGGGCGCCGGCTTGCGCACGATGAATTCCTTGGCCTGCAGCCGCTCGATCACGTTGCCGAGCGTGGAGCGGTCGAACGCGATCACCGCCGAGAGCCTCGTGGCGTCGATCCCGGGATGGGTCGAGATCGTGACCAGCGCGGCATATTGCACCGGCGTCAGGTCGAACGCTCTGCACTCCTCGATGAACAGCGCGACCGCGATCTGCTGCATCCGCCGGAACAGGTAGCCGGGCGCGGTATAGACCGCGTCCATGGTGACGGGCGTTGATTTGTTATTCGGCATCGGGCTGCTTGTCCGGAGCGGCGTCGGCAAACGCCTTGATTTGCTTTGCCGCGGCCTCGGCCTTGAGCAGGCGCGGATAGACTGACACGTCGACGCCGAAGCGCCGCGCATTGGCGAGCTGCGGCACCAGGCAGAGATCGGCCAGCGTCGGCGCATCGCCAAAGCAGAACGGGCCGGACTCCGCCGCGATCAGGGTCTCGCAGGCCGACAGTCCCTCGCGATTGGCCCAAGCCGCCCACTCCGTCACCTGCTCCTCGGGCAGGCCGAGCTGACGCAGCCGCGCCAGCACCTTCAAATTCTGCACCGGATGGGTATCGCAGGCGATCGCCTGCGCAAACGCCCGCACCTTGGCGCGCCGCAGCGGATCTTTCGGCAAGAGCGGCGGGTTGGGATTGGTCTCGTCGAGCCATTCGATGATCGCGAGCGACTGGGTGAGGATCGCGCCGGCGTCGCTCTCCAGGGTCGGCACCAGCCCCTGCGGATTGATCGCGAGATAGGCCGGCGCGCACTGCTCGCCCTTGCGCAGATGATGCGGCAGATGCTCGGACGTGAGCCCCTTCAGGTTGAGGGCGATCCGGACCCGGTAGGACGCGCTGCTCCGGAAATAGCCATGCAGCTTCATCGGAACCTCCCTTGCATTTCCCTATTGGCTTGGTTGATTGACGCTAGCCACATTGTCAGTATACTGTCAATTAAATTGCACCGACAAGAATGATGGGAGGCTTGCCATGGAAGCCGTGCAGAAGACCCCGGAGCGCGAGGCATTCTACAAGAAGATCGACGGCCAGAACCTCTCGGCGCTGTGGAACGTGATGAACGACCTGATCACGCCGGAGCCGAAAAGCGCCTGCCGTCCGCACTTGTGGAAGTTCGACCAGATCCGCGACTACATGAACGAGGCCGGCAAGCTGATCACGGCCAAGGAAGCCGAGCGCCGCGTGCTGGTGCTGGAAAATCCCGGCCTGCGCGGCCAGTCCAAGATCACGACCTCGCTGTTCGCCGGCGTGCAGATGGTGGTGCCGGGCGACATCGCCCCCGCCCATCGCCATGCCCAATCGGCGCTGCGTTTCGTGCTCGAGGGCAAGGGCGCGTTCACCGCTGTCGATGGCGAGCGCACCGCGATGTCGCCGGGCGATTTCGTCATCACGCCGTCGATGACCTGGCACGACCATTCCAACGAAACCAATGAGCCGATGTTCTGGCTCGACGGGCTCGACATCCCGATGGTGCAGTTCTTCGACTGCTCGTTTGCCGAAGGCGCCAAGGAGGACCAGCAGTCGATCTCCAAGCCGGCCGGCGCCAGCTTCGCGCGCTACGGCCACAATCTGCTGCCGATCGACCAGAAGCGGACCTCGAAGACCTCACCGATCTTCAACTATCCCTATGAATACACCCGCGAGGCGCTCGAGAAGGCCAAGGTCAGCGACGAGTGGGACGCCTGCCACGGGCTGAAGCTGAAATTCTCCAACCCCGAGACCGGCGATTTCGCGATGCCGACCATCGGCACCTTCATCCAGCTGCTGCCGAAGGGTTTCAAGACCGCGCGCTATCGCGCAACCGATGCGACCGTGTTCGCCGCGATCGAGGGCAAAGGCCGCACAAGGGTCGGCGACCAGACCTTCGAATGGGGACCGCGCGATTTGTTCGTGGTGCCGAGCTGGCACTGGGTCACCCACGAGGCCGATGCCGACTCCGTGCTGTTCTCGTTCTCCGACCGCCCGGTGCAGCAGAAGCTCGATCTATTCCGTGAGGACAGGGGGAACGCGTAACAGGCGCGGCAAAGTGTAATGCTGTCGTCCCGGCGAAGGCCGGGACCCATTACCACCAACCAAAATTGTTGAGGCGCTGCGGCCGCAGCGGTTTCCGACAACCATGCCCTGTGGTTATGGGTCCCGGCCTTCGCCGGGACGACGGCGGGGGTTGTGGCCAACAGCGCAGCCCTCACCGCCAGTGCAGCAGCCGCACCTCCAGCAAATTGATCAGCTTCCCCACCGCAAGCCCGAACAGCGACAGGATCACGACGCCGGCGAGCAGTTGATCGGTCTGCATCAGATTGCCGGCCTGCAGCACGAAGGCGCCGATGCCGTATTGCGCGCCGATCATCTCGGCGCTGACGACGAGCAGCAGCGCCACCGACGCGGTGATGCGGAAGCCGGCGAGGATCGAGGGCAGCGCGCCGGGCCAGATCACGCGGCGCACGATGGCGTGGAACGGCACGTTGAAGCTCTGCGCCATCCGGATCAGGTTGCGCGGCACCGCATCGACGCCGCTATAGACCGAGATCGCGGTCGAAAAGAATACGCCAAGCGCAATGGTCGCGATCTTCGGCTCCTCGCCGATCCCGAGCCACAGAATGAGCAACGGCAGCAGCGCGATCTTCGGAATCGGAAACAGCGCCGAGATGAAGGTGATGCCGACGCCGCGCGCCATGGTCGACAGCCCGATCGCGAAGCCGACCACGACGCCGGCGGCCGTGCCGATGATCCAGCCGGTACCGATCCTCATGATGGACCACGACAAGTGCTGCCACAGCGCGCCCGACATCGCGAGCTTGTAGATCGCGACCGCGATCGCCGAGGGCGCCGGCAGGAACAGCGGATTGACCCACCCCGCGCCGCCGGCGAGCTGCCAGATCGCGATCACAAGCGCGAGCGCGATCCAGCCGGCATGGCGGCTGCCGCCGGGGATAAAGCCGGCGCCGCGAAACGCGACCGGGCGCGTCGCCTCCGCCGACCGGTCTTTCGCTTCCTGCGGCGCGCGGTCAAGCATGCTGGACCTCGCGCTCGGCATCGATCGCCTCCTTCCGGATCAGCGACCACAGCTCGCTTTGCAGCGCAGCCATCGGCCCGCGCGCATCCGTCGTGCCGCGCTGGGCGCGCGTCATCGGGATGGTCACGATCTCCCGGATGCGGCCGGGACGGCGCGACAGCACCACGACGCGGTCGGCGAGCCGCACGGCTTCCTCGAGGTTATGCGTGACATAGACCGCGCCCATCGCACCGTCGGCAAGCAGGCCGACGAAATCCTCCATCAGGAGCTCGCGCGTCTGCGAATCCAGCGCCGACAGCGGCTCGTCCATCAGCAGAATCGCGGGGCGAACCGCGAGTGCCCGCGCAATGCCGACGCGCTGGCGCATGCCGCCGGACAGCTGCTTCGGATAGGCCGCGCGAAAATCCGACAGCCCGGTGCGGCGCAACGCATCGTCGATCACGGCGCGGCGCTCGCCGGCGCTCAAGGTGGTGTGCAGCAACGGAAACGCGACGTTCTCCTCGACCGTGCTCCACGGCAGCAGCGCAAAATCCTGGAATACGAAGGTCAGCGGACTGAGGCTATCAGCCGGCGCCGCGCCGCGCAGCTCGGCGGCACCTTTGCTCGGCCGCAGCAGGCCGCCAAGGATCGACAGCAGCGTGCTCTTGCCGCAGCCGGACGGACCGACGATCGCGACAATCTCGCCGGCGCGCACCGTGAAGGAGACATCGTCGAGCACGTCGAGTGCGCCGAAGCGATGGCTGATATGGTCGGCGATCAGGTCCATGGCGTCATGAACTCACTGCCAGACCCGTCACCCCCGCGCAAAGGCTTCGCCTTTGTCGCTGGAGGAGCCGCGCAGCGGCGTCTCGAAGGGTCGACGGCCCGGATGTAGCAGCTCGGCCGTCGACCCTTCGAGACGCGCGCAAGTGCGCGCTCCTCAGGGTGACGGGGATAGAGTTGTGCACGCGGTCCCACATCAATCCGCCTTCACGTAATCCTTGGCGATGATCGCATTGGCATCGAAACCCTTGTCCACGAAACCCTGCCCCTGCAGCCATTTGATCTGGTTGTCGAGGTTCTTCACGTCGAGCTTGCCGTCGGGATCGATATAGGCGCAATTGCCGACCACCTGCGCGACCGACAGGTTGGTGTATTTGGCGATGATCTCGAGCAGCGGCCTGGTCTTGTCGTTGATCGGCGCCACGCCGTCCTTGATCGCAGTCAGGATCACGTCGTGATATTCGCGGTCAGCACGGGTGAGCGCGGTGAGCAGCCTGGTCACCAGCGGTGCGTTGGTCAGCGCCTTCGGCGACGCGAAGATGGCCCCCAGCTGCCACGGCGTCTCGTCGCCGACCCAGCCGAGCAATTTCGCGCCGTTGGAATCCATCAGCGTCCGCGCGGTCGAGACCGGCAGCAGCGCGGCGTCGACGGTTTCGCCCTTCAGCGCCGCGGCCGCGTTCGACAGCGACTGCAGCGGCACCACCTTCACGTCGGACAGCTTGAAGCCGTATTTGTCGGCAAGCAGGCCGAGCGAATAATGGAAGCTGGAGCCGACCTGGGTCACCGCGACGCGCTTGCCGGCAAGATCCTTCGGCGTCTTGAGGCCGGCGGCGTAGGCGTTGTTGCTGGCGAAATAGCCGATCAGGGGATAGCCGGCCTTCTCGCGGCTCATGCCGCCGATCACCTTCAGCGTGCCCTTGCCGGCGAGATTATAGAGCCCCGCGGTGACGGCGGTGATGCCGAAATCGACATCGCCCGACGCGGTCGCGACCGCGATCGGCTGCGCCGCGTCGAAGAACTTGAGCTCGACGTCGAGTCCGGCGTCGCGGAAATAGCCCTTGTCCTGCGCGATGAACACCGGCGCCGAGGACGACAGCCGCAGCACACCGATCTTTGCCTTCAGGAGATCGTCGGCCCGCGCGATGCCGCTCGCGGCCCACACCAGGAGACCCGCGAGTGCGAGCCGCGCCCAACCCATCATTGCCGTCTCCACCTACAACCCCTCGGGCACGGCCTGATCGCGGCCGATGAACGCGCCCTGTTTGCCAAGCTGTTGTTGCAACTTTTCGACGGAAATGTCGCGCGGAATCGTATTGCCCGACAGCGCCAGCGCCGCCGCAGTTCCCGCCGCCTCGCCCATCACGAAGCAGGCACCGGAGACGCGTGCCGCCGATTGTCCCTCATGGGTCATCGAGGCGCAGCGGCCGGCGACCAGGAGATTGTCGACGCCCTCCGGTACCAGCATGCGGTACGGCAACTCGTTATAACCGCGGCTCTCCGGGATCGGCGGAAACTCGAAGATCACATCACCCGGCACATGGGATTCCTTCGGCCAGCCATTGACGCCGATCGAATCCTCGAACGAGGCGCAGCCCAGCACGTCCTCGCCTGACAGCATATATCCGCCGATCACACGCCGCGTCTCGCGGATGCCGAGCTGCGGCGGCAGATCGACGATGTAAGAATTCTCGAAGCCAGGCACCGTGCGCAGGAACTTGAACGCTTCGACCGCCTGGCGGCGCCCCTCGATCTCGCCGCGCGTCATGTCGTCAGGATCGATACCGGAAATGGCGCCGCCGTCGCTGCGCGTCACCTGGGTGAAATTCACCCGCCATTCGATCTGCGATTTCTGCGGCCGCACGATCGCCGACTTGCGCGGGAATCTGTGGGTGCCGGCGGCCTCGGCCTCAGCCATCAGCGCCGGGATGGTGCGCCAGGCATCGCCGGCCTTCGCCGGATCGATGCCGTTGAGGCGGAACATCATCGAGGGGTAGAGCATGCCGCCGGCATTATCGCCGACTTCATGGGGCGCACCGGCCCACACCGCGAGATCGCCGTCACCGGAGCAGTCGATGAAGATGCTGGCCCGCACCGCCTGACGCCCGGCCTTGGTTTCCACCATCAGCGCACGAATATGCGCGCCATCCATCACGACGCCGGCGCCGAGCGCGTGGAACAGTATGTCGACCTTGTGATGTGCGAGCAGATCGTCGGCCGCGATCTTGTAGGCCGCGGTGTCGTAGGCCTGCGCGAGGATCTTGCCGAGGATCAGATGCGGCGCGTTCAGCCCGCCGAGCCGGTCGATCCGCGCCAGGAGGTCGGAGGCGATGCCCTGCACCACGCGGTGCATCTCGCCGAAGATGTTGGCGTGCAGTCCGCAGAAGTTGGTCACGCCGGCCGCGGTGCCCATGCCGCCGAGAAATCCGTAACGCTCGATCAGGAGCGTCCGCCGTCCGGTACGTGCCGCGCCGACCGCTGCCGCGATGCCGGCCGGTCCGCCGCCCAGCACCACCACGTCGTATTCGCCATAGACCGGGACCTGCCGCGCAGGTTCTTCGATCGTGCTCGCTCGCATCATTTCCGCCCTGAACAAAGTTGATTGGGCCAACTATGAATTGATGCGGATTGCAGTACAATCTACCAAATTATGTAATCAGCTTTCGCGAATCGAGAAAGGCGAGCAAGGCAGATGGATACGCTGGTCAATCTCGAAGCCTTCCTCGCCACCGCCGATGCCGGCGGCTTTTCCGCCGCGGCGCGCAAGCTCAATATCGCGACATCCGTCGTCGCCAAACGCGTCACCCAGCTCGAGGAGCGCATCGGCACCGCGCTGTTCCACCGCTCGACCCGCCAGTTGCGGCTGACCGAGGCCGGGCAGCAATATGTGCATCGCGCCCGCGGCGTGGTTGCCGATGTCGGCGATCTCTTGTCGCGGATGGGCGAGAAGCAGCGCGACCTCTCCGATCATCTGCGGGTCAAGGCGCCGACCTCGCTGACGGTGGCGCGGCTCGCCGATGCCTTCACGATCTTCCAGAAGCAGAACGGAAGCGTGAAGCTCGAGATCGTGATGATCGACCGCCCGGTCGATCCGGTGACCGAAGGTTTCGACCTCGCGATCGGCGCCTTCCCGCATTCCTTCGGCGGCGTGGTCGACGAGCCCTTGTGCCGGCTGCCGCGCCTCGTGTGCGCCTCGCCGGCCTATCTGAAGAAGCACGGCACGCCGAAGCATCCGCGCGACCTGGTCGATCATCGCTGCCTCAGCTTTCTGCCGACCGGACCGGAATGGCCGTTCGAGGGACCGCGTGGCCGCATCAATATCCAGGTCCGCCCGATTCTCTCTTCGAACGAAGGCCGCGTGCTGACGCAAAGCGCGATCGCCGGCAACGGCATTGCGCTGCTCTCGCATTATCTGGTCGCGGACGCGCTGCGCGACGGCGCCTTGCAGCCGGTACTCACCGACTTTCCGATCCCCGAATTGTGGGTCAAGGCCGCCGTTCCCGAGCGCCGCATTGATGCCGCCGCTGTGCAGGCACTGCTGAGGACATTGAAAAAATCGCTGTCGCAGCCGCCGTGATGCGGCGCCGGCCTTGCCGTTGGCATGCCGAGCTGAGACAAGGACGCGAAAGGATCGCCCGCTTGAAACTCCTGATCCCAGTGTCGCTTGGTCTGATCATCGTCGCGACGCCAGCTGCGGCGATCGAGACCTGCCGCTTCATCGACGCCAAGACGGAGCGCGAGGCGTGCTACCGCCGGCAAGAGCAGGAGCTGGCGGCCAAGCGCAAGCCCGAGCCGACGATCACTCAGTCAAGCGAATCCAGGGCACTTCAATCGCTGCAACAGATGCGCCGCGACGACGAAGAGGTCTATCGAAGCATCCGCGGCATCTGCAACGGCTGCTGAACTTATCCCGCGCCGCCGCCCCACCGGCCTGCGCGCTTCTCGGCGAAGGATGCAAGCCCTTCGGCAGCTTCCGCGGTCTGCCGCTTGGCCGAATGCAGATGAACGAGGCGTTTGTAGGCCTCATCGTCCACTGCCATGCCGCCGAACGAGCTTTCCATCGCGAGCTTCTTTGTCTCGGCCATCGCGTCCGGCGCGTTGCCGAGCAGCTGCTCGACGACCTTGGTTCCGGCGCGGTCGAGATCGGCAAGCGGCACCACCTCATGGACAAGGCCGATGCGGCGGGCATCCTCGGCGCCGAACCGTTCGCCGGTCAACGCATAGCGGCGCACCTGGCGCACGCCGATCGCGTCGCAGAGCTGCGGGATGATGATCGCCGCGGTCAGGCCCCAGCGCACCTCGGTGATCGAGAACAGCGCATTGTCGGCTGCGATCACGATATCGCAGGCCGAGATCACGCCGGTGCCGCCGCCGAAGCAGCCGCCCTGCACCAGCGCGACGGTCGGTACCGGCAGCGTGTTGAGACGCTGCACCGCATCGAAGGTGGCGCGCGATGCCGCCTCGTTCTCCTCGAACGATTTCGGCCGTACGCCGTTGATCCATTTCAGGTCGGCGCCGGCCTGGAAATGCTTGCCGTTGCCGTTCAGCACGACGACGCGCACCGGCTTGGTCGAGAGATCGTCGATCGCGGCCAGCACGCCCGCAATCAGCGCGCCGTCATAGGCATTGTTGACCTCGGGACGATTCAGCGTGACGGTCGCGACCCCGCGCGCATCGAGGCTCCACAGGACTGGGCTGGCCGACATGACGTTGCTCCCTCGTTCGGCATTGCTGTTATCTTGTACTAGCCTTGCACTATGGCGAGAGCGGATGCCTTGATCCATCACTTTCGGGCGCGCACGACCGCGCCACGCGCATGACGGGTTGCGCGATGCCCCGCGCTTGTGGAAACTGACGGGGCACGTTGCGGAGAATTGTTCCACTCATGCGTATTTGCATTTTCGGCGCGGGCGCCGTCGGCAGCCACTTCGCGGTCCGGCTCGCGCGCGCCGGCCACGATGTGGCCTGCGTGATGCGCGGGCCGCATCTCGACGCGGTCAGGACCAACGGACTGACGCTGAAGGTCGGCGACACCAGCGTCAGCGCCAAGGTGAAGGCCTCCGCCGATCCTGCCGATCTGGGGCCGCAAGACATCGTCATCAGCACACTGAAGGCGACCGGCATCGGCGCGCTCGCAGCCGGGCTCCCGCCGCTGCTTCAGCGCGACACATCAATCGTGTTCGCGCAGAACGGCATTCCCTGGTGGTACGATCTCGGCCTGCCGCCACAGCATCCCGCGATCCCCGATCTCGGCTTCCTCGATCCCGGCGGGCATTTACGCAGCGTCGTCCCGAAGCAGCGGATCATCGGCGGCGTGATCTTTTCCTCCAACGAGGTGGTCGCGCCTGGCGTCGTCGCGAACCTGTCGCCAGACCGCAACCGCCTCTTGATCGGCGAATGCGACGATCGGCAGAGCGAGCGCATCGCCCGTCTGCGCGCGGCGCTCAACGACGCCGCGATCGAATCGCCCGAGGTCAAGCAGATCCGCGAGACGATCTGGTCGAAGCTGTTGACCAACATGTCGATGTCGGTGCTCTGCCTGCTGACCGCGCTGACCGCGCGTGGCGTCCGCGACGACCCTGACATGCAGGACGTGATCCCGCGCCTGCTCGACGAGGCCAATGCGGTGGCGACACACTATATTCCCGAGGTCAAGCGCGTCACCCGCAGTGGGCCGGCGCCGGACCACAAGCCGTCGATCCTGCAGGATTACGAACTCGGGCGCGCTATGGAGATCGATGTGCTGGTGCGCGCACCGGCGGCATTTGCCCGCGCGGCCGCCATTTCGACCCCGATGCTCGACCTGATGGCCGCGCTCGCGATCCAGAAGGCGCGTGACAAGGGCCTGTATCAGGGCTGACAATCCGGCCCACCACGATAACAAGCAGGGACATCGAACCATGCAAGTCAAGGACAAGGTCTGCGTCGTCACCGGCGGCGCGAGCGGGATCGGCGAAGCGGTGGCGCGGGCCTATGCGGACGCCGGGGCACGCGGCGTCGTGGTCGCCGATCTCAAGACCTCGCGCGATCGGCTCGCGAGCGTCGCCGGCGATATCGACGGTCTTGCCGTTACCGCCGATGTCGGGCTCGAGGAGGACATCAAGGCGCTGATCGCCGCGGCCGAGGACAAATATGGCCCGGTCGACGTGTTCTTCTCCAATGCCGGGCTGTCGCGCAAGGGACAGGAGGCCGCGTCCGATGCCGACTGGGACGTGAGCTGGCGCGTGCATGTGATGAGCCACGTGTTCGCGGCGCGCGCGCTGGTGCCCGGCATGCTCGCGCGCGGCTCCGGCTATCTCATCAACACCGCATCCGCCGCGGGGCTGCTGGCCTCGCTGAACTCGATGCCTTACGGCGTGACCAAGAATGCCGCGGTCGCGCTCGCCGAGCATCTCGCCATCCAGTATGGCGATCGCGGCATCCGCGTCTCCGTGCTCTGTCCGCAATCGGTGCAGACGGGCATGACGACGCCGGGCCCGAGTGCCGCGCGCGTCGACGGGGTGCTGCAGCCGGGCGAGGTCGCGCGCATGGTGATCGAGGCGATGGCCGAAGAACGCTTCCTGATTCTCTCGCATCCGCAGGTGCAGGAATACATGCAGCGCAAGGCCACCAATCGCGAGCGCTGGCTGTCCGGCATGCGCCGTCTGCGCGACCGGATCTACGGCGGGGTGGCGCCATAAAAACTTCATCCGTCATTGCGAGGAGCGATAGCGACGAAGCAATCCACGCTTCCGCAAGTTGAGAGATGGATTGCTTCGCTTCGCTCGCAATGACGGAGCTTACTCATTTGAAGCCGGCGCGAATCCTTCGAGCAGACCGTGGTATTCTTTCGCTGCGGGTGAAGCGTAAGCACCGCGGCGCGACGTCGTCAGCTTGAGGCCGGCAAGCGCTTCCGCCTGCTTCACCGCGGCGGCCACGCCGTCGACCACGGGCACGCCGAATTGCACCGACAGCTCATGGGCAAGATCGGCCATGCCGGCGCAGCCGAGCACGATGGCGTCGGCGCCCTTGTCCAGCGCCCGCGCGATCTCCGCCTCCAGCTTGGCCTTGGCGCCCGAGCCCGGCTTCTCGAGATCGAGCACCGCGACGTCGCAGGCGGTGACCACCGCGCGGTCGGCAAAGCCGTAGCGGCGCACCAGTTCCTCGAGCGGCACGATCGAGCGCGGCAGCGTGGTGACGATGCCGATGCGCTTGGCGATCTGCCCGGCGGTGACCAGCGCCGCCTCGCAGATCCCGACCACCGGATAGCGCGCAGCCGACCGCGCGGCATCGAGCCCCGTGTCGTCGAAACATGCGACGATGCCGGCATCGGCATCGGGCGTCTTCAGCAGCGCCTCGATCAGCCCGGGAACGGCGAAGGCTTCGTCATAGAAGCCCTCGATCGAGGCCGGCCCCATCGCAGATGTGACGGCGACAATCTCGGTGCCCGGTGCGGCCACCGCCCGCGCGGCGGTCGCGATGGTTGCGGTCATCGACGCGGTGGTGTTGGTATTGACGATCAGGATCTTTGTCATGGGTCGAGATTAGTAGCCCGGATGGAGCGAAGCGCAATCCGGGACGGTGTCACAGGCGGAAGGGCCTGTCCCGGATTTCGCTTCGCTGCATCCAGGCTACAAGACTACGAATGCTTCGCGACCCATTCCGCGAATGCGTCCAGCACCTCGGCCATCACCTCGCGGTCGTTGCGGCCGGAGCGCTTGAGGACATGGAAGGAGTGGTCGGCCTCCTGCACGAGATGCAGCGTCGCGCGATGACCCAACCCCTTCACCACGGGCTCGAGCAGGTCGAGCTCGGCCAGCGCATCGCGCGTGCCCTGCAGGAACAGCATCGGGACCTCGACCTCGGCGAGATGCCTGGCCCGCTCGCTCGACGGCTTGCCGGCCGGGTGCAGCGGAAAGCCGAGAAACACCAGCCCGCGCACGCCGGCGAGCGGCGCCTTGGCCTGTGCCTGCGAGGTCATGCGTCCGCCGAACGACTTGCCGCCGGCAAACAGCGGCAGTTCGCCGCAATGACGCGCGGCTTCCGCCACCGCGGCACGCACCGTTGCCTGCGCGATGGCGGGCGGATCGGGCCGCTTGCTGCCCTTCTCCATGTAGGGAAACTGATAGCGCAATGTCGCGATGCCACGCTCCGCCAGGCCCTCCGCGATCACGGCCATCGAGGGATGCGTCATGCCGGCGCCGGCGCCGTGGGCAAACACATAGGCGCTACGGGCCTGCGCCGGCAGCAGCAGCAGCGCGGACACGGTGCTGTCGTCCGAGACGGTGATCGAAAGCGGTTGTGCGGCTGACGCGTTCAAGATGATATCTCGAAGAATTGTTGCTCCGTTACTTCTAGTCGCGGGCCTCGATGCGCGCAAATGCCGCCGCAACCGGCACGCCGCAAGTGAACTGGCTCACAGCCAATCAACATTTCCGTTGTTAGACCAAGCGCCGCCACTGTAGGATGGCGCACACAGCATCACACGCTTAACGCGAACTCGTTTTTCGGCGAATTTTAACATCTCATCCATATCACGCGCGGGTACCGCGAATTGGGGGAACGGGGCATGCCTCGCAAGACGATATTCGTCATCGGACTGTTGATTGTCGCCGGCGTCCTCTATTTCAAGGACGATATCGAGACGGTCGCGAGCGGCTTCCGCGTCAAGGTCGTCGACTACCAGCCGTCGGCAAAGACCGTGTGGCTGGATCAGAATGTCAGCGCGGAGCGGCTGCGCTGGTTCTACCACGCCGACCAGGGCACGCGGACCTTCGGCATTCCCCATGAATGGTTCATGGCGCTGGAGCAGCCGACGGTCTGGCCGCTGTTCACCGCGGCGCCGCGACTCAGCGAGACCAATTATCTCGGCCGCTTCGGCTTTATTCCCGACACGGTGATTCCGGGCAAACCCGATGCGCTGCCGATCGGCTTTGCGCAGGGCGGCCCGATGGCCGATGCCAACGGCGCGCCATGGCGCAACCCGCACAGCAAGGCCGACATGACCGGCGTAGGCCTCACCTGCGCCGCCTGCCACACCGGCAGCTTCAGCTATCGCGGCACCGAGATCGTGATCGACGGCGGGCCGGCCAACACCAATCTGTTCGAATTCCAGAAGAGCGTCGGCGTCTCGCTGCTGCTGACGCGGTTCTGGCCGGGACGCTTCTCGCGCTTTGCCGACGAGATCCTCGGCAAGGATGCCAGCCTCGACGAACGCATGGCGCTGCGCGGCCAACTCGACCTCGTGCTGAAGCAATACGCCAACATCAATTCGCTGGAGAACAAGGTCGCCGCCAACAGCGTCGAGGAAGGCTATGCGCGGCTCGACGCGCTGAACCGGATCGGCAATCAGGTGTTCTCGATCGACCTGAACAATCCGAACAACTACGCCTCGCATTCGGCGCCGGTGCATTTCCCGCGGATCTGGAACGCACCGTGGTTCAGCTGGGTGCAATATGACGGCTCGATCATGCAGCCGATGGTGCGCAACGCCGGCGAGGCGCTCGGCGTCAGCGCCGAGCTCAACCTGCTCGACGAGTCGAAGGGGCTTTACAGATCGAGCGCGCGGATCGACGTGCTGCACGAGATGGAGCGGATGATCGCCGGCGAGCCGCCCAGCGAGGACAAGGGTTTTGGCGGACTTGCTTCGCCGAAATGGCCGGAGAACATCCTGCCGCCAATCAACATGGATCTCGCGAAGAAGGGCGGCGAGCTCTACAAGACGCATTGCCAGGGCTGTCACGGCCCGGCGATCGACAGCAAGGCGCTGCCCGCGAGCGAAGCCTTTGCGCTGTTCAAGGACAAGAAGCGCTGGACCAGGAACGAGGCCGGCCAGCCGCTGCTCGACGTCGAGATGATTCCGATCAGCCATATCGGCACCGACAGCGCGCAGGCCGAGGGCCTCGCGCACCGCACCGTCGAGACGCCGGCCAATCTGAACATCAAGGACGGCAGTTTCGGTCCGGCGCTCGGCGATCTCGTCGAGAAGACCGTCGACTATTGGTACGACCAGAACAAGACCCCGCCGGAAGATCGCAAGCGCATCAACGGCTACCGGCCGAACGAGATCCAGGCGCCGCTCGCCTACAAGGTTCGGCCGCTCAACGGCATCTGGGCGACCCCGCCCTATCTGCACAACGGCTCGGTCCCGACCATCTACGCACTGCTGTCGCCGGTGAAGGATCGACCCGCGACCTTCTATCTCGGCGGCCGGGAGTATGATCCGAAGGATCTCGGCTACGTCTGGAAGGACAAGATCAAGAACGCCTTCATGCTCGACACCACCAAGCGCGGCAACGGCAATTCCGGCCACGAATTCTCCAACGAGAAGCGCACCGGCGTGATCGGGCCGGAGCTGAAGGAAGACGAGCGCCGGGCCCTGATCGAGTTCATCAAGACGCTGTAGGCCCCCGAAGGGACCGCGCCCCCTCTCCCGCTTGCGGGCAGGACTATCGCATATGTCCCCTGGCGACCGGGCAAGTGTTTGGCCTCGTGGTTCGAGACTCGCCGCAAGCGGCGCTCCTCACCATGAGGGTCTACTATTGTGCCGCAAAACAAGACCTCATCCTGAGGGCCCGCCGAAGGCGGGCGTCTCGAAGGATGGCCACGAGGGTACCGCCACGAAATGCGATAGCCCTGCGCTTGCGGGAGAGGGAGCGCAATTGCTGCGCCTCGCCCTCAACTCCTCGGCACCGGCTGCCGGCGCGCCGGGCGGGTCATGGCCTCGAGCTCGAGCAGCTGATTGAGCTGCGCCTCGGTCAGAAGCTTCTCCTCCAGCACGATGTCGGCGACCGAGCGGTTCTCCTTGAGCGCACGGCGCGCCACGCGCGATGAGGCCTCGTAGCCGAGCGACGGCGCCAGCGCCGTGATCAGGCCGATCGAGCCCTGCACCAGGCTGCGGCAACGCTCGCGATCGGCCTCGATGCCGTCGACACAGCGCTTGGTCAGCGTATCGACCGCCGCCGTCAGCATGCGCAGCGAACTCAAGACGCAATAGCCGATGGTCGGCTCGAACGCGTTGAGTTGCAATTGGCCGCCTTCGGCGCACATCGTGACCGTGAGGTCGTGCCCGATCACCAGGAAAGCCACCTGGTTGACCACCTCGGGAATGACAGGATTGACCTTGCCGGGCATGATCGACGAGCCGGCCTGCACCGCGGGCAGGCGGATTTCGCCGATGCCGGTGCGCGGTCCCGACGACAACAGCCGCAGGTCGTTGCAGATCTTGGACAGCTTGACCGCGACGCGCTTGAGCACGCCGGAAAACAGCACGAAGGCGCCGAGATCGGACGTCGCCTCGATCAGGTTGGAAGCAAGCACCATCGGCTGGCCGGACAGCCGCGACAATTCCTCGACCGCCAGCGCCGCATAGCGCGGATCGGCATTGATGCCGGTGCCGATCGCGGTGGCGCCGAGATTGACCTCGCGGAACAGCGCGGAAATCTCGTTCAGGCGTGCGACATCCTCCTTCACGGTCACGTGGAAGGCATCGAATTCCTGGCCGAGCGTCATCGGCACCGCATCCTGAAGCTGGGTCCGCCCCATCTTCAACACGTCGGCGAACTCCACCGCCTTGCCCTTGAGGGAGTAGGCGAGATCGTCCAGCGCGCGCACCAGCGGCTGGGTGGCGAAGATCACCGCGAGCCGCAGCGCGGTCGGATAGGCGTCGTTGGTCGACTGCGCCATGTTGACGTCGTCGTTCGGATGCAGCGCGTGATAGTCACCCGGCTTGCGCCCCATCAGCCGCAGCGCGACGTTGGCGATCACCTCATTGGCGTTCATGTTGGTCGACGTGCCGGCGCCGCCCTGGATCGCGTCGACGACGAAGGATTCGGCATAGACCTTTTCGGTCGCAATCTGGGTGCAGGCCGCGTCGATCGCATCCGCCTTCTCGGGTGCGAGGTAGCCGAGCCGCTTGTTGGCGCGCGCTGCGGCCTGCTTCACCAGCGCCAGCGCGCGGACGAATTCCGGGAAGTGCCCGACCGGCACGCCGGTGATCGGAAAGTTCATCACCGCGCGCTTGGTGTGAATGCCCCACAGCGCATTGGCCGGCACGTCGTCCTCGCCGAGCAGATCGTGCTCGATGCGGGACTGCGCCTGCTCGATCGGCACGGTGCGGACGGTCGCGACCGCGAGGTGGCTGGGGCCGCCGCTCTCGCCGGAGGGGGACGCGGCAGCTGCAGTGTTGGCGGTCTCAACCTTCGATTCGGCCATGGTACCTCCGTTACCTCTCGCAGATCTTGTCGTCAGCGACGCCGGCGATGATGCGCCCGGCGGGCGTCGAAAGCCAATGCCTATCGGCAGAGTCTTGCACACCGGTGAGCGGAGGGACGCGGAAAAGCAGCATTGGCGCGCGCCGAACCGGGAGATTAAGGGCTTTGCCTTATCCGTCATGATAACAACAACTTATAGCTCGATATCGCGGCTCGCTTCGCGACCGATGCGGCTGCTTTCTCCGCCCCGTCGTCGCGTGCTAGACGAGCATCGACTGGCGCAAGGGCGCCGCCGACACTGAACGAACCAAGGACCAAAGCCGTGTCCAACAATAACGAAGCGATCACCATCAAATTCCGCTGCCCCGCGGAGCTCGAGGGCAAGATTCCGCCGCCGATGCCTGCGTCGTTGGGGCTTCCCGGATGGCTCAAAGCGATGCCGACGCAGGCCTTCAATACGATGAGCAATCGCGAAGAGGATACCGTCAAGCGCTGCCCGCCATTCGTCGATGCGATGACATCGGGTTTCCTGTTGCCGCTGATCTGCGATCTCAAGGTCGAGAATGGCGCGATCACCTGGGACAACGACCTTCCGGCCGGCGGCGCGCTCGAATTCCCGCGCTCGCCGGTCGGCTTCCACGACGAAAGCCAGGTGGTCGGCTCGCCGCTGTTCGAGCCCGACCGCTTCGTCATCAAGTTCGTCAATCTGTGGACCATCGAGGCGCCGCCGGGCTACTCGCTGTTCTTCACCCATCCGGTCAACCGGTTCGACCTGCCGTTCACCACGCTGACCGGCATGGTCGATTGCGATCTGTTTCACGACAGCTGGGTTCATTTCCCCGCACGCTGGCACGACACCAGTTTCAACGGCGTATTGCCCAAGGGCACGCCGGTTGCGCAATGCTTCCCGGTCAAGCGCGAAAACTGGGTCGCGCAGACCGCGGCGATGACGCCGGATGAAACATCGCGCGCCCAGGAACTGACCAACAGGATGGCCCGCGAGTCCGGACTCTATCGGCGCCAATTCCGGACGTAGAGCGGGCGCGCGAAGCTCCGCTGCGGCCTCCTCCGTCATTGCGAACTACCCGATGGGAGGCTCGGCAATCACCGCCGTCGTCCTGGCGAAAGCCAGGACCCATAGCCACCGTCTTCGGTGATGAGCGGGATCGCGGCCCGGTGTCGCTCAACAATTGAGATTTGGGGTACTGGGTCCTGGCTTTCGCCAGGACGACACCGAATATGTGGCGCGATCCTGAGCCGGTTCGGTGTCTTCACCCGCATGCGGGTGATCCAGTACTCCAGAGACGCCAGCGCTTGAGCCGAGAGGCCGCGGCTTGTCTCGGCTGTCGTCCCTGCGAAAGCACTAGGGCATTTACACATCTCTTCGAGGCTAGAAAACCGACTCATCATCAAGGGGTTAGCTACTAGGCGAGAGCCGAAATCGGCGGGCGCAACCCTAGGACCGATCGACATTCATTGCATCCAGATCATTGCGGCAGCGAGATGGATGAAGCCGGTAAAGTTGTCAGATCGCCTGTCATAACGGGTTGCCAAGCGTCGGAAGTGTTTGAGCTGGCAAAAGCAGCGCTCGATGCGGTTGCGCTGTTTGTATGCGTCGGCGTCGTGCGGAATGATGATCCTGCGGGTGCGGTTTGACGGGATCACCGCCGTTGCGCCGATTTCCGCGATGATCGCGCGCAGGGCGTTGCTGTCATAGGCCTTGTCGGCGAGCACGGCATCGCCGCTCTGGCCGT
>NZ_JAGKJL010000094.1:0-20122 GCF_020329495.1 Bradyrhizobium australafricanum | reverse complement strand
GCTGGCTCGCCTCGGCGCTCGGCAACAAGGCCTGCCGCGACAATCGCTCCGTGCTCTATCAGCGTGTCCCGCGGCTGTTCACCGATCTCGCTTTGGCGCGCGGCGACGGCCGCCACCCGCGGCTCCTGCGGGCGCTCGGCCGCATCGATCTGCTCATCCTCGACGACTGGGGCCTCGAGCCGCTCGACGCCGCAGCCCGCCACGACCTCCTCGAGATCCTCGAGGACCGCTACGGCCGCCGCTCCACCACCGTCACCAGCCAGCTCCCCGTCGATCAATGGCACGCGCTGATCGGCGAGCCCACCTACGCCGATGCCGTCCTCGACCGCCTGGTCCACAACGCCCACCGGATCGATCTCAACGGCGAGAGCCTGCGGCGAACCCGCAAACCCGATCGAAAGGCCTGAGCCAGTGGCGCTGTGGACATGCCGCTGCGCTTGGACAACGCAAAGAGCGTTGCCCACATGCCCACAGCAGACCAACAGCAGACGAAGAAGGGCCTCAAGCCGCGATTCAAGGTTGACCCCGCGGCTTCACCGATGCCAGAAACCAAACAGCCAGAACGCCTCGCGCCCCGGGCGACATCAAATCGGAATGGTGGGCGAGATCATCTCGGAATCCTGGGCGAGATCAAATCGGTACACCCGGGCGAGATCATCGGAATCCGCACATGAAGAGCATAAACTTCAAGGCGATTGAAACGGCTAAACCATTCATATTTCACAACGCCTGGAATCTCGACGAGCATAAGCTCACGTTATTCTTCAATCGCGAAATGCCCAAGCAAGCCGACCAAAAAGCCAAACAGTACAAGGTGCCTATCGACGCGCGCAGCTTGTGCGCGTGTTCAGCCCTTCCCTTTGTCGAAGAAACGGTAGAGATCGACAAGGTTACATACTGCGAAGGAGCGCTGGTCGACACCGTCAACTTCGAGAGCCTGCTCCAGGAGCACCATAACCCGCCGAACGATACGCTGGACGAAATATGGGTCAGCAGGATCGTTGATTCAAAGCAGGTCCGCAAACCGAAAGACCTTCATGATGCCCTGGCGAATCTCTGCCAGCTATTCGCAGCAACGGTTGGCGAAGATGACGTCCGGATCTTCAAATATCACGTGCAGTACGACGAACCGAAATGGGAAGGCGTAGTCGTCGAGATCCAGGTGCCCGGGCACATCAGTTTCAAGTGGAATCACAGCAACCTCTATAACGGGCGAGAGTTGGGAAGAGCCGCTGCGGAACAAGCGATCAAGAGGTATCACGCACATGCAGATCTCGACCCGCATGATGGACCACACTTCATAAATCAGCATCCGGAGAAAAACGACAAAGAGGGATGGCAAAAGGTGAAAGATATGTATCATAGATGTCAGGAGCGAGCGGACACGTAGTACCAAAGTAAAGTAGCTCTCCGACCGCTGAACCAGACTCCAATATCAATAGTCCAGGCCGAATTACTGCAGTTGGTCGAGCAGCGCCTTTGCTTGCTTTAAATCCTGCGTTTCAAAACCCTCGGCGAACCAGGCGTAGATGGGCGCGAGCAGATCGAGCGCTTCATTGCGTCTGCCCTGATCGATCCACAAGGCGCCGAGGTCAACTGCAACTCGAAGTTCAAGGGCCTTGGCGTGTTGGCTTCTTGCAGTTGTCAGTGCGCGCTCGAACAGTGATTGCGCCTCGGCGCAGGTTCCCGGTACGTCATCGAAGAGCAGCACACGCGCCTTCAGTCGATACAGTTCGGCCTCAAATATCCGCTCGCTATTGCGGCTGGTTGTGGCAAGACCTTGTTCGATCAGCTCGAGCGTGGCTTCGCGCTGACGGCTCGACAACAAGGCCGGGCTCAGGAGAACGTATAGGGCCGTGATGCCGAGCTGATAGCCCGCGTTGCGATATTCGTTCATCGCAGCCTGGATTTCCGCGAGCGCGGCGGACGAAGGATCGAGAAAGGTGGCACTTATCCCCCGAACGGCGCGCGCCAACCCTCTCCATTGCCGGAATCCGTGCTCCTCCGACAAGGCGAGACAGCGTTCGGCGTAACCGTGCGCAGCCAGGAACTCGCCCCGAAGAGCGTGGAGAATGGACGCATAGTAGCATCCATAGGCCTGCGAATGCGGATGACCGATGACGTCGGCACGCCGAACGGCGGTATCCAATCGTGCGAGTGCGGTATCGGGGCGGCCCAGCAGCCAGAGCGCCCATGACATCAGGGCAAGGTCGGCCACGCCCGCATCCTGGCCGGCGGCACGCGCCGCCAATCTGTCCTGCTCGTTGCTTGCCTCGAATGCTTCGAAAGCCCGAACGATCACTTCGTCGGCTCCTTCGAGATGTCCCATGAAAAGGCGAATCATCCCTTGCCCGCGCATTGCGTTGAGCAACGTTGGTCGATCGCCCCGCGCCGCCGCGAGATCGAGCAGCGCCGAGATCATTTCCTCGGCGACCGGCAACTCACCACGAATGACGCTCGCGGTAGTCAACCAGAACATGATTTGCAGGTGCTCGGGAGGATCTCCAAGGCGCTGGCACAGCTCGCGCGCGCGCGTGAAGGTCGCCACAGCCTTGGGCGAGGCCGGGCCCTGGGTGGCGATGAGGCAGGGCCCGAGGGCGTACTGAAAATCAAGCTCCAGCCTGTCCTTCGTTGGACCGTCGGCCAAATGCGCCGAGACCGCGATGCCTTTGCGCAAGTGTGCGATGGCTTCGAGGTTGGCGGAGCGCATGGCCGTCTTCTTGCCTGCCTGGAGCCAATATTCCGCTGCCTTTTCGAACAGTCCAGCCTCCGTCAGGTGGAGCGCGAGAGTCTCGGGTTGAGCCTCCACGATCTCCGGAAACCGCTGCTCGAAGACGTCAGCGACGCTGGCATGCAGTGCCGCGCGTCGGCTCTTCAGAAGTCCCGATTCGGCAGCGTCCCGCACGAGCGCATGCTTGAAGGTATAGATCGCCCGGGGTATCTCACCCCGGCAGAATATCAACTCCGCCCGAACCAACTGGGCAAGCGCCTCCTCAAGCGTCTGCATCGGTAACTTGGTAACGGCGCTCAGCAGTTCGTAGGAGAACTCGCGACCCACAACGGCGCCGATCTGAGCCACGTACTTCACCGGAGCCAATCGGTCGAGTCTGGCCATCAGCGATGCGCTCAATGTCGCGGGAATCGCCATCGAGGGTAACGGACGGCTGAGCATGTAGTGGTCGTCTCGCTCCTGCAACAGCCCGGTTTCGAGCACGGCCTTCGTCAGTTCCTCCACGAACAAGGGCACGCCATCGGTACGGGCGAGAATTTGGTCCATGACCTCCTCTGGGAGCGTCTTGCCGGCCGTGACGCGCTCGACCAATGCCGCCCCGTTGCGCCGGTTCAGCCGCGTAAGTGAGACCGTTGTCACATGTGCATGACCAGGCCAGGGCGGCGTGAACTCCGGTCTCGCGGTGATGAGCATCAGCACCGGAAGTCGCGGCACCTTTTCCAGTGTAACCGTGAGCAGCTCCAGCGAAGTCGGATCCGCCCAATGGGCATCCTCAAAGATGATCAGCACCGGCTGCCGCGCCGCCAATGCGCCGAGCTGAGCCAAGAACGCTGCCAACGTCATCTCCTTGCGCTTCTGCGGACTCAACTCGGGCTGGCGGTAGCGGTCGCTGACCGGAAGCGACAGAAGGTTGGCCAGAGCCGGCACCAGAGAGTCTGGGTCAGCGCCAGACCGCAACAGCAGGGCTTCAAGCTTGGCACACTTCTCCGTCGGCGTTTCGCCTCGCTCGAACCGGGCAGCATGCTCAAGATTGGCGATGAATGGATACAGCGCACTGTTGGTGTGGTGCGCCGAACAGAAATGGCGCAACGTAATGTGTGGTTCCACGCTGAGCCGTTCTTGAAGCGCCAGCGCGATGTGCGACTTACCGATACCTGGCTCTCCTGTTAAAACCACCACGCAGCCTTCGCCTGACGCGGCATGCTGCCAGCGCCGCGACAGCAGCTCGATCTCCTCGTCACGCCCGATGAGCGGTGTCAATCGCGTCTTGTGCTGCGCCTCGAAGCGGCTTTCCACTCCGCTTATCCCGAGCACGTGCCAGGCAGGTATTGGCTCGGCCCATCCTTTAAGTGTGATGGAGCCGAGACACCGGAACTTGAAATATCCATCGGTGAGCTGGTACGTGCGCTCGGAGATCAGCACCGTACCGGGCTCGGCGAACTGCTGCAGCCGAGCAGCCAGGTTCGGTGTCTCACCAATGACCGCCTGCTCCTTGGCCGCGCCTTCCCCGGTCAGATCACCCACGACTACCATGCCGGTGGCGATGCCAACGCGGATCTGTAGCTTGGTGCCGACATCTGACTGGAGGTTGGCCACGGCATCGACCAGTGCCAGACCCGCGCGTGTCGCCTGCTCGGCATCATCCTCGTGCGCCTGGGGATAGCCGAAATATGCAAGCACGCCGTCCCCCATGTATCGCGCGATGACACCCTCATTACGGGCGATGACCTCCGCGATACAGCCGTGATAGGCGCCGATTACCGAGCGCAAGTCCTCCGGATCAAGTCGGGTCGAAAGTGCTGACGATCCTACCAGATCGCAAAACATGATCGTGAGTTGGCGCCGCTCGGCGCTACCGCGTGGCGCTGGTTTCGCTCCGGTTTGACCTGATGCTAGGACATCATCCTTAAGTTCTGCGATCGCGCGCAGTATCTTGCGCCGGTGCCCAAGCAGGACACCAAGGTCCTTGAGGTCCTGTTCGGTGAGGTCGCTGAGGACTGAGAGATCGATGGCGTTCTCGGCAAAACGCTGGGCGTACTCTCCCAAACCGATCGATGCGAGCCACTCTGCAATACCTATCATGGTATACCTACGGCTTGTGCAATGAGAGCATCGTGGAGAGGCCCGAGAAGACACATCCGTTGACGCTGCCAAGTGAGATCTGTTGGAGGTCACGAGCGGTCATGCTCTGACTGATCGCAAGATTTCCGCTTGGTCGCCAGAGGCGACATCTACGCCTTTATGAGTACCCCTAAGGGTCGTATGGCGAATATTTTCGACGTGCCATCGGCATGGTGCGACCAGCTCATGCCTGCGTCCTACGACGACGCGCGCTTTCACTGCGAGAGAGCGGGCGGCGGATCGTCGAGCACGAATTCCCGAAGAAGGAGCTGCCTTACGCCGAGGACATGGGCCGACAGGCGCGCGAGTTCAATGTGCGCGGCTATTGCATCGTCTATCCCTCCGACAGCGAGATCCTCCTGTTTCGGCGCGACTACCGGCAGGCGCGCAATCTTCTGATCGACGTGCTGGAGGACGAACGTCCGGGCGTCCTGCAACTGCCGATCCAGCCGCCGCAGCTCGTCGTCTGCTCGCGCTACCGAATCACGGAGGAAGAACGGTTCGGCGGCTATTGCGCCTTCGTACATGACGTTCCTCGAATACGGCATCGATCCGCGGCGCTGGGCGCCATCCGTCGACACGGCGGGCGCGCTGACCAGCGCCAGCGAGAACATGCGCGCCCAGGCGCTGCGCGTTCTGTCGCGGGAGTCCACCACCGCAGCGGGGGTCGAAGCATGAACCGGCAAGTCCCCTCCGAGGCCGCCGCGCTGGTCGACCGCATGCTGGAGAACCTCATCGCGACGGTGCCGCCAAAAGGCCAGGGCGGGGTCAGAGGCACGCACCGCCATCGGCGACACCCGCGCCAATGCGATGAAGCTCGCCGTTGCCGACGAACTCGGCCCGCCGCTCGATCTCTGCCTCAACATAACGCGCCTTTCCGGCGTGACGCTGCAGCAGATTGAAAGTGTGCGCGCGCAACTCGATCAGGAGACGACCGCCTCGCTCGGCGCGACGCTGGTCAAGAACGCGCCTGCATTCGAGTCTGCCTCGCGACTGAGGGCGCGATCATCGCGAGCATGTCGTTCGTCAGTCGACAGGACGTTGTCGCCATTAAGAACGGACTGCAGCAACCCTTCGCCGACGCCGAGGAAATCGCAGCCGACGACATGGACTCGATGAGCTGTCAGGCTCTGGTCCGGCTGCATGCGGCGATCACCAATCATCTGATCGAGACCGCGCGGCCGTTGCCGCGGATGCTCAAGTGCCCGGTTCGCCGATGTGCTGCCAATCTTGGTGCTCGCCTATCGGCTCTATGACGATGCTTTGCGCGCCGACGAGGTCCGCGACGAAAACAAGATCGTCCATCCCGCGTTCAGCCCGATCACCGGGCAAGCGCTATGGCCTGATCGATGCCGAAGCCCCAAGAGATCGCGGTCCTCAACGTCAACGGCATCAAGTTCGACGATTGGGAATCGGTCTGGGTGCAGAAGCAATGGGCCGAGGCGGTTCACTGGTTTCGGTTCACGGCGGCGGAGCGCGACATGCTGGTCGCCACTGCTCAAGGCAAGGTGCCGCTGTGGACGCGGCTGCAGTTCAAGCCCGACGAAGCCTGCTCGATCATGCTGGCGGGGCAACTCGCGATCACCGGGTTCATCGAGACCCGGCAGGTCGCCTACCAGCATGGCGTGATGCTGATCGGCAAGAGCGCCACGGCGCAGGCGGCCAAGTCGAGCGTCGACCACAAGACCGGCAACTTCGACAAGAAGAACGTCGTCCAGGTGGCGCAAGAGGTCATCTCCGCCTACGGCGTCGGCAAGAAGGTCATCGGCTCGCGGCGGCCACTCGCGAACAGGTGCGGCTCGTGCTCGCCGAGACGGAGCGCGATCGCGATGCCGAATGCGAAGTCACACTTTCTCCGGATCGGATGAGACAGCGCCGGCCGCTGCGCTTGCCGGCAACGGGTGCTGTGATCCTGCCCTTTGCCCGCGATCAGCGCGGCGTCAACCCGATTGAGTACAGCGTGCTCGCGGCCGGCATCGCTCTCGCGATCGTTGCCATCGTCTCCAGCGTCGGCGGAACGCTCGACAACGCCTTCCAAAACATCGCTGCGTACCTGGGCTGAGGGCACCCCATGCAGAGCAATGAGATCATTCGGGTGACAGCAGCTGAGTTCATTGAGGCGGTTCGCGCCCGCCTCGTTAGTACATCGAAAAGCACATAGGAGCGTCAATAGATGGCCGGTTCATTGGTGAATACGAGGCGACGATATCCGGGGCTCCTATCCGTGTCGTTTCGGCTTGAGGAGGGCAGGGAAATGTCCATCACGCCAGAGCGCCAAGCGCTACTTGCTGAGGTCTGGACGGTTCTCACGGCGGCTCGCGATCTCGGCGATATCGTTACGCAGTTGGTTGCGCGCCGGATTGTGGACGCTCACTTGAACAACCGTCAGCCCCTTGAATCGGATATCGAAGTGACCACAACGTACTTCCGCTGAGCACATCAAGTCATTGAAGTTTGACGGGGCCGGCCACTGCGCCGGCCTCTCGTTTTTGGTCGAATCACTCCGAACTGATAGAGTGGACAATCCGAACGATCGAGGTGCGAAGCATGATTGCCATGAGAGTTTTCGAGCGCAACGGGCACCGATGCCTAGAGAAGGTCCGACAAACCGGCCCACAAAGCTTCGAGCTTATGGGGGACACTGCCGAGCCATACGGCGGACCTTACGTGCGAGGTCTGACATTATGGGACCTTCTGATATGGGCCACTGCTCTTTCCGACCAAGTGACATTGATCCCGGCGGCTGCCCGCTAATTTGTGCCGCGCGGTCGGATAGGTCGCCACGTGCGCGACATCAGCGGATCGTTGCGATCATCGTATATGGGCACAAGCTCGCCAGCCTTCAGCCCAAGGCCCTTCAAATCGGCTTCGCTGAGTTCGGAATTCACGATCGTTGCGTCACCGGCGCTGGCAGCCAATGAGGCTTTCACGGCTTCCGCCTGATCAGCCATAGCGACGGCATAAGTTACATATCGAACCTTGCCGTCTTTGACGACGCCGACCGAAACCATCCATCCTGCTGCCATCTCAGTTCTGATCTATCAAAGAGAGCTTCCGTTTTCGAGGCGGCGGCCTAAGTGACGGCCTAGTGGCTTGAAGCTTCTCAATCGCGGCAAGTACGGCGCTCTTTGTGATCTTTCCCCGAGAGTATTGTTTGACTGCCACTATGGCGTTCTTCAAAGCCTCTTCCCGTGTCATGCCATGATCTCCACAGTGCTTCGCCGTGAGACCCACGGCACGACAGAAGAGAAGCGCGGGTGTTTGGCGGAACTGCCCGCGCTAGCAGGCTTGACGGCTCGCAGGGGGTGGCGCGAATGCAATAAGTAGCCAAGCCCGTGTACGTCTCTGAGCAACTCGCGTGCCAGACGATCATGATGCCACGCGCTCGGCTGATCATCGCGCCGTCAGAAAAAGCGCACGGACGGCGGGGGCCGCCGACCGTGCGAGTTGCGATGCGAGGCTTGGCCTTCACGAGGTCAGTCAGTAAGAGACCAAGCCATGCATGGCTCAGCAACCCGCGTGCCAAAAGATCAGAAAGAGGAGGGGAAGCAAATTGCGCGCTATCACAGCACGCCAGCTAACTACTCGTGCGGCTTCCGAACGCGCATGTCGTCAACCTGACCGGTTGAACGGGATCGGACGTGTACGGCTAATGACGCCGCCGTACGCGGCTGAAAGCGAGGTCCCGCCGCGCGCCAGTCATTTCGGGAACCTCTTTCCTTTCCTCCGCGCCGCAGGTTGGGCTAGGATCGCAATCTCACGAGGGCGGACGGGTGACGAGGGAAATGCTGATCAGCGTTGAAGGGCGGCCGGCGATGCTGTCACGGCTCAAACGCATCGAGGAATGGCGCTGGACGCGTCTCCAGCGGTTGCTCGCTGATCCTGCCCGAGACGATGAGAGAGCAATTCGGGCGGCACGCCACTTTCGCGAAGTTGGGGCGCGTCGCGTGGCCGTTGAGCGCGGGGTCATCTAAGCCCTCATCGTGGCGCGCGTCCCGGACCGTCAACCGGAGCCTTTCGGTTTACGTGTCGGGCTTGGGTAACGCGCCGAGCCTTTAAGTGCATTTCGCTGCGCCCGGGCAAAGGTTCGGTCCAATAGCGGTCTCGCCGCGTCTCCGAAAAGAGCAATCGCCCGCTTCCGGAACGTCTTGAATGCTGTAAACGGTTCTTCCTTTTTGAAGCAGTCCGAGGCCAGTTTTTGAAGTCCCCGTTCGAGGTCATCCGTTGCCATTGTGGTCATCCTCCTCGGCTCGCGCGATCCGGGGCCACGACGCGCCCAGCACTGATGGCCACAAGCATACTATCGAGGATTTTGAGCCCATGACCTCCGTAGCATTCCGGGAACCTCTTCCCTCCGTGCGGCACGTTCACAACCTTAAAGGGAGAGGCCGAAGTGACGAGGAAGAAACGGGTTAGCGTTGTAGAGGAGCCGGCGATCCTTGCACGACTTCGTCGCGTGGAGCAGTGGCGTAGGGCGCGGCTGCAACGGCTGTTAGGGCAAAGCCCTCGGGCTCGTGAGCAAGCCATCCGTGCAGGCCGTCTCTACCTCGAAGTCAGCACCCGCTGCATGGCTGCCGAGCGCGGCCTCATCAAGCTATGAATGCGCTCAGACTACGCACCCGTTAACGTTGGCGAGAGGGTCGTGGTGACCGAACTCATTGCATGAATGTGCAGCGATAGTAGCCCTGGTTTTGACGTGACCGGAAATCACGCGTTCGAGCTTTGGTTTTGCCGTTTAATCTAACGCAGGCTCAAGTTCTTTTCACGGTCGACGCCGAACCGCAAGTCCGGCTTAACGGACAGGTACGTGGGTTGATGCAGTTCAAGACGACTCGGCCCGTCAAGCGCGGTGATCCGGTATTTGTTGCAGACATCGCTGAACTCTTACGCGTCACTATCCGCACATTCCTCGATACCCTCCCGGCTGAAAACATCGCTTGAGCCGGGCGCCGCGCTGGTTCTTCACGAACGACGCCATAGCTAGTGGTTCATCACAGTGAGTTTGACGTTTTGATACCGAGCCATTGGAGGATCGGCAAACTTTCCGGCGGGCGGCCGGACCCTAGGGCCTCAATTTGGCTTTAGCCAGCTACCGAATCTTGTAGTAGCCCCCTAAGCTAATCGCCTGGTGGCGAAAAATACGCGGAAAACCCTGCCGCCACGCGCTGCCAACGCCGGACTCCGACCCCCAAGCTCGGACTTGCAGCGCGATGCGCTGCTCGCCGCCGGCGTTGATCCGCGTCACGTGTTCGAGGATCACGTCTCGGACGCGAAGGACGGCCGCACCGGCTTGCCGCGGGCGCTCGAATTCGTCCGGCGAGGCGACGTGCTGGACATGTGGAAACTCGACCGGCTCGGCCACTGTCAGACCTGCTCGCCGTCGTGACCTCGCTCAAGGAAGATGGGTGGGATTCCGCTAGGGAGCGCCAGCGACTCAAGAAGCGCTGATAGATCAAGAACATCAAGCAAATCATGGCTTTGGCTGCGTTCAGGTGGTAGCACTAAGACGTAGTATTCGATGCGCGCGCTGATGGGACTGATCAAGGACAGGCACGGGACGTATTATGCTCAGCGCAAGGTGCCTGAGCGCCTGCAAGAGGCCGTTGCCCGCCGCCGCGCGCGAACGCTTCTGTCGCGAGTAGGACAAACGCAGCGACCGCGGAAAGGCGGACGATCATTCGGCCTCCTCACTACCGTCGATGACCGGGCACTCGTCGGCCGATTGCCAACCATCCGTGATGCCCTCCATCAGCTCATCGGCAACCACACTGAGCTGCGCGTCGCTGCGGTAGGTCGTCAGTCGCAGTGTGACGCCGCCGTCAGGACCGCGCTCGCTCACTATTCCGATGCCCAGCTCCCTCAGCGCCCATCCAAGTTGCGCCGCATGGGAGCTGACATTGTGCAGAAGCGTTCCGGTAGTCTTCGGTGATGGGCTTCTATTTCGGTAAGCGTACGTTTGAAAACGTGGCTCGCATCATCAAACGGTGAGGAGCAGGGCGCTGGGAATATCCTAGCATTTCGGCGGACGGCTAGGAGACGCAATGACGACCTACCAACGGGTGACGCTGGGGCTGGGCGCTCTTGGCTTCATCGGGACTTGGATACTCGGTGCATTCAGCCTTGGGCGCGCGGTCGAGCAAATGCGGGCGGCCGTCCGAGAAGAGATCGACTAGGAACGCGAAAAGATCATCGACAAAATCGATGGGCTAGAGCGGCGTTTCGATGCAGACCAAAAAACCCAAGACCACAATTTCGGAGAGGTTGGTGCAGCCATGCGACGGTACATCGCCGACGTCGAGAAGAAGGTCCGCAAAGTCGAAATCTACGGGCGCGACAACTACGTGAAGAAGGACGAGTTCGTGCGCGCGACGGATTCAATCCGAGCCGACATCAAGGCCCTTGGAGCAGAGATCAAAAGCGATCTCAAAGGGCATGCAAAAAGAACTGATCGGCAAGGCGTCGTAGATCGAGCCCGGCCCGATTTCGAGGGGGGAGGGCGTGCGAAAAAATGCGCGGGCAGATGGAGGCACCGCCCGCGCGAAGTTGGCTACGCGGAGCTTGGTCCTCTGGGGGTAAAATGAGCAACCAAGCCCGCCGACTTTCCAGCAACTCGCGTGCCAGCCGCTATGTCAGGGGGGGGCGCCAAGCAAAAGCGTGCGGACGGCTGCATGGACCGCCCGCACGTAGTTACGCTAAGCAGGAGGCTTGGCCCCTCGGGAGGGTCATTCAAGAAAGACCAAGCCGTGCCTGGCTCAGCAAGCCGCGTGCCAGACATTCACACGCGCCGCGAGAGGCCAAAACGGCGCGCTTTTCACACGCGCGCCGCTACTGTTAGCGTGGCTTTTCGAACGGGAATGCTGACAACCGGACACTGCTGGACGAGATCGGACGCGCATCTAGTGATGTCGACGTCGTCGCGACATGAGTGGATCAATTTGCTCATCGTGCACGACCATAAGTCTACCAGGTTTCACGCCGAGCCTTTGCAGCTGCTCCTCTTCGATCGGGCAGTTGAGCATTGCGGCCTTTGCGCCGGACTCAGCTATGGTCATTTTCACCGCTTCCGCCGGGTCAGCGACGGCAACCACGTAGGTTATGTGCCTGAATTCGTCGTCGTCGCCGTCTTCCTTGAAGACGGCGACCGTCACTATCCAACCATCCATGTTGCTGCGCTCCCAAGCAGTGGCCGTGAGCGACCATCCAGCAATTTCGGAGCCATCGGATAGGCATGTCATCAACCCTGATTGCGCACGGTGGACCCCACCAATACTGGCAGCTAGAGCGGAGCTCCTTCGACGTTCATGCTAATGAGCCATCGTAAGCTTCGGGACTAGCGTCGCCCGGTCGGGAGGCTTGGCAATGGACCCCGTTCGAGCAATCCAGCGTCTCCGCACTTTCAACGCGGCATCGGAGACGGATGACGATATCGATGGCGCGAAGGCTGCGCTCGAAGAGATAAAGGGCATTGCCGATCTGGCCGACACCTTGATCGGTGTCAGGCTCGGGAGAGCGCTACCTGTCATCCGCTTAATCCATCACGATCCGGACGATAAAGATGCGCAGGTGACAGACATTAAATTTAGCCTCGAATATGGACCACATCACCGTAGGTGGTGGGCCTACGTAACGATCTCTGACTTTGATGTAGTCCAGCAAGGCACTGAGCTTCGGAGAATTGGAGAATTCTCCGAAGGTCTTCGGCAAGGATTTGTCGGGCTATCGACGGGGCTCATGAAAAAGCCGCCCGGAACGGCGTGATCATCGCGCCGAGACAGTGTGTGGCATCAATTCGAAGTCGGAATCGCCAGCAAGTTTCGTTTGTTAACGGCCGGATGCGTGCCGAGCTCCTGAATGAGACGCTGTTCTTCGGTCTCGACGATGCCAGGGCCAAACTCGCGGCATGGGTCGCCGACTACAATGGCGAACGCCCCCATTCCTCGCTGCAATACCTCACGCCCGCGGCCTACGCCGCCTCTCTCACCGCAACGGGCGCTCGGCTGCGCAACCCCGACCAGCTCCGCCGATCGCCCGTTGCTTCCACCGCGCCGCAAGGCGTACAACCCCCCGAGACTCTAACTGCCGCTGGATGAAAATTCAGGGGCAGGTTAGGCCGATTGAAGCCGACGCTGTCCCTACCGCGCCCGCGCTGTATAGTGAAGTCAGTAAGCGACGTGGCTCGGCGCTCGCGTATCGGACCGAGCAGCGAACCCTTTCAAAAACGTAAACGCATTGCGTCGCCAGAAAGCTCTTGAATGCTGAGTTGTTGCCTCACATAGATTGCTTCCCAATAGCAATGAAGCGCAGGGGCAACGATGAGGCAATTAAGCATGGCGACGCGCAAGGGACTGAGGCCGCGCTTTGGCGCGGCGCTACACGATATCTAGCCGTGTCGAAAAGGGGCACTCCTCGACGAGTTCGTTACGATCACAGACTTTCATCGGAAGCATGCAACGAATCAAGATCTCTATGTCGAGATTCCAGTCTGCTTCTCGAAAGCCAACCTTCCTGGCGTTCGAACCTGGTCTCTAGAAGCCGATGCCACCTATGACTGGACTGGTCGCGAAGTCGGGTACCTGCTGGACGGATCGGCAAGAGGCTTTGTTCGAACAAGAGCAAGGAGAGCATTATGGATTCCAATCGGATAAACGGTGCCGGCTCGCCGGGCTCCCCAACGGGGTACGTCCGCACACAGGAGGATCATAATGTATTCAGGCAGGCTGTGAATGAAGCCAGGCCATCGTCTGCTGCGCCTGTATCGGCAAACGCTCCGATTTGGCGTTCGAGCGATCCATACGGAACCTTCTCACGCGATGGCTACTCTTGGAACAATGACGTATGAGGTGCGGGCGATTTCGGTGCATGCAGTCAACGAGTGGAGCGTGTGGTCGAACAGCCTAATACTACCGCGCATCAAGAGCTATCCGCACGAGGCTTTCAATATTGGGAACCTGCTGATCCCTTGCAGCGCGAATGCATCGTGCTGCCTGCTTCCCATGACGCGCTTCGTCACATGCCAACCCAAATGAGAACATTGGAATCTTTAGGGTTGAGCTGGGTCGCGCTTGAGGATGCGCGACACAGGCACGAGCGCGACGCAGCTCAAGCCGGGTTGAACGAAGCCGCGGGCCGGGAGCTCAAGCGGTTATGGGGATTGAGGGCGCCGCAGACGTGCGCGATCCGCGATCAGTTGGGGATGGGTAAATGGACAGATTGGTGCGCAGCCGAGTCGGCTCGGCCGGCTCGGTGTGCAATAAGAGCGGAATCGTGCTTGCAACGGCAATTGCAGCATGGCTGGGCGAGCACCGACCCGCTGTCGGCCAGAGCGGTGGTAGCAGTGATATCGGCGAAAACTATCGTGCGCGATTGGGTTCATGAGGTGTCCGGCGTCCGATTACCCCGACGAGGTCCGGGAAGGATCTCGATAACGACCATGCGGCTTCCGCAACAGGGGCATGGCGGTCGTTCGGATGTGTCTGCGACTGCGCACGCAGGCTGCTGCTCGGGCGCCTGATCAGCAATCGAAGGCGGCGTTGCCGCAAGCAAGCGACGGATCAGCATGAGCTTGGCACGGCGATGCCCGTTAGCGAGAAATCCATAGTGGCGGATGCGCTGGAAACCATCGGGCAGGACGTGCAACAAGAACCGGCGTATGAACTCGTCGGCCGCGAGCGTCATCGACTTCATCCGTGCTCCGTCGCGATAGTCGCGCCAAGAGAAGGTGGCGCCGTCATTATCGACTGCGAGAAGCCGGTGATTGGAGATGGCAGCGCGGTGCGTGTAGCGAGCCAAATAGGCGAGAACCTGCTTGGGGCCGGCGAAAGGTCGCTTGGCGTAGACCAGCCATTCGATGCGGCGCAGCGACGTAAGGACTGCATCGAACGCTGAATGATCGCTGAGGTGCTTCAGATTGCCGAAGAAACGCAACTTGTCGGCACGATAAGCAGCCCTCAGCTTCTCCAGGAACAGCCGGCGGTAGAGACGCGACAGCACGCGCACCGGCAGAAAGAAGCCCGGTCGGCAGGCGATCCAGCGATCGCCGTGCGCCGACAGCCCGCCGCCCGGCACGATGCAGTGGACGTGCGGGTGATGGGTCAGCGTCTGGCCCCAGGTGTGCAGCACCATGATCGCACCGATCTCAGCGCCGAGGTACCGCTTGTCGGCCGCAATCGTCTTCAAAGTCTCAGCCGCTGCCTCGAACAGCATCGCGTAGACGGTCGCCTTGTTGTGATAGGCGATCGCCGCCACCGGCGCCGGCAGCGTGAACACCACATGGAAGTACTCGACCGGCAACAGGTCGGCAGCGCGGGCGCTGAGCCACTCGCGGGCTGCCGTACTCTGGCACTTCGGGCAATGACGGTCGCGGCAGCTATTGTAGGAGATCCGCTGGTGCCGGCAGTCGACACAGCACTCGACGTGACCACCGAGCGCGGCAGTCCGGCACGCTTCGATGGCGCCCATCACGCGCAGCTGGGATCGGCTGAGGTGCCCGGCGTGGGCGACGCGGAACGCGTCGCCGTGCTGGCGGAAGATGTCCGCCACCTCGAACGCCGGACGTGCGCCGGGCACCTACTCGGGCCGAGATCTCAATCGTGCGTCGAGATCGTCGAGCGGACTTCTGGCCCGTGCGATCAGATTGGTTGCGACTTGCGTGTAGCGCTCCGTCGATGACAATCGCGCATGGCCAAGAAGGACTTGGATGAGCCGGATATCAGTCCCGCGCTCGGAAAGGTGAGTAGCAAAGCTGTGCCGCAGAACATGTGCCGTCACCCGCTTATCGAGGCCGGCATGTTGCCGAGCTTTGCGGCAAGCCTCTTGCAGCGTGGCGACGCTCACCGGATCGTCCGGATTGCGCCCCGGAAACAGCCAATGGCGCGGTTTGGCCAGACACCAGTAGGATCGCAGGATGCTGAGCAGCCGCGGCGACAGCATCACGTAACGATCCTTGCCGCCCTTGCCGGCGGTGATCAGGATCAGCATGCGCTGCTGTCGATCGCGCTGGGCTTCAGGCGGCTGACCTCGCCGACCCGTAGCCCGGCAGCGTAGGCCGTCACCAGCGCAACGCGGTCGCGCAGGGCCGGTACAGCCTCCAGGAAACGGGCGACTTCCTCCGCACTCAGCACCAGCGGTTGCTTGATCGGCTCGCGGGCCGAAATAATGTTCTCAATCGCCTCCTTGCGCCCGAGCGTCACCGCATAGAAAAAGCGCAACGCGCACGTCACTTGGTTGATGTGAGTCCACGACCGCTTCAACCCGATCAGGTGCAGTTGGTACGCGCGCACCTGCTCAAGGCCGAGCTTGTCAGGTGATCGGCCGAAGTGTCGGCTAAAGTTCGCAACCGCGTACACATAGGATTGCTGCGTCGACGGTGATAAGTTGCGCAGCGTCATATCCTCGATCATGCGGCGGCGCAGCGGGCTCGAACTCATCGTGGCCATGAGGCACTCCTGGATTAAGAGGAACGGACTTGCGGCCCAATCCTCTCAAACAGATGCCTCTCAGATAAATGGCCTCGCCCTCCCGCGGAGCGGGTTCGTTCAATGACCGCCAGCGTACGGCATCACCGGTCGAGCGTTCCGAAGGTGCAAGGCCGCACGAACGCCAGATCGTATTTCGGGGCCTGGGCCGGCGCAGGGAGTTTGCTCACGAACTCGCGGTTGGCATGGCTGCAGCGGAAAGGCTCGAAGCCCGCGGGTGAATCCGTCACGCCGAGGTGGAGCAATTGCGTGACCTGACGCTCCATCTCGTCGCCCGGCGCGTACTCGCCAAGCACGGCCAGGACGTCGGCACGCAGGCTGTCGTACCCCCTCCACAACGCGTTGGTCATTGTCTCGACGACGTTTTCGGCAAGCAGTTGCGCTGCCTCGACGAATGCAGGAGTCGCGGGCCAACGGAGTTCGCCGATCGTTGGCCTTCTGCTCATTTCGATTTGCCGCCCGGTTGCCGCGGTCCGGAATCAGGGTGCGAGAATACGGCGCTCGCAAGGAGGCGGTCGGCGCCCCGTAGCGCAGCCGAGCGTGACCAGAAGCGCATCTGATCGGGGCGCAACAGAAGCACCGTAGCCGAATCCCCGCCGTCGGGGCGCTGCTGCACGTCGAGGAGCGTCGCGACGCGCTGGCACTGAATGGAGGACGGCTGCGGCTTCAGCATCGCTGCCTTCTGCACCAGGCGATTGCGGAGAGAGCCGGACGCAATCGAGCTTCGCTGGATGTTGCCGCCGCACTGAGCCGACGCGACGGGTCAGCATAATGATCGGTAGCCTTTCGCTTCCCTCCTCCTCGAAGATCACGAGCGACGCTGGTGTCCGCGTGGCCGTACCCTGTAACGCCCTCAGGAAGGTGCGTCCGGATTCGCGAGACAAGGCGGATGCGGCGGCGCTTAACGGCGGCCTTGCGATCGCCGAAGCCGCGACCGACGTGACGAATGGTCGTGCAGCACCAGCGGCGTGCCGTAGCTCATCCACACGATCTCGGTCACTGCGCCGACGTGCGTCGCCGCGTCGATCTCGCCCCCTCTCCATCCGAGCAAAGCCGCGTCGTAGAGCTGGGACGGGTAGCCTGAGAGCATGACTGGGCAGGGCAGAGCCCTAAGGACGGCGAGAGCTCGACATGGTGGTTCTCGCGATAGTCGACCCGAGTAGGCCTTTGGCCGCCGCTGCCTGGTATCGGGCAGATAAGGGGGATCGCAGTACACCAGTTCGTCGCCGACGAAATCGTATGTCTTCAGGAATTCGAGCGCGTCGCCATACACGATCTCCGCCTGGGATCCAGCCGCCGCTTGGCGACCACGGAGCGGCCGATCTCCACGCCGATGCTGCGCTGGGCGGGCTGTTTGGCGCGCCGGATTGCGCAGCCACCCAAGTGCGTCTCGATGTAGACCCGGTGCGGAGGCATCATGGAAATCAGACGCTGATAGATGCGGCCCTTGCCGCCGAGATAGCGCATTCCCGAAGCGTCGCTATTTTCGACGATGGCGTCGAGTGGCGCCTGGATGTCAAGCCCCTCCCGATGTGAGTGAGGCACTTAAGTTCTCGCAAGGCGAAACTCATTCGTGAACGCGATCCAATGAATCGAGAAAGCGATCGCGGTCGTGGTCGCTTTTTGTGTGTGATCCACCCGCAGTAATAGCGCCCTAAGCAACTCCGGCAACCATGGTGCCAATGGTCGTTTGAAACATCGAGAACTTGCCATGTCGACTACCAGATCTCGTCGGTGATTTCTGTTGAAATTTAACGCTTGGTCGCCACCGATCGTAAGGCGGCCAAGTTCGTGCGAACGAGAATGACTGTAGCCGCACCAACCCCAGAGACTCCGGTGTGTCCGACGATCCCGGATCTGGCGCCGCTGCCACCCGGGCATTGTTGAAGGGGCGCCGCCGGCCAACACGTGTTCCGCGATCGAACCAATGACCGAGATCGCAAGAATGTTAAGAATCTCATCGTTCTCCTTGAGGGGGGCGGTCGCGAAGGGAATGTACGCTCCCTTCAGCACGCCCGTATTCGCTTTCCAGGCGAGGATGTCGTATTCTCGTGTATCAGGTACCAACGTTCTCGACCGGAGTTCTCCACGTTTTGACGAATGGAAAGCGTTGCTCTCCGTCTTCTATCCCGTGGCACCCGCCACATCCCCCTTCAGCGGAATCCCTTTCAAAAATTGCATTGCCCCGCGCGGCTAAAGCAGCGTCAATCGTCCAGGGCCATTTCGGAGGGCCGATCCGCTTCACCAAGTTTTCAAGCTCGCTCAGGCCGTCGAAATTGGTGGAATTATTGTCAAGGAAACTGATGATCGCGCCCTGACGCTTCGGCTCGAACGTAGCGAATAACGTCGCAGCCATCACCGATGTTAGCGGCTTCCTTCTTCCCGGATCGGAGTCTTGTCATTTGTAGCTTGGACTATATTAATGGCAGTGATAGCATCATTCTTGTTGCGGTAGCTTTCACCAGAATTTGCGATACTCGGCCCATTCGCGGCGTGCAACCTCCAGCGCCACTGCTCACGCACGTCTCGGTAGAGTTCGAAATACATTGGAAGTCTCCGACGACGGTCAGTTCCGAAGTCCTCTCATTTGACCACGTTCGGCGACTTACATCCCCTATCAGAAACGGCAGTGTACGGCCGTTCAGTGGTGGGTTTCATTCCTTGATCGGAGTGTTGTCGTTCGTATCTTGGACCAGCCCAGTGGCAGCGACAGCATCAGTCTTGTGGCGATAGCCTTCGCCAGAGTTGGCAATTTTGTAGTTATTCGCCGCTTACAATGTCCAACGCCATTCCTGACGCCCGTCTCGATCCAGGTGGAAATACATCCAGTCTCCGACGATAGTCAATTCGGAGCGCTTATTCGAGCATACTCGGTGGACGTATATCCCCTATCCGAAACGGTGACCCACGGTTAGCGATAGGCAGGTGCTGTTGCCAGGGATGCCGAAGTAGGCGTAGTGCCCACGCAGCACCGCGGCCAACCACCTGTGCTGGTCGCGGAGCCGTTGGTGCATCCGTCGCCTCATCTCCTGACGCAGCTCCTTCAGCTTGCGGATCATAGCTACCGAGAGGACAACGTGGATATGACGCCGCTGCGGACAGGCCTGAGTGCAAGGATCGCGACCTGACCAGGTCGCAAAGTGGACAAAGCCAACACAAGCACGGTGCGCACTGCCGATTATTGCCTGGCACGAAGAATGCAGACCCTCGACGTGCCTGGGGGCCCATCCCTCGGGACGGCTACCATCGCAAGTTGAGGCCGTGGCTGGCCACTGAGGTTAGGTCTAGCGGCGCGTGACATAAGACAGGGACGGCGTCTGCTCGGCCGATACCGACGGGCGCCTTGTCACGTCGCCGCTAACGTTCAGCGCTGAGAACAGCGTAGTTGCAGTCCGCTTGGGATTGACGCGCCCAGAGATGCGTGAAATGGGTGGAGAATGCACGCCCTTGTTCTGTCTCGGCCTCTTGCTGATCTTCCTCGCTGACATGGCCGTCACAAGTCGTCCGTGAAGAAAGCGGATTGACTTGAGAAATAAGCAGAATTGGTCTTGATGTAGTATTCGATTTTGCAGGAAAGCGGGGTATTGGACCTCGCTTTCTTGCGTTTTAGGTTTTGCTTTTGGGTGATTCGTGATTCCCTGACGGCGTCGTCGACATTGGGGAATGCGATGAGCAAGCCGCGGGATGATCGCCAGAAAGACCTGTTGCTTCCGGCGCTTGATCAGATCATCGACATGGGTCATCCGCTGGTGCGGTTGGCAGCGCTGATCGACTGGAACATCCTGAATGAGCGCTT
>NZ_JAGKJL010000093.1:0-21267 GCF_020329495.1 Bradyrhizobium australafricanum | reverse complement strand
GCGGGGCCTATCCAGCGGCTGATCGCCGATAAAGCCTACGATGCCAATAGTTTGCGAATGCTCCTCGCCGAGCACGGGGCCAAGGCCGTCATTCCGTCCACCACCAGCCGCAGCCAGCCGATCCCCTACAGCAAAAGACTCTACCGCCGGCGCAACCTGATCGAGCGCATGTTCGCTCGTCTCAAGGACTTCCGTCGTATCGCTACCCGCTACGACAAACTCGCAAGAAATTTCCTTGCTGGCGCCTTCATCGCCGCAGCCGTAACTTGGTGGCTCAATTGAGTCCGGACCCTAGCACGATCGGCTTCGTATTGGGAACGGCTGCTGCAACCGCGGCCGTGATCACGCCGACGCAGGGATCGTAGCCGTCATGAACCGGCGTCAGGACATCGGGATTGGTGGCGATGATGGTTGCGCCGGCGAGTGCGGCCCTGACCGAGGTGCGCAGCTTGGCGTAGTCGAGCGTGGCATCGAATCCGAGCACGACGATCTTGGGCTCGACGTCGGTCAGGTGATAGCCACTGTCCTCGATCGCCTCGAGCAGTGGTCGTTCGCCGATCGCAAACACGGGCGTGGTGCGCGGCCAGCGCCGTTCGAGCAGGGACGTGACCGCCGAAATCGTCGTGAAGACCTGTGACGGTTCGGCCGGAATGCCGATGCGGCTCAGCTTGGCAGCAAATTGCGCGGCGGATTTCGTCGAATTGTTGGTGACGAACGCATAGGGCAGGCCCCGCTCGCTCCATCCGCGAAACGCCTTGACGGAGTCGTCGATCGGAGTGTCGCCGCGATAGGCGACGCCGTCGAGATCCGAGATGACGCCGCGAATGGGATGATCGGCCGGAGCAATACGCTGTTCCAATGCTGGGATTCCGTTCAGTTCCGCGAGCGTGATCATATGGTTGCCTGCATGGCGTTGCTGCTCTGTGCATCCATGATTTGTGTGCTGCACATTGGAAAGGCGTCCTTGCCTTGCCGTTGTGCGCCATGCTTCCGGGAGCGGAAAATCTCCGTGCGCGACTGAGGCGCCCCGGGAGTGTCAGCAACGGAATCGTGGAGCAGCAGGAATCGGGCGATTGCGGCCTTTGGTCTAGGCTTTGCAGGCGTGAAAGCCACGATTTGTGCAAGACGATCGAAACGGCTGAGTGCCTTACGGCCTCGAGAGCAGTTTCAGCGTTGCCGAAATCATCGAGGGATTACCATATGATCAACCGCAGAGACTTGATGTTAGGGGGACTGGCCGGGGCCGCGGCGTTCGGCTTCGGGCGGGTCAATCCCGACTTTCTTGTGAATTCCGCCTTTGCCGCCGAAGGCAAGACACTGCGCTTTCTCGGCGCGGAAGCGCTGACCGGCAACTGGGACCCAACCACCCATACCAATCTCGGCCAGCTCATCGTCGAGGGCTTCGTGTTCGGCTATCTGACGCGGGCGCCGATGCGGCCGGAGAAGCCGGACGAGCTGATCTTCGAGCTGGCTGAATCGATGAAGCCCATCGACACCTATACGATGGAGGTGAAACTCAGAAAGGGCGTCAAATTTCATGACGGGACCCCGTTCACAGCGGCCGACGTCAAGGCGACCTATGAATATGGCTGCCAACCCGATCGTCCGGCGCAGTGGTACCCCGGTCTCGTCACCGTCGACGTCGTCGACGACTACACCTGCCACATCAACACCAAGGCGCAGGGTTATCCGGCGACGCTCTACTACTACCTGTCGTCCTTCCTGCCGATCATGTCGGCCAAGGACGTTGCCAACAAGGCGCAGCTCTCGGCGCGCATGAACGGCACGGGCCCCTACAAATATGTCGAGCAGAAAGGCGACACCACCGTTCTCGCCGCCAATCCCGACTTCTTCCTCGGCGCAGCGAAGATCCCGGGTGTCGAGTATCACTTCGTCGGTGACACCACGACGCGCACGCTGTCGCTGTTGAACGGCGAGGCCGACATCATCGAGCGGCTCGAGCAGGAGCAGGTCGAGACCATCTCGAAGGATGCCCGCTTCAGCATCCACAAGGCGGTTTCGGTCGAGAACAAATACCTGTTCTTCCGCTGCTCGAAGAAGCCGTTCGACGATCCGCGCATTCGCCTCGCCGCATGCTACTCGATCGACCGCAAGCAGGTGCTCGACGTGCTCGGCGTCTCCGGCATCTATTCCAAGGCGCACATCTCGCCGGTCAAGTTCGGCTATGCCGAGGTGGCCGACTATCCTGAATTCGATCCGGACAAGGCGCAGAAGCTGCTCGCGGAGGCCGGCTTCCCCAAAGGCCAGGGCCTGCCCGAGCTCACCTATTACACGTCGGTCGGCTTCTATCCGAAGACGAAGGAATATGCCGAGTTGATTACCGGCATGCTCCAGGAGCAGGGGTTCAAGGTCAATCTGCAGACGCTCGAAGTCGCGGCGTGGGGTAATTTGCTTTACGACAAGCCCGGCGGCGGTGAGGGCAACATGATCGACTGCGGCTGGTGCACCGGCTCGCCCGAGCCGGATCTTGTCCTGCGCACCCACTTCCACTCCTCCTCCAAGCGCATCACCGGCATCGTCGACAAGGACATCGACGCGGTGCTGGACAAGGAGCGCAACGCCACGACAATCGAGGAGCGCAAGAAGATCCTGCAGACCGAGACGCTGCCGACCATCGCCAAGAAGGCCCCGGCGCTCGCGTTGTTCACCTCGGTCTTCATCCATGCCTACAGCAAGAAGCTGGATGGTCTGTACATCTATCCGAACGGCATGCAGGACATGACCAAGGCAACATTGGCATGATGATTGCTCGGCAGGCCGGGTACGCCCGGCCTGCCGGTTCGCGAACGCAGGCCGGACTGGTCGGGTCTGGTCCTCATGAATTGCAAGGGTAGCTCTTCTCGATGTTGATCCTGGAATTCCTGGTCAAGCGGATCGCGCAGGGCATCCTGATCGTCTTCATCACGTCGTTGATCATCTTCACGCTGCTGCGCGTGGTGCCGGGCGATCCCGTGCGCCTGATCGTCGGCGGCATGGCGCCGGCCGACGTGGTCGAGAAGGTCGCGACCAAGATGGGGCTGCGCGACCCCATCATCGTGCAATATGGTCGGTACATGCGCGGGCTGGTACAGGGCGATCTCGGGCAATCCTATTTGCGGCCGCGCAGCGGCATGATCGCGACCGGCGGGCAGTACGTTGACCCGACCAAGTCGGATATGGCGCCGGTGATCGATCTCATCCTCGAACGCCTGCCGTTCACGCTGCAACTGGGCGGAATGGCGCTCGTGTTCGCGCTGCTGCTGTCGTTTCCGATCGGCATCGCGGGCGGGCTGCACCAGCATCGCTGGCAGAATGCGTTGGCGTTCGGAATGCAGTCGCTGTTCGTCTCGATTCCGAATTTCTGGCTCGCGATCGTTCTGATCCTGTTTCTGTCGGTGAAGCTGAAGCTGCTGCCGGCGCTCGGTTACCAGGGATTTTCCTATGTCATCCTGCCGGCCTTCGTGCTCGCGGTGGAGATCGCCCCCTTCATCATCCGCACGCTGACGACCTCGCTCGGCGAGGTCATGCAAGCGCCGTTCATCGATGAGGCGCGGGTGCGCGGCCTGTCTCGCCGCCGCATCGTCTATTCGCACGCCCTGCGCAACGCGGCAGTGCCGCTAGTCAACCTGCTCGGGATCCAGCTTTCGACGCTGATCGGCGGCGTTCTCGTGATCGAATACATTTTCGACTATCCTGGCCTCGGCAATCTGACCGTGGTCTCTGTCGTCGGGCGCGACTTTCCGGTCATCCAGGGCATCGCCATCACGACCAGCGCCGTCTTTGTCTTCATCAATATCATCGTGGATTTGGTCGCCTATCTGGTCGATCCCCGCGTGGAGATCTGAGCATGACGGCCACCACGATCATCGCCGAGGAGCCCGCCTTGCCGGCGGCCCCAATCCGTTCCGTCAACCGCCGCATCATGGCCGCCGCCTGGCGCATGCCGAGCTTCAAGATCGGTTTCTTCATCTTCATGGCGCTGGTGCTGGCCTCGGCCATCTATCCCGAGGTGTCCTCGATCAGTGCGACCAAGATGGTGGTGAAGGACAAGTTCATGTCGCCGGTCTTTCTCGGCGACAAATGGACCTGGGATCATCCGCTGGGTACAGATCAGCTCGGCCGCGACATGCTGATGCGCAGCCTGATCGGCCTGCGCTATTCGCTGCTGGTCGGCGTCGTCACGGTCCTGCTCATCTTTGTCATCGGCTGCGGCCTTGGCCTGTTCGCCGGCTTCAAGGGCAAATGGTGGGACACCGTCATCATGCGGATCACCGATGCCCAATTGTCGATTCCGATGATCATCCTGGCGATCACCATTCTCGGCGTGTCGCGGCCGACGGTGCCGACCATCATAATCGTGCTGGCGCTGTCCGGCTGGCCGCTCTACGCGCGCGTGGCGCGCAGCGCCGCGGTCACCGAGCGCGGCAAGGAATATGTCCGCGGTCTGCGCGTGCTCGGCGCCGGGGACTGGCGGATCCTGTTTCTGTTCGCCGCGCCGAACATCCTGCCGCCGATCGCATTCGTCGCCGTGCTCGACGTCGCACGCATGATGATCTTCGAAGCGATCCTCGGCTTCCTGGGGCTTGGCATCCAGCCGCCGACGCCGAGCTTCGGCAGCATCATCGCCGACTCCCGCAAATACCTGATCAATGCCTGGTGGATCGCGACCACGCCGGGCGTGTTCCTGGCTATCGCGCTTACCTCGATCAACCTGATGGGGTCGGCGCTCGAGAAGGCGCGCAACCGCATCTATGGGGGTCTCTGAGATGGATCTCTCGCTCATTCTGGAGGTCGACGACCTCACGGTCGGTGCTTCGGCGCCGGGCGCCGCGCCGATCCTCGATCACATCTCCTTCCGCCTCAACACGTCGGAGATCTTCGGCATCTATGGCGAAAGCGGCGCCGGCAAGACCGTGCTCAGCCGCGCATTGGCGAACTGGCTGCCGGAAAGTCTGGCGTATCGCTCCGGACGGGTCACGTTCGCCGGTCACGACATTCTCGGTGCCGGGGCGCGCGAGGTGCGGATCGGCCGCGACATCGCCTATATCGGCTCCAAGCCGCAAAGCTCGCTCGATCCGACGATACCGGTCGGGACCCAGATCGCGGAAAAGCTGCACAGCGTCAGGCCCGAATGGAATCCGCGCGAATGCCGCGAGCGGGTCGTGCAGCTCCTCGGCGAGGTCCGGATTCCATCGCCGAAGGAGCGCTATTGGGACTACCCGGCAAAATTTTCCGGCGGCATGATGCAGCGCGCGATGATCGTGGACGCGATCTGCGCCGAGCCCGCCGTCCTGATCGCCGACAACATTACTCAGCCGCTCGATGTCACCATCGCGGCACAGATCGTGGCGCTGCTCCACGACCTGTGCCTGCGCCACAGGATGGCGACAATCTATCTGTCGTCTTCCTTGCCCACGCTCGGCCAGTTCGGCGACCGCACGGCCGTGCTCCATCAGGGCCGGTTCGTCGAGCAGCAAGCGTTTGCCGGCCTGCTCGCCTCGCCACAGACCGACTACACGCGCAAGGCCATTGCCAGTGTGCCGCGCATGTGGGCGACCACCGAGGGCCCGCTGGCCCGCCGCAAGGCGCAAGACGAAGTGCCGCTGATGAAGGTGGAGCACGTTGTTCGGACCTATCGCGCGCGCAAGCGGGGGACGTTCAATACCTACAGCAACGTGCAGGCGGTGCGCGGCGTAACGCTCGACATCATGCCGCGCGAGAATTTCGGCATCGTCGGGGAATCCGGCTGCGGCAAGTCGACCCTCACGCGCCTGCTGGCCTGGCTGGAGGTTCCCGACAACGGCAGCATCGTCCTCAACGGCACGTCGCTCGGGGCGTTGTCGCCGCGCGAGCTGATCCGCACCCGCAGCGAATTCCAGCTGCTGCTGCAGGATCCGTACAACGCGCTGCCGCCGCGCACCACCGTCGGCCGCATGATCGAGGAGAGCCTGCTGATCCGCGGCAATGTCGCCCGCGCGGACCTGCGCAGCCGGGTCATCGCAGCGATGGCCGAGGTCGGTCTTGCCGCCGAGCTCTATGACCAGCTCCCGAACACGCTCTCCACCGGCGAGCGCCAGCGCATCTCGATCGCGCGTGCCCTGATCCTCGATCCCAAGCTGCTGATCCTCGACGAAACCTTGTCCGCGATGGATCAACGCGAGCAGTCAAGGCTGATCGACCTGTTCTCGAAGCTGCAGGAGAAGAACGACCTCACCTATGTCTTCATCTCCCATGATCTCGCAATGGTGCGCAGGGTCTGCACGCGCATTGCCGTGATGTATCTCGGTGAGATGGTCGAGATCGCCGACAACCGCGAGCTGTTCTTCGATCCCCAGCATCCCTACACCAAGGCATTGCTCTCGGCCGCCCCGACGCTGGAGGAGAAGCCGTTCAACCCGGCGGACTTCTTGCTGGAGGGCGAGCCGCCGAGCCCGATCGATATCCCGGCGGGATGCAGCTTTGCCTCGCGCTGTCCGAAGGCGTTCGGCCGCTGCCGGCTGGAGACGCCGAAGCTGGTCGAACACGCGCCGGGGCGCTTCGCCGCCTGCCACCTTCTCGACGGCGAGCCGGCGCAGGCCGCGGCCTGAGCGCTCAGGGCCGTGGCTTGAACGGCCAGTCCATCGCGAACGAGCGCATGTCCTCCAGCGCCTTGGTCACCTGCAGCACGCCGAGATCGTCGAAGCGGTGCCCGGTCACTTGGACGCCGATCGGCAGATGGCGGGAATCGAATGCCATGCAGACGGTGGAGGCGGGCTGGCAGGTCTGGTTGAACATGGCGGTGAACAGCGTGTGCGCGAGCGGCATCTCACGCGACACGCCGGGCTCCTCGGCCGGGAAATTCACCACCGGCAGCGTCGGGGCGATGACATAGTCCCAGCCCTCGAAGGCCGCGAGCAGCGCCGCCTTCATCTTGGCGATCTGGCCCAGCGCCCGGTAGAGGTCGGCGCCCGAATGTTTCGCCCCGCCAAGGCACCATGCGCGAACGTAGGGATTGATGTCGCGTGCGGTGTCGCCATGCGGCGGCAGCGATGCATATTCGAGATAGCCGCGCACCTGGAGGAACAGGTCGATCGGCGCATAGGCGTCGTCGGTGAGCGGAGAGGTGAACGGCTCGACGATCGCGCCGGCGCCGGCGAGCAGCTTGCCGACCGCATCGACCGCGCTGCGAACCGTAGCTTCGGCCTTCATGCCGAAGCCCATGTCGGTGAGGACGCCGATCTTCAGTCCCTTCACGTCGCGCTTCAGATGCTCGTGATAGCGCACGCCATCGGCGGGCAGGCTCCAGGTGTCGCGCTCGTCCTGCCGCGTCAGCACGGTCAGCAGGCGCGCGATATCATCCACGCTGCGACCCATCGGGCCTGCCATGCGCATGGTGTCGGCCGGCAAATGCGGCACACGGCCATGGGTCGGCTTCAGTCCGGCCAGTCCGCAATGGGCGGCCGGAAGGCGGACCGAGCCCGCGATATCCGTGCCGACGGAAACATAGCCGGCGCCAGCGGCGACGGAGGCGCCTGCGCCGGCCGACGAGCCGCCGGTATTCCAGGCGAGCCCCCAGGGGTTGCGGGTAACGCCGTGCAGCGAGCTGATGCCCGACGCCATCAGGCCGCAATCCGGCATCGTGGTCTTGGCAAAGATCACCGCGCCGGCCTCGCGGAGCGCGATCGCCGGCGGCGAATCGTAGTTGGACGGCGGCAGGGCACGGTTGGCGCCGATGCCGTGAAAATAGGGCCAGCCGATCATGGCGACGCTGTCCTTGACCGTCATGGGGACGCCGTCGAGCGGACCCAGCGCGGCTCCCGCCTTCCATCGCGCTTCCGAGCCTTGCGCGCTTGCGATGGCTTGCTCCGGACGGAAGCAGAACAGCGCATTGATCGCGGGATTGACCGCCTCGGCATGGCCGAGCACGGTTCGCAACACCTCCACCGGCGACAATGCGCGCGATGCGTAGGCCTCCGTCAGCCCCGCAAGGCTCATCCCGATCAGTTCCGCAGCAGACATCTTGGCCTCGACAAATGGCGTTCTGGATCAGTGTCCGGATAGCGAAAGTCGCCCCTGTCGGGGTAGTGCCGCTGCCGTAAGGGCATGATTTGGTGGAGTGCGAGGCATCCCTTTTGCATCTGTCTTGATCGAATTTGTCATCAAACCGGGAGGCCCGCGACAGGCGGGCCGAACGACACCCGCGAGAGATCAGAAGTCGTCATGAGCCAATCTGGAACGCAAATCGCCACGGTCCGGAACTACATTGCCGGGCTCCCGGGATGGGGGACGGGCGATATCGTGATCGAGCCCGCCATTCCGGTCCTCGCCTCGCCAAGCTGGCGCGGGGTCGACGGCGCTCCCTGGCGCGCCACCAGGAACGGAAGCGGCGAGAGCATCTTCATCAAGAACATGGATGTGGATGCCAAGCTCTACATCGACGTTGCCTGCGCGTTCGAAGCGGCCCGGCGCGCATCCGATCTCGGTATCGGTCCCAAGGTGCTTGCGGCGGATCCGGACGCGGGACTTCTGGTCATGGAAGATCTCAACCGTGGCTGGCGGGTCGGCACGCTGGAGCGGATGCTGGAGCCGAAGATCGTCGACGCGGTCATCGCGGCGCGGCGCCTGTTCCAGGCAGGGGCGCCTCTGCCGCGGCGCATGGGAGTCTTCGACGAGATCGAGCATTTCTACGAGGCGGCAAAGACCGCGAAGGCGCAACTGCCGTCTGATGCGGAATGGCTGGTCAAGGAGCTGCGTTTTGCGGCCGATGCCTTGAGGAAACTCGACATCAAACCGGTGCCAATCCATGGCGATGGCAATGTCTCGAACATTCTGATCAGCGACACCGGCGAGGTTCGCCTGATCGATTGGGATCGCGCCACGACGGCCGACCCGCTGGAGGACCTCGGCAGCTTCCTCGTCGAAGCCTTCGCGCAGGAGCCGGAGGCGCGCGACGCCTTCAGCCGCAACGCCGGCGGATTCGACGAGCGCGCATTCAGCCGCGCCCGCATCTACGGCATGGCGGATGATCTGCGCTGGGGCCTGATCGGCGCCGTGCTCGCCGCGCGGTCGGCGCGCAACACCTTTGAGTTTTACAAGTTCGCCAGCTGGCGCTTCGTACGTTGCCGCATGACGGTCCGGGAGCCGCGCTTTGGCGAGATGCTTCGGAGGATCGCATGACTGTCCGCAGGAAGCTCGGCGAGGGAGCGACAGTCCACGAGCGCAATATCGAGGCAGCGATCGCCCGCGTGCCGCAATGGCACGGCAAGGGGGCGGCCTATACCCCGCTGGTCGGCGGCCTCATGAATCAGAACTGGCTGGTCGAGATATCCGGCGATGGACGGCGCTACTTCATCAAGGTGCCCGGCGAGGGCTCGGAGATGTTCATCGATCGCGTGACCGCCAACGAGGCTGCGCGCAATGCCCACGCCATGGGCGTTGCGCCCGAGGTGATCTTTTTCGACGCCACGGACGGGCTCGAGATCAGCGAGTTCCTCGAAGGCTATCGCGCCTGCACCAATGCCGATTTCGGCGATGCCGCCATCCAGGCCGACGTTCTCGACCTTTACCGCCGCCTGCATGCCGGCCCGAAGCTCGGCCAGACCAAGACCATCTTCGACATGATCGAGGAACATATCGAGCAGGGCAGGGAGCTCGGCGCGCATTTCCCGCAGGACATGCCCTGGCTGATGCATCGCTACAATCAGGCCAAGTCGGCGTTCCTGGCGTCGGGTCTCGATCTCGTGCCGTGCTTCAACGATCCGATGCCGGGCAATTTCCTGATCTCGGCGGAATCAGGCGCCCCAAGGCCGATGAAGCTGATCGACTATGAGTTCGCTTCCAACAACGAGCGTAGCTATGAGCTCGGCGTCCTGTTCGCCGAGATGTTCTTCGACGAGCATCTGACGGAGGCCCTGATCGAGCAATATCTGGGCGAGGTGCGGCCGCAGATGGTCGCGCGCGTGATACTCAACCGGGCGCTCGCCGACCTGAAATGGGCGTCATGGGCGGTCGTGAACAGGAAGCTCAAGGACTGGGATTTCGACTATCAGAAGTACGGCGTCTGGAAATACATGCGTGCCCGCGACGTGATGTACGATCCCCGCTGGGATGGCTGGTTGCGGCTCGTCTGAGCCGCGCGACAGGAGGGCTTCCGCAGTTATTGATTGAGGATCGCGAGCGCCTGCTCGAGCAGGCTGTCGTTCGCGGCCGCGATGATCCGGCCATCGGATTCCGGCGACAGCGGCCGCCCCTGCCAGTCGCGGACGATGCCGCCAGCGCCCTCGACCACCGGAATCAGCGGCATGAAGTCGAACGACTTGAGGGAGGTTTCGACCACGAGATCGCAGTGGCCGGATGCGAGCAGGCCATATTGGTAGCAGTCGCCGCCAAATCGCCGGAACATGGCCTTCTGGCTGAGCGCATCGTAGCGGGCCCAGTCGCTCGGCGTGAAGAAGTCCGGCGATGACGTGTAGATCTGCGCGTCTTCCAGTCGCGTGGTGCGGCTCACCCTTGCCAGCTTGCCGTTGAAGGTGGTGCCTTGCCGGGTGCCGTACCACCGCTCGGCCAGCGCGGGCATATCGATCATGCCGGCGGTGATCGATCCATCTCTCTCGTCGGCGAGCGCGACGAGCGTGCCGAACAGCGGCATGCCGGAGATAAAGCTCTTCGTTCCGTCGATCGGATCGAGATACCACGTGTAGCGGTCCCCGGCCGTCGATCCCATCTCCTCGCCGAGGATGCCGTGATCGGGGAAGCGCGAACCGATCAGCTGCCGTAGCTCCATTTCGATCGCACGATCGGCGATCGTGACCGGCGTCAGGTCCGGCTTGCGCTCGAAATCGACGCGGGAACGGAAGTGCGTCACGGCGATCCGTCCGGCCACGTCGGCAAGCTCATTGAAGAACGAAGCGAGCTCGCTTGCGGATAATCTGTCTTGAATGTCGTCCAATGGTCGCTCCGGGCGGGAGGCGCGCCGACGTCGCGGGACGCACGACGCCTTGCCTTGGGATGGGGCGTTACGCGGTCTCGTGGACCGATTGCTTGTCGATCTCCCAATAGGGGGAGTCGAATCCGTTGCGCCGCGCCACTCGGGCGGCAGGGCTCCTCGGCTGCGGCGAGCGCATGCCAGCGGCCGGCTGCGGCGCCGACACGGGCGCCTGGCGAACGTCGCGCGGCGCCACCTTGAAGTGCCGGCTGAAGCAGCGGGAGAAATGCGACACGTTCTTGAAGCCGACTTCGTAGGCGACCTCCGAGACGGTCCGCCGGCCCTTCGGATCGGCGACTAGGATTTCATACGCCCGCTGCAGCCGCTTGGTCTGGACGAACTGGCTGACCGTGGTCTCGTTGTCGTTGAACAGGCTGTACAAATAACTGAGCGAGATGCGGCTCGACGCCGCGATCTTCTTCGGCGACAACGACTGGTCACCGAGATGGCTCTCGATGAAGTCGACGATCCGGCGGCGCAGGTGATAGCGCGCGTTGCGCACATCGGTTGCGGCGCCGCGATCCTCCGATCCGATGGTCAGCGCGACGAAGCTGATCATTTCGGTCGCGAGCGCCTGGGGGTTCGGCGGCGGCGAGGCGACGAACAGTTCGGCCACGCTGCGGATCATGCCCGCCAGCAGGTGCGTCATCTGTTCGTTTGGCTTGAAGCGGCGACTGATGTGATCTTCAACCGAGACGAGCCGGCCGCGCAGCTCGGCGGCCGGAATCCGCAACATCAGGAAGCGCGCGGTCTTGTCAGACGACAATTCGTAGAAGGCGAGCTCGCTGAGCAGGACATATTCGCCGGGACGTGCGATCCCGATGCGGCTGTCCTGGCTGAATGCGACGCATCCAGTCTGCGGAAACACCAGCACATAGGCGGCATCGTGGATGCAGGCAACGCGTTCCCAGTTGCGGGCAAAGGCGTGGTCCGGCCCGACGAGTTCGAGATCGAGGCGTCCGATCCGGGTCCGCCAATCCTGCGTGGGACCGGGGCCCTTGTCGTTGCCAGCATGAAGGCCGGTGTGTTCCTCGCGGGAAGCAACAGATGTCAGGCGTGCCATGGCTGGGCCTTTCTCAGGGTTGCGCAACGATGATCTCCGTTCCGGCTTCACGGAGAGCGGTTGCCAGAGCTCCCTCTGGCTGCCGATCGGTAACCAGGCGATCGATATCGGTCCAATGTGCGAAGACGGTGAGCGCACGCTGGTCGAATTTGCCGTGATCGGCCACCAGGATGGCTTCTGCGGCGCGCTTGGCCATCGCGCCATAGATGGCGCCGGCCTCATCGTCGGCGTCATTCGCGCCGCGCGCGCTGATGCCGGTCGCGCTCACGATGGCGCGGTTGGCCTCATAGCTGTTGATGTTCGCGATCGTCTGCGTGCCGAACACATAACCTTCGGTGGGGTGATAGCGGCCGGGACAGCAGAGCACGCGGATCGACGGATTGACGGCTAGCGCGGCCGCAATGGCGTAATCATGGGTGATCACGGTGATGTCGTGCGCGCGTGAGGCCAGCCGTCGCGCGATGTGAAACGTGGTCGCGCCGGCGCCGAGCATCAACACCTCGTTCGGCAGGATCAGGTCGGCGATCACCGCGGCCATCGCCTCGCGCTCGGCGATCATGATCGCCTTGCGATCGGTCAGCGCCGGCTCGAGCGCGAAGGGACGGGACGCTCCGCCATAGGTGCGGTTGATGAGCTTCTGCTCCTGAAGCTCCATCAGATCGCGCCGGATGGTCTCGCCGGAGACGCCGAGCACGGCGGCGAGCTCGGAAGCCCGCAGCGTCGGCGCGGCGGTGAGTTGCGAGATGATGTGCTTGTGGCGCGCGAGCTTCGAGAGGCGGTCGCCGTCGGCCTTTCGTGGCCGCTTGTCGGCCGCAGCAGGGGCGTCACTCGTCATTCCGCTGTCTCTCCGGCTGCAAACCTCTCCAGCGTCCGTGCCATGATCGTTCCCCAAGTGATGTTGTGAGTCCACATCAATTGTGTGGCATATTCCTCATTTTTTGGGCGCCGTGCTGCCTATGGAATTCGCAAAGGAATCGTGGCGATCACATAAGACACTGAAACATATGAAGTATGGCTTTGGAATGCGGAGCGCATGTCTGACGTTCTGGTGTCTCTTGCCTGCAATCTGCTTTTCAGTTGTGGGGATTCGCACATAGATCCAAGGTCGCGGTGGAACGGCTGGGGAATGATCGCCGCAGGGGACGGCTTTGGTCCGCGCAGGCCGCGGGCCAAAGGGAAGGCAGGCGATGCAGCAGGAGAAAGGGATTTTGGCGTTGAACGCCTTCGATCAGAGCCGGGTGTCGTCAATCGACCCAGCGCTCGGCGAGGCGGTGCAACGACGCCTGCGTTCGTTCGGAAAAGCCTCGGTGCTGTTCTATCAGGAGCCGATCAGGATGGCGCGCGCCGAAGGCGTCTATATGTTCGACGTCGATGGTCGGCGCTATCTCGATCTCTACAACAACGTCCCGTCGGTCGGGCATTCGCATCCGCGCGTTGTCGAGGCGATAAGCCGTCAGGCCGGCCTGCTCAGCACGCACACACGCTATCTCAACGACGTCGTCGATGGCTATGCGGAGCGTCTCCTGGCGACGTTTCCGCGCGGGATCGATCATCTGGTCCTGACTTGCACCGGCAGCGAGGCGAATGACCTTGCGCTACGGGTCGCGAAAGTGACAACCGGGCGGATGGGCTTCATTATCACGGAGACCGCCTATCACGGCAATAGCGCCGCAGTGACCGATGTCTCGCCGTCCTCGCGTCCCGGTCAGCCGCTGCCGCCCCACGTGCGGGCAGTTCCCGCACCCGAGATGTATCGCAATCCGGTCGGCGATCCCGGCCAGCGCTTTGCCGACAGCGTTGCCGCAGCGATCACCGATCTCGAGCGAAGCGGCTTCGGCTTTGCTGCGCTGCTGGTGGACACGATCTTTTCGAGCGATGGCATCTATGCCGACCCTGCCGGCTTCCTGGCCCCCACCGTGAAGCTCGTGCACGAACGTCAGGGACTGTTCATCGCCGACGAGGTGCAGCCAGGCTTCGGACGAACCGGGGCGGCGATGTGGGGCTTCGCGCGCCATGGCGTCGTCCCCGACATCGTCACGATGGGCAAGCCCATGGGCAACGGCTTTCCGATGGGAGGCGTCGCCATGCGCGCCGCGCTGCTCGATCGCTTTGCCGCGGAGGTGAAGTACTTCAACACCTTCGGCGGCAACCCGGTGGCCGCGGCCGCAGGCCTTGCCGTGCTCAACGTTATCGAGGACGAGGGCTTGATGCAGAATGCGCGCGAGGTCAGCCGTCACCTGATGGATGGATTGCACGAGATCGGCAATCGCCACATGACCATCGGAGACGTTCGTGGTGCCGGCCTGTTCATCGGGCTCGAGCTGGTGCGCGACCGCGACAGCAAGGAGCCCGCGCCGGAGCTCGCTAGCCTGCTGATCAATCGCCTGCGCCGGCGCGGCATCCTGATCGGTGCTGCCGGTCCGTTCGGCAGCACGCTCAAGATTCGTCCGCCGCTGTGCTTCGGCAAGGACCACGCCGACATGTTCATCACCGCGTGCGACGAGGAGTTGCGCGAGGTGGCAGCGTCGTGACGCGATCGCCGATAGCCCGCGATGCCACAGAAGCCGAAGATTTGAAGATCATGGATGCAAGAAGCGTACGAACTACCGCCGAGGCGAAGGCCCTTGTCGAGGAGCGGGGCCTCTCCCACGTCAAGCTCGGCATCGTCGATCTCGACGGCGTCATTCGCGGAAAATATCTCGCGCGCGACAAGTTCGTCGGCGCGCTGGAGGCCGGCTTCAGCTTCTGTGACATCGTGTTCGGCTGGGACTCCAACGACCAGATGTACGACAATTGTGCATTCACCGGCTGGCATACGGCCTTTCCCGACGCGACCGCGCGCATCGATCCTTCGACCTGCCGCAATGTGCCGACGGAAGAGAACATGCTGTTCTTCCTCGGTGAATTCGAGGGCGCCGCGGCGGGGGTGTGTCCGCGCCGGCTGCTGCGGCGCGTCATTGACCGCGCCGAGGGCATGGGATTCTCGCCGTCCGTGGCCGCGGAGTTCGAGTTCTTCGTGTTCGACGAGACGCCGCACAGCGTGCGCGAGAAGGGCTTTCGCGGCTTGAGGAATCTCACGCCGGGCTGGTTCGGCTATTCCATGCTGCGCGCCTCCGTCGAGTCCGAATTTCATCGCTCGCTGCTCAAGCTCTGCAACGAGATGGACATGCCGGTCGAAGGCCTGCACACCGAGACCGGACCCGGCGTGCTGGAGGCCGCGATCCAATACACCGATGCGCTCGCAGCCGCCGACCGCGCCGTGCTGTTCAAGACCTTCTCCAAGGTCTGGGCCGAGCGTCAGGGCAAGATGCTCACCTTCATGGCCAAATGGTCGAACGCCTATCCCGGACAATCCGGGCATCTGCATCTGTCGCTGCGCGACCGAGACGGCAAGCCGGTGTTTCACCAGGGCGGCAGGCCCGGCGACATGTCCGACACCATGCGCTGGTTCGTCGGCGGCCAGCAGGCGCTGCTTCCGGAGCTGCTCGCGATGGTGGCCTCGACCGTGAACAGCTACTCGCGCCTGATCCCCGGCTTCTGGGCACCGACCGACGCGACCTGGGGAATCGAGAACCGGACCTGCGCGTTGCGCGTCATTCCCGGCAAGCCGGCCAGCCAGCGCGTCGAGTACCGCGTCGCTGCCGCCGACATCAATCCGTATCTGGCGATCGCGGCCGCGCTCGGATCGGGCCTCTGGGGAATCGAGCACAGGATCGAACCGGACGAGCCGATCATCGGCAACGCCTATGAGCGCAAGCATCCGCCCGAGCGCGCGTTTCCGCGCACGTTGTCGGAGGCGGCCGACCGGCTGGTCGCCTCGCAGGCGGCGCGCAATCTGTTTGGCGACGTCTTCGTCGATCACTACGCGATGACGCGGCAGTGGGAGGAGCGCGAGTTCCGCAAGGCCATCACCGACTGGGAGCTCGCTCGCTACTTCGAGATCATTTGAGACGGATCCTCCCTTCCAAAAACGAGTGACATCACGTGAACGATATCGTCTGCATTTCGCCGGTCGACGGCAGCGAGGTTGCCCGGCGGCCCGTCGCAACGGGTGCCGAGGTCGCCGCGGCTCTCGCGCAAGCACGGAAAGCGCAGCAGGAATGGTCGAGCATATCGCTCGCCGAGCGCAAGGCCATGATGCTCGCCTTCCTGCACGAGATGCGGGCGCAGAACGACGAGGTCGTTCCGGAGCTCGCGATGCAGATGGGCCGGCCGGTGCGCTATGGCGGCGAACTGCGCAGCCTGGAGGAGCGCGTCCGCGTGCTGGTCGAGCTCAGCGATGAAGCGCTGGCGCCGATCGTGCCGACCGGGCAGCCCGGCTTCCGCCGCATGATCAAGCGCGTTCCTGCCGGCATCGTGCTGGTGATCGCGCCCTGGAACTATCCCTATCTCACCGCGGCCAACACCATCGTGCCGGCGCTGCTGGCCGGCAACGCCGTGATCCTGAAGCATGCCGCGCAGACCCTGCTGGTCGGTGAGCGCTTCCAGGCGGCACTGGACCGGGTCGGCCTGCCCAAGGGGGTGTTCAGGACGCTCACGCTCGACCATTTCATGACCAGTGAGCTGATCTCATCGCGCTCGGTCGACCATGTGAACTTCACCGGTTCGGTCGCCGGCGGCCGGGCCGTCGAGCGAGCGGCGGCCGGGACATTCATCAGCGTCGGGCTAGAGCTCGGCGGCAAGGATCCGGCCTATGTGCGGCCGGATGCCGATTTCGATTTCGCGGTCGAGCAGCTCGTGGACGGCGCCTTCTACAACTCCGGCCAATGCTGCTGCGGCATCGAGCGGATTTACGTGCATGAGCGGATCTATGACTCCTTTGTAGACGCCTTTGCCGGCCTGACCGCGCGCTACCGGCTCGGCAACCCGCTGTCGCAGGACACGACGCTCGGCCCGATGGCGGCGACACGCTTTGCCGATACCGTCCGCGCCCACATCGGCGAGGCCGTCGCAAAAGGCGCGCAGCCTCTGATCGATCCGGCCCGGTTCCCGGCGGACAAGATCGGTACGGCCTATCTGATGCCTCAGGTCCTGGTCGGCGTCGATCACTCCATGCAGGTGATGATGGAGGAGAGCTTCGGGCCTGCGGTCGGTCTCATGAAGGTCTCCTCCGATCAGGAGGCGGTTGGCCTAATGAACGACAGCCCCTATGGCCTGACTGCATCGGTCTGGACCGAGGACGCCGCCGCAGCCGAACGTATCGGTGACGGCATCGCAACGGGCACCGTATTCATGAACCGCTGCGATTATGTCGATCCCGCCCTGGCGTGGACCGGCCTCAAGGACACCGGACGTGGTGTCGGCATGTCGCGCCTCGGCTTCGAGGCGCTGACCCGCCCAAGATCATTCCACCTTCGCATCGAGCATTGAGGGCAGCACATGGACGTTCAGATCACCGGCGCCTGGAATTTTCCGACGCGCGTCGTTACCGGCGCGGGCCGCATTGCCGAGCTTCCCGAGGCGTGCCAGACCAACGGCCTCACCAGGCCATTGCTGGTCACCGATCACGGGCTTGCCAGGACCGATCTCATCGCCAGCATCGTCGACCGTGTGCGCGAGGCGGGCATTCCGCTCGCCGTGTTTTCCGACGTGAAGACCAATCCGACCGAAACCAACCTGACGGCCGGCGTCGAAGCCTTCAAGGCCGGCGGTCATGACGGCGTGATTGCGGTGGGCGGAGGTTCGGCGCTGGACGTCGGCAAATGCGTGGCGTTCATGGTGGCGCAGTCGCGCCCGGTCTGGGATTTCGAGGACGTCGGCGATTGGTGGACGCGCGCCAACACCAAGGGCATCGCGCCGATCATTGCGGTGCCGACGACGGCAGGCACGGGGTCCGAGGTCGGCCGCGCCGGTGTGATCACTCGTGAGGATACCCATGAGAAGAAGATCATCTTCCATCCCATGATGATGCCCAGGATCGCAATCGAGGATCCCGAGCTCGCGGTCGGTCTCTCGCCGTTTCTCACCATGGCAACCGGCATGGATGCGCTGTCGCACTGCTTCGAGGCCTACTGCGTCAAGGCATTTCACCCGCTTGCCGACGGCATCGCACTGGAGGGGATGAAGATCGTCGATAACTATCTGCCGCGCGCGGTCGAGAACGGTCGCGACCTCGAAGCGCGCGCCTACATGTTCGCCGCGGCCTCGATGGGAGCCACCGCGTTCCAGAAGGGGTTGGGCGCGATCCACTCGATATCCCATCCGGTCGGCGCCCGATATGATACCCATCACGGGCTGACCAATGGTGTGGTCTTCCCTTATGTCCTGGTCTGCAACAAGGCTGCGATCGCCGACAAGATTCCGCACATTGCCCGCGCGCTCAAACTGCCGAGCCAAGACTTCGATGCCGTGCTGTCCTGGCTGCTGACCTTCCGCAAGAAGCTCGGCGTGCCGCATACGCTCGCCGAGCTCGGGGTGAAGGAGACCGACGCCGGAACGATCGCGGCCGATGCCGTCAAGGATCCGACGGCGGGTGCCAATCCGCGGCCGTTGACCGAGCCGGAGTTCAAGCAGCTGACGCTGGCCGCCATTCGAGGCGATCTTGGAAGCTGAACCGTGCTGAGGCTGCTCGTTCTCGAGGGCAACACGCTGGCCGGCCGGCGACGGATCGCCGAGACGGCGGGCGCAATGCATGCGGAGAGCTATGCGGCGGTCCTGCGGTCGCTTGCACCTCGCGTCGTCGTCGACATCGCGACACCGGCGGATGCGAGCTTCGCGCTGCCGCAACCGCTCGAAGCTTACCACGGCATCGCGATCACGGGGTCGGCCCTCAATATCTACCAGCGAGAGGTCGAAGCGCTGCGGCAGATCGACCTCGTGCGCGAGATCTTCGTTCGCGGAGTGCCAATGTTCGGCTCGTGCTGGGGCTTGCAGCTCGCCACGGTCGCAGCGGGCGGCGAGGTCGGTCTCAACCCGGCGGGGCGCGAGGTCGGATTCGCGCGAAGGATCATGCTGACGGCTGAAGGCCGCGCTCATCCCATGCATGCTGGCCGTGCGGCGGTGTTCGACGCGCCGGCCATCCACAGCGATATTGTCACCCGCCTTCCGCAGTCCGCAACCGTCACCGCCTGGAATACCATGTGCGAGGTTCAGGCGGCGGAGATCCGTTTCGGTCGCGGGCTATTCTGGGGCGTGCAGTATCATCCCGAATATCGCCTGCACGACGTCGTCGCCGTCATCCGGCGCTACGGACAGCTCCTGGTTGACGAGGGTTTCTTTGCCGATCTGGACGCGCTCGCGCGTTATGCCGGCGACCTCTCGGCGCTCGAGGCGGACGAACGGCGTGGCGATCTCGCCTGGAAACTGGCACTTCACCGCGACATTCTGAGCCATGATTGCCGGCAGACCGAGCTGAGGAACTGGATCGCATCGCTGGAGCAGACATGACCGCATTGCATGACCTCATCGCGCGCTTTGCCAGGATCGGTGCGACCGACGACGGTGGCGTGTGTCGGCTGGCTGGAACGGCGCGCGACAAGGAGGCGAGGGACCTCTTCTTGCACGAGATCACCGATCGCGGCCTTGTTCCGAGGATCGATGCGATCGGCAATCTGTTTGGCGTGGCGATGCTGGCACCGGCGTCTACGGACGTCGTCATGACCGGCTCGCACCTCGATTCCCAGCCGACGGGAGGGCGATATGACGGGGTCTTCGGCGTGCTCGCCGGGATCCTCGCGGTCGAGGCCGTCAGGGAGCGTTGCCGTGCCAATCCCGGCGCCGCGCGACGCAACCTCGCCGTTGTGAACTGGACCAATGAGGAGGGTGCCCGCTTCCAGCCCAGCCTGACCGGCAGCTCGGTTTTCGCCGGCGCCCTGAGCCTGAAGGATGCATATGCGTGCAGCGACGCAGAGGGCGTCACCCTGGGCGAGGCGCTGTCCGCGATCGGCAATTGCGGGACGACGCCCCTCGAACACAATCCGGTGCGCTATGTCGAGTTGCATGTGGAGCAGGGCGATCGCCTGGAGCAGGCGGCTGCCGACATTGCCGCAGTGACCGGCGCGTGGATGACGCGCAAGATATCGGTGATGTTCGAAGGCGACTACTCGCACACCGGACCGATGCCGATGGCGCTCCGCCGCGACGCACTGCGCGCAGCGGCCCGGGCTATCGAGGCGCTGTACCAGGAGGTCGCGAGGGAGACTGCGGGCGCCCATGCCTCCGCGGGGCGCATCAGCGTTTATCCCAACTCGCCGAATGTCGTGGCGGGCCGTGTTCGGGTCTGGTTCGAGATCCGGCATGAGGCCGAAGCCGTGGTCTCGGCGATCAGCGATCGCTTTCTGAAGCGAATCGCGCGTGAGTCGGGCGAGATCGGCGTTGGTATCTCGATCGCTGCCGACGAGAGGCGAGCGGGGACCGTGCTTGATCCCGGCGGCGTGGCACTGGTTCTTTCTGTCGCCGCGGATCTCGGCTTCAAGGCCATGACGTTCAAGACCATCACCGGCCACGACGCGCTGGCTATCCAGAAATCTGTTCCGTCCTCGCTGATCTTCGTCCCGAGCGAGGGCGGGCTCAGCCACAATCCGCGCGAGTTCACGGCGCCCGCGGCCCTCGACAAGGGCTACGCCGTGCTGACCGAGGTGCTGTGGAGAATGGTTACCGCGAAGGCGTGAGGCATTTCGGGTGGATGATTCCAAATGGGCGATGAAGGGACACCACCCGACAAGTAATTGATTTGCTGGTGGGTCCGGCGGGACTCGAATCTGCAACCAGACCGTATGAGCGACGATCGCGTTCGAAGCTCGTCTGCCGCATATCAAAGTAGACCGTTAGCTGATTTCCGCTTCTGGCCGATTTCGTTGAAAAAGGCGGCAGTAATCCGATGTATTGGCGTGAGCGCCGTTGCGGCCGAACGACTGCATCGGCCTTTATGCGAGCTTGAGGGTTTGCATCGGGATCAGCTTGGCCATCTTGCGAAGGTTCTGAGCGGTGGCTGCGAGAGTGAACTCGCGCGCGCCGTTTGGGCCTCGTAACCGCAAACGGTCGAGCTTGAGAATGCGCTTGAGGTGCGCGAACAACATCTCAATCTTCTTGCGGAGCCGACGTGAAGTATGCCCCTCCCACGATCGTGCGATCTGGCGCGCCATGTCGCGAGCCCCCTCATAGATCGAGCGTGGCACCCTCCGTGAAGCCTGCGTGGGGCAACACCGGGACTTCAGCGCGCATCGATCACAATCGCGCTTGCTGGCGAGGTAAAGCATCGTGGCACCATCGTTCACCAGCGCTCCGGTCGTGGTGAGGACCT
>NZ_JAGKJL010000092.1:0-22426 GCF_020329495.1 Bradyrhizobium australafricanum | reverse complement strand
TCGTGCTGTCGCTTCCACCCCGCCGAAGTGAACAGCCGCATCGGTCAGATTTCGGCTGTCTATGCTGCCTTCGCCTTGAAACCGCGGGCTCGGCCTTCGGGTTGCTGACTTTTTCGAGGCCACAACGCGTTCTCTCTCGATACGGCCCGATGACTCGTGATCTCCCTTTCCGGAGACCTTGTCGATAGGCTTCAAAAATTCGGTTTCCCTCCTCTCTGCTATCCAAACTACAGGGCTCTGACTTTTACCCTGGTGGGATTGCCTCCCACTGGACACGCCAGCCTTTGCTGGACACACGGTTACGCCAATCGATCCCGGACAGAAGATAGCTCAACTGCGCCGGCGAGATCGTTACCGATTCACCGGCAACCGATGGCCAGATGAACTTTCCTCTCTCGAGTCTTTTTGTGAACAAGCAGGCTCCCTGGCCATCGTGCCAGATCGCCTTCACAAGATCGCTGCGGCGACCGCGGAAGACGAACAGATGACCGCTGAGCGGGTCTTTGTGCAGCACCTCCTGCACTTGGAGTGCCAGCGACGGAAAGCCTCTGCGCATATCCGTGTAGCCCGTCGCGAGCCACACTCGTACATTCCCCGGTATCGCAATCATCGGCGTCCAAGCACATCGAGGACCCGCGCCAGCGCCTCCGGATCGACGTGCGCATCCACCCGGATGCACCGTCGGTTGCCGAGATCGATCTCTATCAATCCAGTACGCGCGGCTGCCACGGAGCGAACTCGGCCATCAACCGTAGGCAAAAGCTTCGGAGTGTCCTCAGCCGATGCCGCTACGGCGGCGATCTGCACCGGCGTAAAAGATGGTACAACTTGTTCCGATGTCCGTGCTTGTCGACGCCAGGTAAACACCAGGCTGGCCGCTACTCCGTTGCGACGCGCAACCTCAGTCACCTTCGCACCAGGCGCCAACGTCTCCTCGACAATCCGTGCCTTGTCGTCCTGCGACCAGCGCCGCCGCCGCTCCAGCCCGCCCAAAACCTCGACCCGCATCGCCTGATGACCTTAAAGCTAGACTAAAGGCCACACGCTTCGCGAATTACCACCCGTCAAGCAAGACGGCCCCCGTCGGATGCGTACGATGCGCACCTCAGCTAACGTTGTGCGCATCTCCCACTTGTCGCGGCATCGGGCCCACCGTTCTGCCTCGAAGGCTTTTCAACCGAAACCTTCAACTGCTGGGTAAAACCGTCGTCGTTTGCGCGACGGCGATCTTGCCCGACAGCAAGCTTGGCGACGCCGTATCCTATGCTCAGAACTAGTGGAATTATCTGGCGCGATACACCGAAGATGGCAGCATGCCGATCGACAACAATCTTCTGGAGCGCGACATCAGGATTTTTGAAACTGGCAGGAAGAGTTGGTTGGTTACTATTGTTTTTCTCCGCACGCTTTGGCGTGCATTCCGCCCAACGAGCGTCCCCGAGCGCGCAAAATCGTAGTTTGGCGTACAAAATCGTGCAAATGGCGGAGAGAGTGTCAGTCAATCCCCATTGACGCACAAGCTGTTTTTCATTCAGACGGGTGGAAACCTACGGTCCTTGCTACTAGCAATATGCTCATAAGTCCGTTCCAATGTCGGCTTCGCTCCGAAAGCGACCGAAATGCTGTGTTGCCGCAAAATGACGCGACGGCCAACAGCCGACATCGGATGCCTAGAGCCCCCGACCGAGGCGATGCGCTAACCGTGGCACATCAGGATCGAGGAAAGCGCGACCGCTATGGCTATGGTGCGGCGAGCTTTGGCGCCGTGTCCTGAAACTCCCAGGCTCTGATCTCGCCAAACGACACCAGGCGGCGCTGCTGCTCGTCCCACAGCACAAGCCGCACGCACCGAAAACTTTGTAGAAGCGTTATCTGACCGACCACGCGCAGTTCGGGGTGGTCGCGCAGCACGCGCGGTAGCCGGTAATAAGGAATGCGACTGCAGAGATGGTGCACGTGGTGGATGCCGATGTTGGCTGTGAACCAGCGCAGCAACACCGGCAGATCGTAATGTGAGCTGCCGTACAGAGCGGCTTGATGCAGGTTCCAGCGCTCGTTGCGCTCCCACGCCGTTTGCTCAAATTGATGTTGCACATAGAACAGCCACACGCCGGTCGTGGCGGCGAGCAGCACGATCGGAAGATGCACGAGCAGGAACGCCTTAACGCCGATGAACCACATGAGCGCAGCGACGATCAGGGCAATCGCGAGATTGGTCGCCATTGTGCTGGCCCAAGGCTGCCAACCGTTGCGCATGAGGCCGACCGGGAGACGGTGTTGCAGGAGAAACAGATAGGCTGGTCCGACCCCGAACATGACCAGCGGGTGACGGTAAAGTCGGTATTTGAGACGGCCCCACCACGAACGGGTCAGGTATTCGCGCACTGTCAGGGTATCGACATCGCCGATACCGCGCCGGTCGAGGTTGCCGGTGGTGGCATGATGGATCGCATGCGTGCGGCGCCACCAGTCGTACGGCGTCAGGGTGAGCACGCCAATGACGCGGCCGACCCAGTCGTTCGCCAGACGGTCGGCGAAAAAGGTGCCATGGCCGCAGTCGTGCTGGATCACGAATAGGCGCAAGAGAAAGCCAGCAGCTGGAACCGCGATAAGCAATGAAGCCCAAGCATAGCCAAGGGAGAACATGAACCAAGCTGCGGTCCATAACGTCACGAGCGGCAAAGCCGTGATCACCAACTCCGCGACACTGCGCACGTGATTTGGTGTGCGATAGCTGCCCAGAATGCGCGTCCAACGCCGGGTGTCGAGCGCCGCCAGACCTGAGGTATATCCAATGCTCAAGATGATATCCGAGCTGCGATCGTGCGCCGGGTCGGCTGAGCTCTCGGCGTCGTAGCTCGCACGGCTTGCGCCCTTTCGCGCTCGCGTTCCGTTCTCTGCGCAGCCGCAGTCACTAGTGGCCTGACTTGCAAGATCGTCGTCACTTTCTTTGTGGCGATTGCGGTCAAATAGAAAATCCGGCGTGCCGACGGATCGGCCGCGGCACTCTGAAGCCACAAGTTCTGCCAGTACATCCGTGGTCAGAGCAGGATGGCCCTTCGGGCAGTCGCTCAGGCGGCGCGCAGATTTTCGGCGGCAGACTTGCCGGTGCGGCGCTCTGCGACGATAGCGAAGCTGGCACCATATGGACACGAATTAGAGCGGCGTCAAGCTCCGCAGGTTTCCGCGTTGCCGATGGCCGCTTTGGGACTTGGCCGTGTAAGAACACTGTCCATCAAAACTTCCGCCTTCGCTAACCCGGACATCCCAAATCGTCTTAATGCAAAGTCAAAGCACAACGTGTTCTCGATGGAATGCGGATATCGCGTTGTGCATCAGACCTGCCGACTCCTTTGGAACTAAGTTTGGAAGTCGATACTGCGCAAGATAATGCCTGGAGGAGTGCCTTCGAACTCCATAGCCAGGAATTTGCGAGCGGCACGCTCTTCAATCCGATCGCGGAGTCTCATGAATTGCGCCTCGCGCTGGTTGGGCCTGGACCGCGCTATACCTTCCAGATCATCCATGGCGGAGGTCGAAATGGCGCAGGGTATCTCCCTTTGTCCGTCAACCATCGAAAACAGCATGACCATCCTGTCGAACTCGTAGCCGAGAAATCGACCACGTGTGAGTGCCATTGGACCTCCTCCTTTCCATCATGTCCAGGTCAACCGCCTGACGCTTGTAACTGCCCGATCGTTTACGCGACGCGCGCGTCTTGCCATTGGAGCTTTGAAGGCAGGACGACATCCGCGGCGGTGCGTCTATGACCTGGAGTGGCCAATCTAGCTGTCGTGCCGCACTCAGCACCTGCAGCCGCTGGACGGACGCGGATCTATCAATCTCCCGACAACGCGTCAGATGACGCTAGTCTATTTCCTTTTGCCCTCAACGAAGGTCGGCTGCCGTCCCGCACCCTTTTGGCTTGGTGCTGCGGCAATGACTTTGATTTTCTTCTTTTTGGGTTTCTTGGCCTCCCGATTGCTTCTTTGTTGACCTTTGGCCATGTCGATCTCCTTGGGTTTGAGGATGACGCAGATTGAGATGCAGAATTGGCCAAATTCGTAGTCAGAAATTATCATCCGGTTCAGACGGTGAGCGTGTCCAGATCATATGTCTGGGCCGTGAGCCTCGTAATCAGATCAAGCGTGCAGGCAACATATTGCCGTCATGGGTGCAGCCAATGTGGATCCCCGGGCACAGGCGCCGCAGCCGTCCCTGAATTTCGATCTCGGGATATAGGACCAGCTCATTGCGATCCTCCGCTGCCTTCACCAGCGCGTTCCGCGCTGCAGGAGTAGGCGACACGAGCAGCGCGAGCAAAGGAACGGCGCCGGATTGCTGGTAAAGCGCCTGCCGACGGCACGGCCGCTGCCGCTCCGCCACGAAGATTTCGGCATGTCCCGCTTTAAGGACAGCTGTCGAGATTGTACAATCTTTCCCGCCCGTTTGAAGGCCTCCCGCTGTCCTCAATGGACCTGCGACGTCTTCAGCGTGTCATGGGCGGCATAGTTCCGCTTGAGGAACCTCATCCGCATTGCCCGCGGGAGGTCGTGACGGGTGGCCAGTTGGTGCAGTAGCCTGGCTCGGCGTGCGCGGGCGTAACGCCATGCGTCGTGAAAGTTGCCAATGCGAGCAGAAAACCTTGAGGCCCTGCGAGAACACATGCTCGCGGTCATCGCCGCCAACGCCTTTGCGCTGCGTGACACAATTGGCAAGAGTGCCTTTGACGAACGTGTCATGACGGCCATACGCGAAGTGTGGCGGCATGAGTTTGTGCCAATCGAACTTCAGCCCTACGCGTATGACAATATTCCACTTCCAATCGGCTTCGAAAAGACGATCTCGCAGCCATTTATCGTCGCCCTAATGACCGATCTGCTCGACATCAAGGCCGATGACAGCGTTCTCGAAATCGGGACCGGTCTTGGCTATCAGGCCGCCATCCTCGCGCGGCTGGCCCGCAAGGTATACTCCGTTGAAATCATCGAAGAGCTCGGCCAAGAGGCGAGGCGACGGCTCCGACGGCAGGGCTGCAGCAATGTCGAACTTAAGATTGCCAATGGCTATCACGGTTGGTCAGAGCACGCCCCCTTTGACAAGGTGATCGTGACGGCTGCTCCCGATCTCATTCCTCCTCCGCTGATCCACCAGTTGAAAGCGGGTGGGAAAATGGTGATACCGGCTGGCCTGCCCAATACGCAGCAGCTCATTCTGGCCGAGAAGCTCGCTAACGGCAGAATGACGATGAAAGAGATTCTGACCGTCCGGTTCTCTCAACTCGAGGGGACTGGACCTAGCCTGCAATAAGCCCGATGGCGCATCCGTAACGGAGCATGGCCACAATGATCCAGAGCGGCAACGCCGTCACCCTCGCGACCTGCGACACGTCGCTTTCGAGCTCACATTCGCATCCGCTGGCCTTGCCGCGGTCTAGCGGCATTGGCGCGCGATCCTGTTCCGTTCTTGCCGCTGGCGGCAGGCTTCCTCGCCGGAGCGGCGATCAGTCCGCCTCGAATGGCCTGCTTGCGCGCGAGTTTGCGTCGTCGGTGGATGGCTTCCGTTGTCTCTCTCGAAGTGCTGTCTGAGGGCTTCTCGGAGAAGCGCCGGCGGCGGCTTCTCCCTGAACAGGTCCTCCGCTGCATTTTTCTCTTGAGGATGCGAAGCGCTTACTCGACGTCATTGTCTCGAACGAATACCTGCACGCGTGTTGCTCCCAAGGTGGCCGCACAAACCATCGAATCGTTCGGCAAGGATGCATCTGCATCCCAACTACCGAAGCTCATTCAAGGCACGAGCCCGGTGGAGATCAGCCCGGGGAAATGCTGAGCTGCTGCAAGGTCTCCCCCTTTCGCCGGGGAGTTTCAGCTACCTCAGGAGCTAAACATCAGGTCCGATCTTTCGATCCGGTTGCTCTTGCGAGCTCCCGAATGTGGTGCTCCGCAGCGGCCATTTGCCGTTTCACAAGCTCGGACTGAGCAGTGGCAACTTCCTCAAGACTAGCCGTCGACGCGACTTTTCGAGCGTGATCGAAGCTGGTCTTCAGGCTCTCTTCCGAGAATGCGAGCACTTGCTTCGAGACCTCTGCCGCCGGCATCGTGCTGGCCGCTGTTGATCCGCGCGCCGCATCAAAGAATAAGCCGAAAGCTTTTTCGGCCTGGTCGATCGTCTTCTCGGCGAGCTGGCGCAGCTCGGCGGGAACTTCCAACTTAGGTTCAGTCATCTTCGTCCCGCCTGTGAAGTTGACGATCATATGACGCATCTTGACGATTGGACAAGGGCTGGCGTTCGTCCTTATCAAGGCCTTGGAGCGCCAGACCTCATGCGGATTCGGTGTGTGGTGCACTTGTGTATTGTTACGTAAATCCATACCCTGCGTACATTCGATTAGCCGCTGTGCCTTTTTGAACGCGCCTGCGGGCTCCTTCCCGAAACATCCGACCAGTTGAATCTGAAATCGCGTGACGTCACGCGAACGCGCTTTGGAGAAGAAAATGCCGACAGGTACTGTTAAATGGTTCAATGGCCAGAAGGGTTTTGGCTTTATCCAGCCTGACGATGGCGGAAACGATGTGTTCGTGCACATCAGCGCCGTTGAACGGGCAGGCCTTGCAGGCCTTGCAGAGGGCCAGAAGGTTAACTTTGAGCTCAAGACCGACAAGATGCGTGGTAAGGTAAGCGCGGAAAATCTGTCGCTGGCTTAAGCTGTTTGCGCCATTTTCACTGATGTACTGAAATGGCTGTAATGCCCGCTCGATCCTGTGGATTGAGCGGGCTTTGCTTGTGGCGAACTCGGATGAGAGATGAGCGGCGAGAGATCAGCTGAACCTTCGCCCGAAAGCATCGCACGCGCCAACCGGCAGCGGTTGGCCGCGGAAGAAGGTACACGAGCGATGGCGGATCTAGGGGCGACAGGCCATCGAGGTTCGCAAGAACATGGAGCGTCTTCGCGCCTTGCGGGAGACCAAGGAAGCGGAAGAGGCAAGAACGCGAACGGTTCTGACGGAAACCGCAAGGAAAAAACCCAAGAGGGGACTTTGAAGAATAGCGACTGGACTTAGCCTTGGTCGGGCCCGCAGGAGGGGAGGCCGATGCTCTGTCCTGAACCGAGGAGACGGCCAGATGCCCAAGAGCGTGCGGATCGTGCCTAAGACCGTGTCGGGCGACCGGCAAACGATCACCTTCGTACTGGCCATAGGCTCGGTTCGGCAGACGTGCCGTCTTGAGACGACGTTCCGGACGCAGAACCAGGCGTTCAGCTATCTCCACAAATATCGGACAGAATTTGAGCGTGTCGCTCGCGCTAGACTGGCGCGTGGCGAGGTTGACGACGGCGTGATTCACCTCACGATGCTTTAGATCGATACGGGAGCTCCGGATACGCTTGACGAGCGAAAGTGCCTTGCGAGCGCGTGCACGCAAACTCGGCTACGCTATCCATAAGTCGCGGTCACGTTCGATTCATGAAGACAATCTCGGAAAATACGCACTCGTGAAGGAAGATAGCAACTCCGTCGTGCTCGGTGAGCATTTTGATGCCTCGCTCGAGGAGATCGCGGAGTATTTGAGCTGATCACCCCCGCAGGTGGTCGTTGATTGGCGTCAAGCAAAAGCTTGGCATGCGACAGTGAAGCTTTGGCTATGGCGCAGCCTGATGATTTCAAACTGATCAAGCAGATCGTCGCTGCCGGCGGCCACAAACACGTGACGGACGAGCTTGATCGCGACAAGTATCAGCGCTTGGTCGAGCTGGGCTGGTTGAAAGCCTTCGTGGCAGACATCGGCGATGTGTCCTATCGGGTGACGGAACGCGGCAGAGCAGCCGCCTCTCGTTTTTAGAGGCTAGAAATCCTTCGAAGCGGCGACTGGGAGCTGGTCAGCGCGAATGCAGAAGAGGGGCGTTCGCGAGGCTCGGTCGCCGAGCGGCGATCTGAGCCCCAATAGATTGACAATTTGCCTGCGTTGTCGCCCGGCTCTGATCGTGCCATGCCCCGTCTCACCCGCCGCCGCGACCGTATTTTTCGGTGCCCCCAATGTGGCGGGATCACCTCGGCTGAGGAAGGTGGTGCCTGACTTGCACTGAAGGAGCGCGCTGCCCGCACAACCACGAGCAAAGCCGCCAACGATCAGACCGCCTTCATCGCGCGACGACCGGTGAGCTGCGCGCCCATTACGCCAGATCAGTTCGGGCGCACGGTTGCGACCTGCTCGGTGGCCGGAATCGATCTTGCCGACTGGCTCGTCTGAAATGCTCCGCACTCGACTGGCCGTTTTATTCCAAGGGCAAGTACGTACGGCGAAGCGCAGCGCGAAGCAGAGCGCGCTGGACGGCGGGATATTGGCTGGCAGCTACGTCGCGCCTTGGCTTATCGTGCCTGGGCACGACAGGGTGGGATGCCGCGCGGTCGCTCGGATGATGCAAGCGCGCACCCATGACTGGTCAGCCGGTGGCGACTCAGCTCACCGCTCGCGAACGCCGCCGCCCGCAAGCTTGCAAGCTTATCGAGAACGCGCGCGGCATCACGCCGGTGCAGGCCTGCCGCATTCACCTCGCGCCGATCTAGGCGCGTATCAATGCGTTTGAGTTACGCCGGCTGTTAGCCACCAGACCGAAGAAGAAATGGATCCACGGACTCAGCTAATCGGTCCGCTGCTTGCATGGCAGCCGGCGTGGACTGCCTTTCGGAAGGCAGCGAGCCGACAGAATTGACTGCCGGCTCAGTCCCAGCGGCAAGAACGGCTATCACAATCGGAGCGAGATATTCGGTCCTCATGGTGAGGTCACCGCCATTCCCCCAGAAGCTAACTGGGCACTCTCAGAAATGGTTCCCGAACGCCGTGCCTCGATGTCTTCGCCCGCGTCGGAAGTTGCCGCCGTGGCGCCAGCGACTTAGGCTTCTCCTTCCGAATGGAACATCGCGGTCGCGATCAGAAATCAGGAACGAAAGCCGCCTGCAGGCTTTCAACAAACATGAGACCGTCGCTCGCCGGTACTAACACGGCGCATGTCGCGGATAGCCAAAGGTCGCTGACCCGCTTTTCTCAAGCGCTCGCGCACGGATAGCCAAAAGCGGCGGTCTCCGGTTCCATTCAAATGCCAGCTGCGCCCCGATCGGTCGCGGGAGAGTGCAGGGACGATGTTGGCCTGTCGGCGGGGGTGTTTTACCGAACCGAAGGCTCCGTTATGCGCAACCGCATTGACATCGACCATGTACACAGCCGGGCTCTCGTTCGAGAGATCGGCGAGCGATTACGCGCGTCGCTGAAACCAGAGCCGGAATTGCCGGCGAGTCTCAAAATGCAAATCGACCGGCTCCGCGAATTGGAAGAGCAGTCACCATCAATCATTCCAGCGGCTGAGCGCCGGCACAAGCCTCGTCGTTGAGGCACAGACGGCTTGGCCGAACAGGGACGAGTAATGCCATCGGTGAAGCGCCATGCGTCCAACATTTTGCATGAATATGGTGAGGCGCAATCCGAATTGATCGGCAAAGCCGTCGTGCTTACCGATGGAAAGGCAGGTACGGTGCAGAACGTTTGGCTGGATGAATTGCACGGGCTGCGGATTTCGATCAAAGGCCATGATGGACGATGGCCGGTCTCAACAATCAAGGTTGTGGAGAGTTAGACCCTCGCATCGGCTGCGCGCTGCCCAGCAGCGCGCTCTTTTCAGAACATTCAATCAAGGTGAAAAAGGCGATCTCGATCAGGAACGTGGCGCTCATGATGGCGACAGTAAGAAATGCGTCGCTCGGCGAAAGGGGAGGTCATGGCCTGCCTCGCGCTCTTGCGAAGCCCCCACGCTAAATTCAGCTAGGTTAGAAATGTCGCCGTTCTAAGTCGCCTACATGGCGAGATTCATTCTCATCCATATGGAAGGTCGTCAGATGAAAAGCATAAAGCGGCAAGAGTTCTTGCATTTGGTGGCTGACTGCATCGAGCGGGGCGCCGCCATTAGCGCGCCGCTCGTCGAACGATCAACGCGGGACCGACCCAAATTCCGCAGGGCCTTCTGGCCGCGCTTGCAGAACGTCACAAGTGACGCGGCAACCATGGCAATAGATCCGTGATGACAACGTTCCTCGGCGCTCAGCATTCTCCTGGCACTGAAGTTCCCTTTAGTCTGCGCGTGCTTTGACCTCCGGCAAAGGCGGCTTGCGCTCAAAAATCTTCTTTTTCGGCGGCGCTGGAAGCAATCCCTCCCTGATCGCTTGCTTCCGAGCAAGCTTGCGAGCCCGGCGAACAGCCTCAGATTTCTCACGTGTCTTTTTTTCCGAGGGCTTTTCATAGGAGCGCCGCCGTTTCATTTCTCGGAAGACGCCCTCGCGCTGCAACTTCTTCTTAAGCACACGGAGCGCCTGCTCGATATTGTTGTCGCGGACAAGTACCTGCAATCAATTCTCCTCTGAGCTGCGAATGCGACAGGCCCTGCATTGCAGCCAATTGCTGCAGGATCTTCATTGCGATTGTGAGGATGACAGTGACGGCGACACTCCTCGCCGACGACGAACAAGCCGGTCCACTTCGTCACGGCGATACAGTTCGATGAGAACGACGTGACCACTCTGGCAGCACCATGTCAATCGATAAAGCCTTCCTCGCATGCCATGCCCGTCGAAGCTGCTTGCTGAGTACCTGAGCTAGGTCGAACGGGCGGTGCGCTCTGGCATTCCTCGTCATATCGGTGCGCCTTCGCGGAAAATGGCTGCTTAGGTCACTCGCGTCATTTTGGCCGGCTCGCCGGATGTCTGCTTATCCCCCGACAGTGGCGGAAGAGCAGACATCCCCTAACCGCTGCTTCGGGCCACAACGAGACGTCGAAGCCGTCGCCGATCTCAAGGGCTGGTCCTGCCTGCAAGACGTCGAACGTGAGCCGCGGCAGCATCCTGCCCGGTAGTGATCCCGAAGGCGCTGTTCCAGCGTCGCGAGCTCCAATTCCGCGATAGAAGGGCGCAGCATCGGGATCAGCCTCGATAACCATTCGATGTGCGCCCATCCTCCTTGCGAGGTCGGTTGCCCAAGCAAAAAGCGCCTTTCCTGTCCCCTTTCGGAGCACCTCGGGCTCGACAAAGAGCTTCAACAATTCGGCGTCATCGGCGGTGACTTTGACCTGTACGACACCGACTATTCTGCGATCCTCTTCGGCAACGGCGACATGCGTCGATTCGAGGTCCAGCGGACAGAACGATAACTCCACTCACTACGACAGGCCTTCATGACCTCCTCCTCGTAGCCCCACACCGCCTTGGATCTGAAACAGAGATCGCAAAGTCCAGGCAGCTCATCAACACTCGGGTTCCGGATGATCGACGCCAAGCAACTCTCCTTGGAACGGTAGAACGGCCGCGATGATACGTATGTCGTCTCTGGCTCATTCTCGACCGAGTCTGTGGGCCTCGCCTTCCATTTGATGTCTGCTTTACCTCAAAAGCAACCGGTGCCGGGGCGAGGTCCCCTCGGGTTCAACGGGCGGGCGATGCCCCAGTGGTGATCTACCGGAAATAAATTCAGACAGCATCTGGACGGGAGGTCGCGATGGACGCTGCCTGCTAGCATTCGTCGTGGTGATTGTGCTGGCCGCCATCGGGCTGGCCGCAGCGGTCTTCTGATATCGGCCGGCCCAAGCACGCCAAACAGACGCGCTCATCATCGGCTCAAGCCCGACTAAAGCCGTCCACCGCCAGCGTGATCTTGTGCGCGGTATGGTCAATGGTGATGCAGTTTATCTTTGTCAGCGCGCCGCTGGTCCTGAAGAACAGTTCGTGGTGGAGCTTTAGCTCGGCATCGATTTGGTGGTGCCCTTTGATAAGCGTGCCGTCGAGGTTGGTCTGGCCCACTTCATCGCCGGCTTCGTTCACGATTGTTCGGATCATTTCGTCTTTGATGGGTTTCATCTCCGCCTCCTACAACGTTGTGCCGGTCCCGGCGTTCGAACCAGACGTACCCAAACACGATACGATTGGCGGGCGCATCAAGCTCTATGTGCAAGAGAACTTCCCGGAGGCTTAGAGCCTGACGGCCTGCACCGCTCCGGGCTCGCCTGATATGGCGCGCTGCGGACTACCGAACCGGTCTATCGTGATCCATTCGCGGTCAAATGTCGGCTCATACAGAGCGAAGCCGTCAGGACTGGACGTGACGACCAGCGTCTCCGGATCGAGCTTCTGCAGCTCATCTATCAGGTCTTTGACTTTCATGGCCGTGCTCATTGCATGCGCCGCGGTGCCGGCGCGTTCGAGAACCTCGGCCATTATAGCCTCGCAGTCCTGCGCTGTCAGGACAGCGCCCCAGTCGCGCAGCTCCTGATGAGGCAGCGGCCATCAACCTCACGGCGCTTGTCGCGGCTTCCTCCCTCGAGAGACCGCCCAGAGAGCGCGGACCAAAGGGACGCTAGAAGCAACTCACGGGTATCTCCGGGGGCAGGAAATTACCCGGTGTCCCACCACCAAACCACTGCGGCACAAGACTCACCACGCCAAACAAGGCTCGGAGGGGGTCAGCCGGTTTTTGCGGACTGTGCGGACGCAAATCACCCGCCCCAATCCGCGCCCGGAAAAACCGGAAGGAGGGCAACGCTATGAGCGCCGCCGAAGCGCTGAGAGCGGCGCGGGTCGCCGGTGTCGAATTGCGTCTCGACGGCGACGACCTAGTGTTGGAAGCCTCCGCGCCGCCGCCGGCCGCAATCCTCGATCTTCTCTCGCTTCACAAGCCTAGCATCGTGGTGTTGCTGCGTCCTTGGCAAAGATGGCTGGTCGGCCGAGGACTGGCAGGTCTTTTTTGACGAGCGCGCCGGGGATTGCGGAGTTCGATGGCGGCCTGCCACGCGATCGCGCCGAGGCCCGCGCCTTCGCCTGCTGCGTCGCCGAGTGGCTCAACCGCAATCTGGTGCGCTCCCCGCGGGCGATCTGGCCACCGTGCCCAAGTTGCCCCCCTCGTCCACGCTCCCGCCCGTCGGAAGACGGCCGGCGGGCCGGCAAGGAGGCTCCGGCTTACAGCGCCAGCCCGCGTTTCCGACCGAAACCCCATTCGATGCCACCGCTGTCCCGCATCACACCGCTGATATGCTGGCCGATCCGCTTGTCGAGCAGGGGCTGCCAGGGCACGAGCTGAAAGCCGAGGCCATCCTCGATCATGGCGAAGCGCCCGCTGACCAGCGTGGCGACGCCCGCAAGCCTGCCGGCGACGAACTCGCCCGGCTTGCTCGGCGTGTAAGTCAGCCCGCGCTCGGCCGCGATCTGCTTCCCGACGCGGCTGATCTCGGTCGCCTCAAGGCGGGCGATGAGGTCTTTCGGCGCGCGAACGCGGCCGTCGTCGAGCCGGGTTGCGTGCCCCTGATCCACGAGGGCCTGGCGGCGACGCTCCATCGCGTCCGTGACCTCCCGTCCAAAGCCCGCCGCCGAGATTGGCATCCGGTTGGGAGTTCGCGGTCGAGCCAGGTCGCGCCGTCGCTGCCGATCTGGCGCTCAAGATCGAGGGTGGAAAGCGTGCGAATGGCAAAATCCGTCGGCCGGCCGGGGGCGTCATAGGCGATGCCACGTTCGGCGATGTCGTGGGGGATTTTCCAGTGGTCGGCGTCGATCCGCTCGACATGGCCGGCGCGGCGCAGTGCTTCGAGCCGGCGGACGTGGGCGCGGATGAACGCGTCCGGGTCGCCCTTGAAGCGCTCGATCTGCCGGCGCGCGGCCTCCAGATGCTCGCTCGGCCGGTAGAGGCCGCCGTTCATTGCCGCAATGTCGCGGATGTTGAGGTCCGCGGCACGTGGCTCGGCTTTGGTCAGCACCGGATCGAGCGCGACGATGTGGCCGCGTTTGATCTCGTCCAGCCTGGCCGAATCCGCCCTCTCGACATGGTGGGTGCGCCCGTCCATGCCATCGATGACGAGATGCAGCCGGTCGCTCATCTCGTCGCCGGCCAGTCCCTTGGCCAGCACCCGGCCGACGACCGGCTCGGCGATCTGCCTGCCGTGGGTGACGCACTGGGTGGGCGCGCGCTCGTCGGCGATACCATGCTCGGCAAGCGCCCGGTGCATGGTCTTGATGATGTCGCCCCGCTCGCCCAGCTCCCGCAAGGTCCGCTCGGCCTTGTCCGAGAGCGTCCAGCGACCCGGCTCGGTCTCGCTGGCAAGACCGTAATGCTCAAGCTGGCGGACGCGCCCGATCAGGTTGGCGCGGTTCTCGCGGACGAGATAGCTCGCCCCTTCGCCGGGCCTGAGATCGATGACGCCGTGGTCGCGCTGCTCGGAGGCCAGCATCCTGTCGAGCCGGGTCCAGCGCTCCGCCAGCACCTCGTTGTGGAGCTTGTTCTGGAGCTCGATTTCGGTCTGCGGGCCTAGCTCGAGCGTGACCAATTCGCTCGCCCGATGACGGACGCCATGGGCGATATAGTCACCGGCAATGTTGAGGGATGCGGCCGTCATCGAGCACGCCGCGGACGATGACATGGGTATGCGGATGGCCGGTGTTGTGATGATCGACGGCGATCCAGTCGAGCCTGGTGCCGAGGTCGGTCTCCATCTGCCGCATGAGGTCGCGGGTGAAGCCGCGCAGGTCAGCCATCTCGATGGAATCCTCCGGCGCGACAATGAACCGGAACTGGTGGCGATCCTGACGTCCGCGTTCGATGAACGCCCTGCCGTCCGCCTCGTTCTCAATGGCTGAGTAGGCCCGGCCGCTCTCGCCGTCGCGGGTGACGCCGTCGCGCTCGAGGTAGCGCAGATGCGCGTCAGCCGCCTTGCTCGCCGCGCCCCGCATCCCCGGCCCGCGCGAGCCGCGTTGCGGGTTGAGCTTCACCACCCGCGCCTTGACCACGACCCGACGCGCGCGGAAGCGACCGCTGGAGTCCTGCTGCCAGCCGTCGCCGTCCTGGGCAAAGGACGCCACCACCCTGGCGCCCCGGCCGCGCGCGTTGAAACGGCCGCTTGCCTGCCCGTTCCCGCTGCCCGCTGATCCCGCGCCGCGGCCGATCTGGTTGGGGTTGCCGCCGGCCTTGCGCACGGCGATCTTCACCTCGGTCAGGAAGGGCAGATCGCGCGCGTTGACGCGTGTGCCCCGGTTGCGCACACAACCAGGCCGGATGCGGAAATCGTCGTGCTCATCGCCGTCATGACGCGACAACACTCAGAACAGCCCCCCGCGAGCCCGACAAAAAATCTCGGCGTCGGGATGCGTGCTTGGCCTGGGGCTCACGCGGTTGGATGTCGCATGTACGCAGGCGTCCTGTTCTTGGTAAAAAGAGGCCTAGCTAGTCACCGAGCAGAAGGAGGTCGTCACCATGCGCCTTCACACCTATCGGGACGAAAACCACTCCAGACATTTCGATCTGAGCGGCGGAAGGGACTATCCGTGGACGATTGACTTGGTCACGGTGACAGCCGAGGCCGTCCTTGCGGTGGGCTTCGCCTGTGTCGTCGCGGCGTGGCTCCAGTAGGGCGGTGCCCGTGCGCTCGCTTGAGGCGGCGCGCTCCCTTTTACTCGCCGCAGCTCGGCGAGGCGATCGGCCGGCACGCGGTTGGTCATCGGCCTGCCCTCGCCGCGTTAGCCACTGCGCGCAGATGCCCTTTAACGGCGCCACGTGCGCATACCGGCGTTAGCCACTGCAACATATTGACGAAACACGATTGAAGCCTTCCCGTCGGGATCGCCATTCTTCAACAACGGCGTGCATAACTCGCACCGGTTTGTAAGCCGGTTTATACGTTCTCGTTCAACCTACGTTCGCGCGATCGGCGGTGCACGATGAAGCCCCCGATCCCGCGCAAGGCACTCGATGACCGTTTGGGCTTCATCGGCACCAGCGGCTGCGGCAAGACGTACTACGCCGGGACGGCAAGGCGGGCGGCGCCTGTCTGCCACTCGACCCGGATTACCCGCCGGATCGGCTTGCGTACATGCTCTCTGATCGTCGGACGCCGCTGGTCCACCGCGTCCTCCGGCGACACGATGAAAACGGAGATGATGATGGTCGTCCTTGCAGCGCGCGGCGAAGGCTCGGCCCTCAGCGTCCCCGGTTTGCTGCCCGAACAGGCGGCCTTGTCCCCGTCGCGGGCCACTTCGTCGCGACGGAGATAATTGAGGTGGGTAGCGAGCGGCGCGGCGCGCGCTGTGACGGACGACGCGGGTCTTGACGACGACGATGCGCGAACGCCCATAGATGGATGGCCCGTACGCTTCCAATCCGGCCGCGTCCGAAGCGCGACCGGCTGCCCGGGATGATCCGGCCCGAACGAGACACCTGCCCGCCGGCCTTCCGTGCCGCCGCGATCGCCTGCGTAATGAAGGGCCGCGCCCGCTGTGACGTGGATGAGCAGATGCCGCCGGGCCGGATGCGAAACTCGCAATCCTCAGCCATCGCCGACCTCGGCAATGTTTGATAGATCGCGGAGTGTCAGTGACTTGCGTGCAGCGCGCACATTGCTGCCCAGGCGAGCACCTTGCGCGGCAGGCGGAAAACGTCAACCAACACAACGAACCGACCGCGGCGCAATGTGCGCCCTTTTATCTCGCCGTCCTAATCGAGCATGCAAAGTCAACTCCCTCCTACGCTTTTTTACGATTTCTCCAAACAAGCAGCGCTCCTTATCTCGCTGCTTCGATTGCAAGTAGCGTTCGCGTCAGCATGGCCACGACTTGCATTCTCTAGGCGGAGTCAGGCATTCCTTCGCGTTCGGCACGTGGCCGTCGCATTCTCTTCATCAGGCTCGTAAACAGGGCTGTCCAAGCAATCGGGTACTCTCACCCGAAGGGCGGCAGCAGGCGAGAGATAGCGGACATTCCCCGCTTCGCGGCCCCGCCAAGGGACGCTCGTCGCGCGTTCGGATCTCTAATCTTTGCTCCTCCTCAACAAGCTGGATGCAAGACCAGCAACAGTTCCCGGTTGTCAGCGCAGCAATTGCTGCGCAGGTTTCAACGTGAGTCGTTGTGTTACCTTGGCGCCGAGGCCGACGTGGAAGTCGGTCTCGCCGACCCACATCCGATGCAGAATGCTAGCGAGATTTTGCGCAACGGCGACGATCGCACACAGCGTGCTTGACCGCTTGGCGATCCGCAGTCCCCACGCGCGCAAGGCGGTCCAGGTCCTGACGCGCAGCAGAAGGCTTGCAGCCGTCTCGCAGAACGCCTCCCGAACGGCGATATCGCCTTGCCTGATGATACGGCCTTCATAGTCGACGGAGGCTCCGGACTGATGTCGCCTCGGCGTCAGGCTAAAATACGCGCCGACCGTTCGCGATCGCGCGAAGCGCCGACGGTCATCGACCGACTTTGAACGAAGGGCCGCAACGAGGCCGACGCCAGGAACCGTCATCAGACGCCGGCACGATCGTCTCGAAGACTCCGGCGACGAGATGGACAGGCGATTGTTGCTTCATCCGGGTGCCCGGGTTCAATCAAGCAGCGCTGCTCATTGCGCGCGACGCAAACACCGCTTGACGCCGGAAGCGCTGGACGGGCGGTCGAACCGGCGTCGGTTCAGCAACAAGCAGAAGCGGGCGATCGTGCAGCAGACGTAGAAGCCCGGCGTCAGCGTGGCGCAGGTTTACTGCCGCCATGGCGTCGCCACCAGCATGGTGTTCCGCTGGCTAACCGGTCGCAAGGCACCGCAACTCGCGACGGTGACGCTCGCCGACCGCGCGGCCAAGAGCTCCCGGCGCGCGACGCCTTGCGCGATCTGGTGCAGCCGCCGGACGGCATGATGGCGCTCGGGCTGGCCGATGGACGGCGTGTCTTTGCACTGGCCGGCAGCACTCCGGCTGTGGTGATGCCGCAGCTCGCCGTCGGCCGTGACGCCGTTTCTTCGCAAGTGCGGACCGCTGCAGACAGTCCAAACGAAGAGCAGCGGCACAACAGCCCGAACGCGCGCTCCCGACGGAGCCAAACATACCGTCGTGCTTGCGCAATTCCAGGGTAAAGCTGCAGCGCGCCACGGCCGTGCGGCTGCCCTAGGCCACCACCGCGCTCACAGGTTCGGTATATGTTGGTCGGGAGGGAGGAATGGTCCCGCAATCTATCGAGCAGGGGAATGGCAGATCGAAAGCACTCGTAACGCACGATCACTCCTCCCACGTCCACACCGGAACGCAAGACCGATCACGGCAGACGCGGGCAGACGTCCTAAGTAACGGCCATCCAGCACCCCCATCGGACTGCCAGTTTCATGAGAGAAGAGTCGCGCTCGCGAACTCACGACAGCTATTCCATTTGGGCAACGGCCGGCTGCGCCCGTTGCGTTCCGTCTGCATCAGGCGGACGGTTCGGCTGCGCAGGTCGTGCGTTTTCCAGGCGTGATCCGGAATAGGCTTCCTGGCGAACGGCGCTTCTGCGGTGGCACGATATGTACTATCAGCACTCTGCATCGAGCGCGCGAGGAGCCGGGTTCAACCGCTGGCGTCGCTGATTGGATGGCTCGTTAAAGGAAGGACCTCGCGCACGCCCGTTCCTGTCGCACCAAGGTTGTCGGGCCGCGTATGCCCACGCGTCAAGTTCGCGGTCGGACGACAACCTGGCTACTTGGTGAGCGCCACCGCTTGGCGGTTCTGTTGACCAAACTTCGACTGCGCCGATGCGCAGCGCTGCGTGCCAGCCGTCGCCTCAATGTTGCTATCTCTGCGTCCTTGAAGGCTCTTGCAGGATTCCGGCGACCGCCAGTCGAACCCAGGCATTGCTTCCTTGCACGCGGCAAACAAGGATCGTGGCGCAATAATTCCGATCGATTGGGCCGCAGGAGGACCCTGGTTTGACACCGCGTGGTCTCCCGAATGACCACGTGGTGGCCGGACACGACGATCGCGAAATCAAGGTTTTGGTCGATGAATTTCTTCTAGGTCGACCCCGCACCGCGTAAGAGACGCCCCTGTTCGGTCATCCACTTCGCGCGCGCGAGGTGACTCTCGTAAGCGTTCCGCGCGCGGTCCGGCTCACCCTCTGGATCGACGTGCAGCACTATTCGAGCAACTTCCCGCCAGTCCGCGCCCTCGCTGTCGGCCTGCAGAAGGCGGATGTACGTAACGACGTGCTGCTTGTCATAAACCGTCAGCTCGACGTCGGCCGGCGCAATGTCAGCAACCTCGGGATCAATCGGAAGTTTTGGCATGGTACCTTTGGTGCCCTCCCATCGCATTTCCCATAATGCAACGGCTGAACGGATTGTAACTTAAAAGCGGTAGCCTTAAAAGCATCAAGCAGCAGTATCTGCGTCCGTGAAGAGGACGCACAAAGGACCGCTCCGGGACGTGCTGGCCAGGAATATGCGCCGGCTCCGGGCTGCTCGCGGCCTTAGCCAAGAAGCTCTCGCGCACGAGTCCGGGATTAATCGTACCTATCTAAGCTCGGTTGAAAGATCTGAACGAAATATTTCCCTCGACAACCTGTCAAGGATTGCCGTTGGGTTGCAGATCGAACCCTGGAAACTGCTGAAGAGCGACTAGTTTGCGTGATCGCAGCAAATACAGAGCGCAGCAAACGTCATTAGATTGCGGAGTTTCCAGTCCACCGAGCAAAACGCGACTCTTCCAACAAGCTGGCAGACGGACCAAGCTTTGGAAGGCCGGTCGACCTGCTTGACGAGAAAGTGTCTAAGATTCGATCCTGATCTCTTCCGCGAGCCGGGCCGGAGGCCCGGCGAGCGCCGGACGCGAATTCGCGCCGCCGCCGCCGATCCGGCTTGCCGGATCGGCGGCGGCGTCCAGGCACGGGGCCGCACAACCGCCATCCGGTTGCGCGGCTCACATCTTCAGATCGCGCGCTCCATCAAGCGCTTTGCCTTGCCTTCCAGTTCAAGGCGCGTGTCCTGATGAGCCTTGCCGCGCGCAAACGCGGTAATGCCCTGCACGAAGTCAAAGATGCTTTCCGGCTTGCGGTTTTCCTCGCCCAGAACGGTTTCAATGATCTTCGACGTCTCGGACTTGGAAAACCCTCCCCTGCGGAGGAAGCTCTCCCGGTCCTCGTCCGTGCGGGCGACAATCCGTTCCGCGCCGCCTTGATGCCGGCGACGAAGCGCGCGGGCGAGGAATTGGCAAAGCTGGTCAATGCGGGTGCTGCTTCATGGGCGAAGCGTTGTGCGGCAAATTTCGAATGGCGAATGGTGATCTCCTCGAAATGCTCCACGCCCCAGAGATTGCGGTTCATGCAGACGGCCCGGAGATAGAAGCTGGCAATGCCGAGCGTCTTGCTGCCCACCTCGCTGTTCCAACAGTAAAATCCCCGGAAATACAGGTCCGGCGAGCCATTCGGCAGACGGCCCGCCTCGATCGGGTTGGTGTCGTCGACCAGAAACAGGAACACGTCGCGATCACTGGCGTAGAGCGTCGTCGTGTCCTTGGTCGCGTCCAAAAAGGGGTTGTGGGTCATGGTCGACCAATCCAACACACCCGGGACCTTCCACCGCGTATCGCCGGTGCCGTTGCCCGCAATCTTCATGACGGCGGCGACCAGTTCATGATCCCAGATACGGCCATAGTCCGGCCCGGTGACAGCACGGAGCTCAACACGTCCGCTATTGGTCTCCAGAGTTTTCACGAGCTCGGCGCGATGCGACAGCAAGCCGTGTTGCAGGTTGATGGCGGATAGCGCAGCTGGCAGTTGGCGCAAATAGGAGGTCGGCGCGCCCACCATCGTACACAGCTGGCCAAAGCTCCAATGGGTCGGCGCCACCGGCTCGTCACGTCCCGGCACCATCAGGACCAACCGCTCGGAATTGTCCCGGCTCGCCTCTACCCGGATGGTCCGGCTTTCCACCGTTCGCGCTTCCGCGCGCTCGGCCCGTCCCCGCACCGCCTCGTAAAGGTCCGGCAGGTTCAGGTAACGCTCGTCATCCGGTCGCGCAAACCACTCGGACGACACGCGGCCGATCCTTTGGCCGCGCGAGACATCCACGCGAAAACCGCCGGATGCGGGCTGTTCGCCTAGGGACAAGGTCATCGAGTTCATGGTCATTCTCCTGTGGGCTGAGGTTAAAGCGCAGCGCTGCGCTGCAACCCTGCCTCGCGGCGAGCAGCGGGTGTGCAAGCGGAGTGGGCGCCTTCGCGGGGAACCGGCTGCACGGAGCGCATTAGCGCGGAGGAAGCTGGGCGGAAGGCGCTCCGAAGCGCGCCGAGGGCGGAGCCCTAAGCGTTTTCAGGTCAAGATCTGGAGCGCGCTGCGCGCACGAATTGATTTTCTGGCGTCGCGACGCGCCGCAGTCCTCGGTCGTGCGCTAGCGCTGTTGGTGGGCTCCTCGCCCGGCCGACGACCTATAGCAGGTGAGCCCGCGGCATCCTGTTCTCATCGTTCTCTGGTTTGCAGCATGGCACTTGCGCTTTCTGCTTCCTTCCAAAGCGGCGCAAGAAGCACAAAAGGCCCCGCCTCCGGAGAGGCGGGGCCGATGATCCCAAGGGGATCAGTCGCCGCTGCGGCGCGACCAGATCAGGGTGAAGCCCTCGTCGCCTTCGACCTTCACCAGCGAGGCGTAGATCGGGGCCGGAAAGCTCGGATCGTCGAGCTTGACCGAGAGGTATTCGCGATCGCTGTCGCGAGCGGTCTTCTTCCAGGCAGCGCCGAACTCGGTCACACCGTTGAAGATGCGATAGTCGGGCGCCTTGTCGTTGTCCTTCTCGGATGCGGCGAACCGTGCCTTGATGTTCAGCGTCAGCGTCTTGATCGAGCCGGTGTAGCCGTTGTCCGCAGCGGTGAAGGTGCCGATGGTAGCCATGGTCGTCTCCGTTTGTTGCTCGGGCCGCGCCTATCGCAGCCTCGATGGCGATCCTTGGCCCGGGGAGCGATCGGCCCGCAGCCGTCAGGCCCGCAGCGCAGCGGAGGACGGCGACAAGCCTGCTTTTTTGTCTCCCGCGAGGAATGCCGCCCCTTCGCGGCAGGGGAAAAAAGCAGGCTTAAGCCGTTGCGGGAAGGCGATCGAGGCTCTTGCCGGCCCTCGGGCCTGATCAGCCCATTTGAGGTTAAGTTGGACGCGCCATAAACGAACTGACGGAGACCACCATGACGGCCGCCACCGGCGCAGCACAATTACTTGAGTAAAATCGATCCGGCACATGCTGACATCAGCGCGTGAATGCCAAGAAAGACGCACCCTCGGAAAACGCCAGCGCCCCTCGTCGCAGTCCCGCGTGCCGAGCGATGCGGCAGACCGCAATCTCAATGCTCTAGAGCATGTTGTTTTTTCGCAGAATCGGGATTCCCAGCGGGAGCGATTTCTGATTCAAACTCCGTGCTGGAGAACGGGGGCCAGCATGGATGACGCGACCCTATTCAGAAGACCTTCGTGAACGGGCTCTGGCGCGAGCTGATGCAGGAGAGACAGTTCGTTCGATTGCAGAGGCGCTTCAGATCAGCCCGTCCTGTGTAACGAAGTGGAAGAATCTGAGACGGGAGACTGGGGGCGTTTCGCCCGGCAAGATCGGCGGTCACAAGAAGCCGGTTCTGTCCGGTGCCAATGCTGA
>NZ_JAGKJL010000091.1:0-25151 GCF_020329495.1 Bradyrhizobium australafricanum | reverse complement strand
CAAACCAGCGGGATGCTTTGACCCATGTCGCTCCCGATTTGTGCGAGCAATTTGCAGAACCGGCGACCAAGCCGCTCATCCTTAAACTCGCATCCCGCAACTTCCCGATCAACCCACGTCTCGATACCAGTCGTCAATCGCTGAGCACGCGCCCCGGCACGTTCCTTCACCAAGCCCATCGAGCACCCCGCGCTTCCGAATCAGGTGCTCAACAACGAATCACAACAGATTCTACCGATTCAAGATTTCGCCCGCCGCGCCTCGCTCAAATCCGAGTCAAATGTGGGTAATTGAAAGCAAGCCGTTCCTGCCCGTCACGCGAAAGCTGATCGAGATGCAGTAGCAAACACGGTCGTATCGCTTGCACTTTCCAGCAGCGACAGTTGGCGGGGCAACGCTGTTTCAATGCCGCCCCGGTTCGCCCATCGATACGGTCGGCGCGCTTTTTGGGGCCGAGCGCGATCAGAGCAGGAGACGGGGAAGTTTGTAACCCCCGAAAAACCCCATCTACTGATCCGGTCGAGCCAGCGATCGATATCGAGCTGCGGATCAAAGGTACAAGCGCCGAAGAATACTGGCAATTTCGTGCTGGGCAGGATCTCGCTCCGACCGAAGCCGGCGACGAATTCATTGCTATTGCGGATTGGAAGGATTGAGGCGGGTGAAGAGCCGCCCATCGCGCGAAATCGGCCGGCATTGAGCGCAAGCACGAAATCTGCCCCTGCTCGCTCGGCCGCTCTCGCAGCCATGCCCGATCCGATCCCCGCCCCCAGCACAAACGAACGGGAATTCCGGAAGAACTGCCTGATACCGCCTCCCTTCACCTCGACCGCCCGTGGCTATAGACCGCGTTCGCTTTTGGCGACTAACTAAAATTAGCTCCAATTTGCGGGCGCATGCAACCGCCGCAGAGCTTTTCCGTTCATCATGAACAGATGGCAGTCGGCCGGGGAAGCCGCAAGACGAACTTTTCCGGAGTTTTTGAGCGGATCGGGCTTAGCCGCTTTTGCCACGACTGCCTCCTTTCCGGCGTTGCCATAAACGTAAGTGACGCTGCCGAGATGCTCGACGAAATCGAGATCGAGGTCGATCGCGATATCCTTCTCTGCGGACGATGAGGAGAAATCATCGGGCCGTATGCCAAGCGTGATCGGCTTGCCGATCAGCGATTTGTCCGGCTCCACGGGGACACAGACCAGCGCACCCGCATCCAGTCGAACCTCCATGCCCGACTCATGCGCTGCTTCGACCTTGCCGCCTAGGAAATTCATTTTGGGCGAGCCGATGAATCCCGCGACAAACCGGGACGCCGGATTGTGATAGAGATCATGTGGGCTCCCCACCTGCTCGACAACGCCCTCCTTGAGCACGACGATCTTGTCAGCCATGGTCATGGCTTCGATTTGGTCGTGCGTCACATAAATCATCGTGTTGCCAAGCTGCTTGTGAAGCTTGGCAATCTGAACCCGCATTTGGACGCGCAATTCCGTATCCAGGTTGGACAACGGCTCATCGAATAAAAACACCTTTGGCTCACGCACAATGGCGCGGCCAATTGCCACGCGCTGCCGCTGCCCGCCGGACAGTTGTCGAGGTTTACGACCCAGGAGGTGATCCATTTGCAACAGCGATGCAGCCTGGGCAACCCTGGCATCAATGTCGGCTTTACTAAGTTTCGCCATGCGGAGAGGAAAGGCGAGATTCTCGCGGACAGTCATATGCGGATAGAGAGCGTAGCTCTGAAACACCATGCCAAGGTTACGATCAGCCGCATCAACGTCGTTGACGACCTCGTTATCGATCAGCAGCCGTCCATCGCTAATTCGCTCCAGCCCTCCGATCATGCGCAGCAGCGTCGACTTACCCGACCCAGATGGCCCAACGAAGACGACGAATTGGCCATGGTCGATTGCCAGGTCGATATTCCGTAGTACCTGGATAGTCCCGTAGGCCTTGCTGACACCTTCTAGACGAACGTCGGCCATCACGCTCTCCTCTGTTGCGGGCTTCCAACCAGGGCCGGGATCTCAATCTCCGCCAGGCTCGATACGATGAAATCTGGTCGTGCCAGGGAAGGATTCTCTCGGGGCGGAACGCCGGTCGTGACCAGCACGGTCGGAAGGCCAGCTCGCTTACCGGCCTGAATATCCGTCGCAACCTGGTCACCGATCATCAGTGTGGCGCTGCGCACCGTCCCTAGGCGGGAAAGCGCCGTTTCGATCATGTGCGGCTCGGGCTTACCAACGATCAGCGGCTTGACCTGGGTAGCAGCAGCCACAGCCGTAATTATTGCTCCTGCTCCCGGTTCGAATCCATTGGCGGTTGGCAAGAGGAGATCGGGGTTTGTGCCGATGAGCGCGGCACCGTTCAAGATCGCCTCAATCGCAATCCGCATCTTCTCATGTGTGATGTGGCGATCGAGACCCATCACCACGATCTCCGGCTCTTGGTCAGTCACGTCCAGACCTACCGCGGCGACCGCATTCACAAGCGAGGTCGCGCCGATGACATATACGCGGCTCGCGTCCGGGTACTTCGCGCGCGCGAGTTCTGCGGCCGCGATCGCGCTGGTAACCACTTCGTTCGGCACGATTGCAAGGCCAAATGCTTGCAATTTGCGGGCGACGTCCTCCGGCGTGTGGGTCGAATTGTTTGTCACGAAACAGAACGGCAGTCCGGCCGCCCGCCAACGCGTAAATGCTTCTATGGCATCGACAATTGCGGCATCTCCGCGATAGAGGACGCCATCGAGATCCGAAATGATCCCAGCGACTGACGGCCAGTCAAGATGAGAGCTTGGGCTAGCCATTCATCAGCATCCCGCCATTCACGTGAACGATCTGTCCTGTCATGTAGGAAGCCGCAGGACTCGCGAGGAAGACGGCTAGCCCTGCGATATCCTCAGGCACTCCAACCCGTCCTAATGGGATCCGGCCACCATGGCGAGCTTCGGTCTCCTCCCGCGGGCGACCGTGCATGGGAGTATCAATGATGCCAGGCGCGATCGCATTCACGTTGATGCTGAGGGGCGCGCATTCATAGGCAAGTAGTTTGGTCATGTCGTGAACGATTGCCTTTGAAAGGCAATAGTCACCCCCGCCGGCCTGGTAGTTGAAAACTGCACCTTGCGATGACAGCGAGGAGCCCACATTGACAATGCGTCCGCCTTTGCTTTTCATGAAGCGCTCAACGACCAATTTCGAACAGCGCAGGACGGCGATCGAGTTGATCTGGATCGTACGTTCAATTTTTTCAGCGCTGCCGCTGAGCAGCGGCTGGGCAGATTTTATGCCTGCATTATTGACCAGCACGTCCAGCCGGCCAAAGTGCCTGGCGATTTCTTCGAGGACCCTACCGACGTCTTCCTCGCGCGCGACGTCCATAGCCATGGGCAGTATGCCGTTGCCATAGGGCAGTCTTGGCAGAGTATCTCTGAGGTTCTCTAGATTGGCATCGGTGGCGACGACGTTCGCGCCTCCCTGGCGAAATGCATTCGCAATGGCAGAACCAATACCGCCACCTGCCCCGGTGACGAGCACCGTTCGGTCTGCAACTGAGAACTGTTCGGTCATTCCAACTCCAAGATCGTTTGAGACTGTAAGAACTCGTCAACTGCCTGGGCAGTCGGCATTGAGCTTTGAGCACCGCGCCGTGTTACACATAAGGCAGCCACCGCTAGCGCCCTTCTCACTGCTTCCTCTAGAGGCAGCCGCTGAGCGAGCGACGCTGCGAATGCCCCGTTGAAGGCATCGCCTGCGGCCGTGGTATCGACGACCTTGACGGGGAACGCCCGAAGAGCAAAGGAGCGCGTGGCATCAGCGTAATATGCTCCCTGCGCCCCGAGCGTGATCAGCGCGGCACCGGGCCCGAGGTCAAGCAGCTTCCCCGCCGCGCGCGCGGCGCTATCGAAGTCGCACACCTTGACGCCCGTCAGCTCGAAAGCTTCCGTCTGGTTCGGCGTGACGAAGTCAACGTTTCTCCAGGCGGCCGGTGGCAGACCTGGCCTCACCGGGGCTGGGTTGAAAATAAGCTCGAAGCCCTTCTTAAGCTTCATCTCGAACAGCCGATTGAGGGCGGGGATCGGCATCCCCATTTCTGCGACGACGATTGTATCGCGCTCTATGAATTTGATTGCGCTCTCGACCATGTCCGGCGCCACCTTCGAATTGGCGCCTGGGTCTATGACGATCATGTTGGAGCCGTCGTCAGCGACCATAACCACGGCCAAGCCCGAGATTTCGCCTGCACAGATCGTAATTGCATCAGTGCGAACGCCGGCTTCCATGAGCGATTTTATAAGCGACTGACCGGCATCATCATCACCGAGATGCGTGTAGAAGTGTGGTTTTAGGCCGAGACGGGCGGCCGCGACGGCTTGGTTCGCGCCCTTTCCTCCAGGGTGACGTCTCACCGTACCCATCAGGCTTTCACCCGGTGTTGGAAGCCGCTCGACATTGAAGCACAGATCGAGATTCGTCGTTCCGAAGAACATTAATGGCCGGACGCTCATTTTACGGCACCGAAGGTTAGGCCGCGTTCAAGGTGACGCTGACCGATTACGATCAGAATGACGGGAATGATCATCGTCACGACCAGCCCTGCGGCCATGACCGGGTAGAATTGCACGCCTGGATTGAGCAGCTTGAGAAGAGCGACCGTTACCGGCGCCTTGGTCGAAGTGAGGATCAGACCTAAGGCGAAGTTGTGCCAAGCGAGCAGGAAGATGAGCAACGAGGCCCCGATCAGGCCGGGTTTCAAAAGCGGTAGCACGATGTGCAGCACAACTCGGAGCGGTTTGGCGCCATCCATGGCAGCTGCCTCCTCGATGTCTTTCGGGATGTCTTCGATATAGGACCGGCTCAGCCAAACAATCATCGGCAATGTAACGACTTGGTAGACCCAGATCATCCCGATATAGGTGTCATACAATCCAATCGTCTGAAAGACGCTGAAGAGCGGGATGACGACCAAAAGGACGGGGGCAAAGCGGAAGCCCAAAATGAAGAAGGCAATGTCTTCCTTGAAAGGTATGTCTCGCCTGGCTAGGACGTAGCCGGCTGGCACTCCAATGAGCAGCGCGATGATTACGGACCCTAGCGCAATGACGACGCTGTTCGTGACCGGCGTTAGGAAGTCGACTTTGATGGTGCCATAGCTGGTCGCTCCGGCCTGGCTGACATCAAACAGGACACGGAAATTCTCCAGCGTAGGCACGAACAGGAAGGTTGGCGGCCAGGTCATCACTTCAGCCTGCTGCTTCAGCGACATCATGGCGATCCAGACGAGTGGAAAGGCCAAGATCAATGCGCAAATGCCGACGAGCAGGTTCAGAAGCACATTGACGGAGGTGGAGCGCTTCAATCGCATGGGTTGCATCTTCAGCTTACGCGCTGCCGAACGAGGCGCCATAGCTTCACCATGGCAAATGTTGCGATTAACACGATCATCCAATTGACGACCATAAGTGCGGCACCACGCCCAAAGGCGAGATTCTGGAACGCGGTAATGTAAGCTCGCACCGAAAGTACGGAGGTGCTATTTCCAGGGCCCCCTTGCGTTGTCCCAAAAATGATGTCGAACTGATTGAGGGATTCGATCAGCCGAAACACGGCGGCGATCAGGATGTATGGCGCAATCAGCGGCAACTCGATGTGCCGGAAGGTTGCCCAGCCCTTCGCGCCATTTACACGCGCGGCCTCCTCGACCTCTTCATTGATGCCCTGAAGACCGGCGAAGATGATTAGGGCGAAGAATGGCGTATAGGTCCAAACGTCAATAAGGACGAGTGAGAACATCGCGCTGTTTGGATCTGAAATCCATGTAAATCTGCCTATGCCTGCCAGGGAGAGCAGGTAGTTCATGATTCCATTTTGCGGGTCCATCATTGTCGTCCACATGAGCGCTACGCTCATCGGAGGCAGGACGAGCGGCAGGAGAATGACGGGCCGCATCACGCGCGCCAGGAAGACGTCAGTTGCAAGCAGCTTGGCAAGCGCCAGACCCAATACGGCTTGCGCAAGCACCGCCGATCCGGCGTAAACAAGAGTGGCACGAACGCTATTCCAAAAATCTGCTGTCTTGATTAATGCCGCGAAGTTGTTGAGGCCGATTAAGTGAACCAAGGGCCGGCCGAATTTGAGATCGGTCAGCGACTGAAACACGCCATAGAAAAACAAGATAAGAAAGCCAAGAAGTACGATGATAGCGGGGGTGATTGCGGCAACGCTCCACCAATCAAAGCGCGAATCTTGCACGCTGACCGCCTTGCGTTTTGGCGATGCAAGTTGACTGGTCGAAGACTGCAGCGTCACGAGCCCGTGGGATCCTCGGATGTCCATCTCAGTTCATCTTTAAAATGCAGGGCGGCGATGTTGCTCGCCGCCAGCGCGTTTCACATGGACGAGCGGATCTCGGAAGCGAGATCAGCCAGCGTGGCCTTCACGTCAGCTCCGTTGACCATTTTTTGCATAGCGACGGCCCAAGCGTTCATTGCTTCTGCAAAGCCAACACGAGCTGTAAATGCGAGTTTTGCTCTATCCTGCACGGTCTTGAACGTGTCCACGAAGTTGTTGAACTCAGGCTTTGCCGCATATTCGAGCCAAGCCTTGTCACTCCAGGTAGAGGCACGCGGAGAGTTGACGAGCTTGGCGGCGACGGCTCCGTTCAGTTCGACCTGCTTTGACGTTGCCCATTGGATGAACAGCCAGGCTGCCCCCTTCTTCTTTGAAGCGGCATTCATCGCAAGAGACCAGATCCAGATGTTGGATTCGAAATTCTTGCTGTTAGGAGCGCGCAGCGGAGGCGCGAATGCGATCTTCCCCGAGCCAGGTTTGCCGGCCACGTCATTCCAAAAGCCGAACATATTGGAATCGATCGCCATCGCCGTGCGTCCCGAACTGATGCCATCGACCACCTGGTACCAATTGTCGTTCGCAAAGGACGGAGCCGCGCACTTCTTGATCATGTCCACATAGTCCTTGTGGAACGCGATCGACTCCGCCGAGTCGAGGCCAGTGTCCGTCTTGCCATCCTTGAGGACGAAATCATGCACCCCATAGGACCTGGCGATCGAGATCGCGGCCGTGTGGATGCTGCTCCAAAATCGCACGCCGCGCACGCCAAGGGGTGTGATCGCGGGATCCGCGGCCTTCAGTTTTTCGCAGGCCGCGGACATCTCCGGAGGAGTCGTTGGGACTTTAACGTCGTACTTGTCGAGGATGTCCTTGCGGTAGAGCAGCTGGATGTTTTCAAAGCCATGCGCAATGGCCCAGACCTGTCCGCTTCCCGGCTCGATCTGCCCCTCTTTGACCTTCCAGGTCAGCGCATCTCGAAGTGCAGGAAAGAAATCCTGATAGTCGTACCCCGCCGCCGTAAGTCTCGGATCGTTCAGATAATTGTCGAGCGGCTCAAGCAATTGACCCGGCGCAAGATCCCATGCTGGTTGGATGCCCGTCCCCACCACGTCCCAGCTCGTTGACTTGGTACTGAGCTGGATTGTCAACTTATTCCAATAGGCATCGTCCGGATAAAGCTCGGGCGTTACCTTGATGCCCGTGAGCTTCTCGAACTCCGGCAACTGGGCTGCGACCGCGTCGGCATACGGATGAATGTCATAGGCCCAGACAATCGACGCACCTTCAAACTGGCGCCAGTTGATCTCGTCCGCCCTGGCTTGGGTGAATATCATGCCCGTTTCAGCCAAAACCGTGCAGCAGATGAGAACGCTTCGGGCAAGGCTCATCCAATAACCGCGAAAAGCGGCGAGCTTCCTTGTCATCATTCCCTCCTAGGCTCTTTGGCCCGTAAACCCACGCGCCCTCGTCGTCCGGGGGCGCGGTGAAGGGATGCTAATCCGTCATTTTTCTGCCTTGAGCTGGTTTTCAAACCAGCGTTGGGTAACATTGGGTAAGACGCAAATTCACGCTTGGTGCCTACGACGCACCTGGTGGGTAAGACAGCATCACGGTCGGTTCCGTGAAACAGGTCCTTATCGGCGAAGCATGATCGCTTTCGTTGACTTGGGCTATCGACCTGACGAGGGTCCCGGCCTTCGAACCGGATGCGGAAGCGCTGGGCACGCTGACTTTCAAATATCTGAAAGCAGGGACGCCGGTCGCGTGCGATTCGACCGCAGTCGATAGCTCGTCAGGACTGAGAGGGTCAGTGGCCGGAATCGGATGAGCAATGAGCTCGAGAGCCCGTCATTATGTCGGGCGTATCGAAGGTGATCCTTGCTTTCTTGATCGGCATACGATCTTGCGGTGTGCTAGCAATGTTCGGATTATCCACGCTGGCTGTCCAATAATCAGCTAGATTGCCGCCCAGAAACAAGACCTCGGTCTCCTCGCGCGGTATTCCCCCTATCCAATCTCGCAGCTCCTCATCTCCGGGAGCACGCCCACGCTCTAGAATATCGTTGATCTTTTTGATCGGCCAGGCGGTGACGCTTGGTACCGTATAAGTGTGCAGCTTCTTCGCGTTCCTTGCAATCGCGTTCGCGCCATTCTCGCTGTGGTCCTTTGAAAGGAGCAGTCGCGAGGGGGTCTGGGACAATGACACAAAAGCACTCTCTGTAACGCCTTTCGTGTGCCACGCCGCGAGACGCGCCATATCAATTTCGTCCTCCCTTTCGTCGTCCGAGCAGATAGCAGCCTTATAAACATGCGGGCTAGCCTGAGCACGCAAACCCGCTAGGGAACGCACATGCGCGATGGCACTCACCTCCTCGTCTAGAATAGGCTCACAATCGATGTCCTCGTTCTGAAAACGATGCAGCGGCAGATACGATGATGCCACGACATCGTCGAAAATGCGGTCGACTTCGACGCTGCCGGCATAAGATCCGGTGGTTCGTGGCCACTGTGCGGCTCGCTGCGCAGCGAGTTTGATCTCGTTCTTCAGCGCCTTAACGCTCGCTCCGGCTAGCGATGCGGCAAGTTCAGCGCTCCTGACGAAGGATTCGGCCGGGCACCGCTCGCTTTCCTGGATGGCGCACGCTCTCCGATTGCCCCTCGTCAGGGTCGAGGGTGATCCAATCCGGGAATCGATCGAAGCGGCGGCTGAATCCGATGTTCGATGTGACCGCAGTTCGCTCAGCTGCTGCTCAAAGTCCGCTTGATCCGGCGACGGATGTGCTGGTGAGCTGGTTTGTGCGCTTGTAGGGCCGCCCGGCTGTTGCTGCGTCCGCTGCTGCTGGGTCAAGGGTTCTAATGTGTTTGGTGGATCGATGTTCATCTGTTCCCCTCGCGCATGGGACATTCAGTTTGATCTTGGCAGGTGCGGCTTTCGAGAAGCCGACAAGTGAGGAAAGGAATGCGACCGACGGCCAACTTTTCGGGGGCTGCCCGCCTCGGCTACCGACGCTGCGGGAGAGCGTCCCACGAAACTGCGGACCGCCAGGTAATCCCGCGTCTTCGGCGCGCTTGATGGGCTTATGAGATAACGTTGCGGCTGTATAGCTCCACTGATAGTTGAACAGCCGCTGGTAGTGTGCCCGCAGCGGGTCGCGTCCCTCGGGTGAGTGTGGCAGTCGGGCTGGCCAATTTGGCTCTCTTAAGTCTCTAAGCGCGTCAGCTTGTCGACAGCTGATCCTAGTAGAGTGAGAATCAGAGAGCGACACTATCTGCTCGGGATTTGCGAACCGACTCGAGGGGACATGGACCCATTTAACAGTATCAACTCATTCAACCAAAATCGCGCTGCTTCACAACGCCGCGGAGCTACAACAGCAGCAAGCGGAGTTTGAGCCGTACTTGGATGAGGCGCCGCAGCTCGATACCAGTGCCGTCGCAAGGGTTCCTGTTCCAGATCACTACTATCCTCATCTGTCTGACGAAGACCGTAGACTCACCGAGGCGTTGGAACTTGGGCACCATAGGGCCCGCGGTCCTCATCCCGAAGACGCAGTTACCAGACGCCTCGGGGACAACGCTGCGCAGCACAGCGCGCCGCGGGAAGCTTTAAGTTGGCCGAAGGAGCTGACTGCAGAACATCACGATCAGGATCCGCTGCGAGGGATGATGGGCGAAGCCATCCGAGCATCGTCTCTCATGCCAACCGCGCGCGATCACCAGGCACCGGATCCCGGAGAAGCCGTGCATCACTTCAGCTGGAGCGATAGCTACCAGCCGGCTCCTAACGAACTGACCAGGAGCTCCCCCCTTCAAGGCACGAGGTCCTCATGGGTGAGGATTACGCGGGGCAGTTGAGCCTGCGAAGAGGCAGAGGACGCTAGGTCAGCCGGAAGGGGATGCCATTGGGCGCCAGCTGAGCGAGTCCGGCAATTCAGTCGCTCCTGTGCTGATGGAGGACGCCGGCGCACCGTCGCCTTTCGGGCCAGCGGTCGGTTCGACGTTCGTCCTTCCTGCGGAAGGTTACGATCAGGATATGCTGTGGGCGATGATGGAAGACGCCGGCCCATCGTCGTCTCGCGAGCCAACCGCACGCCATCACCAAGACTTGGATTTAGGAGCGGCCGTTCGTTCCTTTAACTCGCGGCACGGCGACCAGCACACGCCGGCTGCCCTTGACGGTAGCAGCGTCCCGCCGAGCCAGGACAGCCGACCCACCCGTTTCGTGGTTCACAATGACCGCTACACTGCGCTGTTCGTGCCCGCGGCGGAGATGAGGCGAAGCACCCCACTCAATCCGCCAGGCGCTGGCATTCGTCTCGGATCTCGGCCGGAAAACGTTCCGCAGCCCAGTGCACGGCCGGCGAATCGGGCCTCGCCAGCGCTGCTTGGACGGTCGATGGAGCAAGCCGCCTCGGCGTCCGCCAGGGCTGAGAGGACATCCCCGGCGGTCCGCGAGATTTATGCTGCATCATTCGCCGTTCCCGAGGATTTTTCGCACGGCACCCAACCCGCCCCGGACACGATGCTCTCGAAGCTCGGCCGCTGGGGTCTCTTGCCGGACGCGGCGCAGCCGGTAAAACAATACGACATTCGCGGCGAGCGCTATATCGCCATCGTGGGGCCTGGAGGGCCCAATGACGTTCGGCTCATCCATCAACCACGAATGGAGACGCCGACGTACACCCCCGACGCTAGGAGCCCGTCCAGATAGCTCTGGTATCGGGCTTGCTAATGGACGATAGCTTGCTCCAGCGAGTCTTGCGAGCTTGGCGACCTTGTGGGCGGTGCAGATGATCGCTACCGTCCCGATCAACTTGCACGCATCGTCGCTCAGCGACTCCTCGTTCAGCCGAACGGCCATCACCTCCTTGTTATTGGAGAGCCGGCCGCCAAAGCTGCGAAGAAAAACCTACGGTGTTCTTGACGGCACGTTTGGCGGAATTGCCCTTCGTAAAGCCCTCCTCAAGCCCCGACACGAGGGAAGCATCCTCGGAGTAAAGAGGCTGCTTCCTGCGTCCCATTGAAACCCCGGTCGACTGAACTGGTGGCAACTGATGACGACGGGTCTGGTGGTCCGTCAGCCCAGATGCACATCCTGGTCGTGGCCTTCCGCAGTTCCTCTGGCCAACGCCGGTCTGCGGCGTCATCGATCCGCCTCGAGTCTATCAGTGCCGTATCTTCGGGATCAGCAATGGTCAGGATACCGGGCGCGATCGCCATCGCTTTAGCGCCGACCGACGACTTCCGCAGCTGAGCCAGTGCTGCGCCGACGTTGCCGCCCACACCAGTGTCCTGGTTATAGCTCTTGACATCAGCATCCAGCGCCTCCGCGGAAAGCCGGCCAGCAATGTCCTTCTTATTTTTTGAGGGAGATAGTCGCAGAAACCTCTGAGAGCAGTGCATAGACCCTCGCAACTACGCCGCTGACGCTCGCCCAGTTCGCCGAGATGCTGATCCGACAGCTACAGCGCCGAAACGAATGCAGAGATCGAAGAAAAATCGAGATTGTGGCGGAGGCGCGATTAAACGACCCTACCAATTCTTACAGGAGATTTGCGGGACTTAGGTCAGTTAGCTTGCTGGGCGTTAGTCACTTTTGGAGATATTTCAGTGTTGATTGTTGAAACCATTTTGAAGCCAGACCACTTTGGCGGCATCGGACTTTTCTCTGCTACTCTTTTACCTAAAGGTACATTAGTTTGGATTCATAATCCAATCGTTGACATTGTCGTGACGCCTGAACAGTACGAAGCCTTACCTCCAACATTTCAAGCTTTACTTGACAAGCATGCCTATCCAAGAGACCGCGATGTTGATGATGGTGTTGTAGAGTACAATGCTGACAATGCCCGTTTCATGAATCACAGCAGTCAGCCAAACACATATCAAGACGATCATTGTCGAATTTTCGCAGCCCGCGACGTACAACCGGGTGAAGAACTGACTTGCGATTACTTGTCTTTCGATCCAAGGTGCGACTTATCGTGGGTTAACGAGCTAGCGCCGAATCTTGGTGCCGGAAGGCGCGAGGCGGCCTTGGATTGAGTTTGCGGTCTGGCGACGTTGATTCCGTCGGCGAATTGACACGGGCGAGAGTTTCGGCAGCGGTTGTCCCCATCGAGACGACGCGAGTTGAAGATCATCGTGAGCGCGGTCTTGTTCGACGTCCCTTGGCGCGCACGAACGCGCTTTCGATGACGTTGGCAGCCCCCCTACGTGGAGTTCACTACGTCTGCTGTGCCAACCTAAGGCTTCGTTACTGACTCGCTTTTTTACTCGCTAATGTCCGCAACTCGTCCTGGCAGCGAAACACTGGGCTGCTGTTACGATTACCCCGTGAGTCTTGGCGAGGCGCTCATGAAGAGGCAGTGGGAGCGGACGCTGCTGCCCCGAATGCCTCGACGACTTGATTGACGAGAGCAGCCCGGTTCGCGTGATCGACGAATTTGTCGATGCGCTCGGTTTGGCTGAGATAGGCTTTGAGATTGCGGATCCGGCGGCGGTTGGCCGTCGTACCATCCCTCGGTGCTCCTCAAGCTTTACATTTACGGCTATCTAAACCGGGTGCAGTCGAGCCTGCGGCTCGAACGAGAGGCCAGGCGCAATGTCGACGTGATTTGGCTGCTGGTTTTTCCCTTTTGGCGCGCCAGACGGGCAAGGAACAATCAGCTTGGCAGTGCATCGACTGAGGGCCCCAGCCGGTCCAGGCGCCCCCGACTGCTGGAGGAAAATCCGTATCGTTCGGGTTGGCGGCCCCCAGGTTGGGGCCGCTTTCAATTGACCGGGGAGTCGGACCCGACACCTGACCGCATCGATTAACATAGCCACGTGGCAGGGCCGGAAATTAAGCGCTGTAGTATAGTTGGCCGCTTATCGATCCGCTGTTCGTGCTTTCAGCTTGTATAGTCACGCATTGCGCACACAATGAAAGCCCTTCTGCTCAGCCACGCGCGGCTAGCAGAGCTGCGGCAACCCGTCTATGATAGCTCCGGCGCGCCCGTAGAGATCAGCGCAGATGGAGACAACAGAGAGTAAGGCCGCCTCAGTTGTGGGGCCTGCGCTCGGCCAACAAAACGGCCCCGGCGAGAGCACTGACTGGGCCGTTCTCATTCCTGTCGCCGAGCCGCCGTTGTCTGTATCGGGCGCCATCGGGCCTTACAATTATATCCTCCATGAAATCGTCTGCCCAGTGTTCGCATCATCGAATCACGTCGCGTGCTCCGTCAATCAACGTGGATCAAGCAAACGCAAATAGTTGCCGCTTTTTCCTGAGGGCCCATTCTTTGGGACACATCCGGGCAGAGCTCGCGGGCAAGGTACAGCCCCATAGATATCACCTCGGTTCCTCGACTGGTGATGTAACCCCAAAATGCGCCGGATGACACTTGAAACGGTCGGGCAAAGAGATCGGCAACATCGCATTCGAAGCCACGCGAATTGACGCGATAGCCCCTGTCTCAAACGGACCGCCGAAGTTGTTGCCTGTGAGGCTCATGAAGCGCCACAAAGGTTCATAATCGAAGCACCGTCGCGAACACACAGCCTAGAAGACATCCGTTTGCCTCCGGCATGGAGGAGAACAATTTATCCAGGAGATCCTGGGTCTCGGTATGGTGAGCGCCGTGCAATGTGCGCTCATATAGGCGTGCGGCGCTTAGCCCGGTGCCTTCTCTAACTGCCGCCCCCTTTTCCTTCATCCAAGATGGCAAGATTGTATCGGTGGAGAAGACCCCGCACGCGGACCGCAGGTGCATAGGATCGATGCAAAGCATCGTGAAGGCATCGCGTTTCGCCTTGTTGCTCAACCACAGAAGCGCCTTTGTTTCCGTTCTCGTAGCAAGCGCCGCCTCTATCCGCGTTTCGGATCTGCGGCGTAGCAATCAGGAAAACCGCCGAAACGGCGCAGGTAGCGCTCCGCTATGGATATACCATCTCAGCAGAGGACAGATCATGGCTGTCGTAAGAACCGCGATGACCCTCGACCGGTTCTCACGAGTGACGATCGACCAGTTCTCTCTTGATAAGGATAGTCACACTTCTCTCCAAAGCCCGTACAGCTTCCGTCACAATGCCGAACGCATTGCGACACCTCTCGAGCACTGCTGCACCGAGTTCATCAGGAATGGAGCGGGCCGGCCAAGCTCGAGGTTGACGGATATGCCATCAATTAGCGATCGGGAGTCGTGGCGCCTTGAAGTTGAGCGGCAGGGGCATCAAGCGGTCGCCGCTCGTGACCGATGGTGTCTGGTGTTAGCCGGATTGAAGTAAGACAGGAAACATCTTGTTGGAACCGCGCCGGCGTGAAGGCTTCCGTCATCGACATAGCATGGTCCTGCTCCAGCTTGGTTCGCGGTAGTGCGCCGGTCAGGTGATGCCGCCGAGGCAACTGATGTTTGACGGGCCAGCCGCCGGTGTGTGGGCCGTCAGGACATGACTTTACCAGCCTTGATGCACCCTAGCTCGGTTGGGAATGCCGTTACTGTGAGCTGTCGCGGCCCGCACCAGGTACCGTTCCGACGGCTTTGCGGATGGTTTGTTTCTGCGAGGCGCACAACTCGTCGCGAGCATCGTCAAAAATATTCGGCGTCGACCGAACCAGCTTCATCCGACATGTCAACCTGCCGCGAATTCCCGTCAATGTGTCCGGCTGCGCCAGGCCTCATCGACGAAGGCAAAGCGGCTCGGCGCGACAAACTCGTATGATCCGCACAGAAGAAGACGAGCCATTCATAGCCAGAGGCGGACGCAATCTTTCCAGTCACCTACCAACCCTAGCAATTGATCAAGAAGACAAACACGTGCCATGCATCCGCGTTCCGTGAACACCGTCAAGAAAGTTGAGTTCAGAACTTGGCCGATAAGGATGAGAAGGCTCCTCCTGGGTACAATAGTGATCATATTGTTGGCCGCAGCTGTCGCTAGTCTGACCCGGCGGCTTTGCGAGCGAAGCGGTTCTGACATCGATATCAATCGCGGCGATGGCCGTCGATGCTGGGAGTTCGTCAACGTTGGCGATGTGGTCCGTGCGTCTTCTTCTGCCATGAGGTGTCCTGGCGCGACAGGAGGTCCTCTGGGCGGCGAAATCGGTTTCCGCTGGCAGATAGCCAATTCGGTGTTTGGCATCGCCGTGAATGGCAGCTGCGCGAATCACGAGGACGCCCACGCTAACCTCGTTCTGCCGAGTCTTCAGGATAAACGCCAGATTGTTACAGGCAGTCCGGTCAAGGACCCGCTGGGTTACACCTGGAATGACGTGCTCGTGCACATAAACGGCGCCGCTGCGGTCGCCCGCAATAAATATCAGCTCTGCGAGCTTGCAACTCCGCTGCCTCTCGTCAACGGCAGCGAAAGCCAGTGGGACGATGCAGCTAGAGTGGAGGACCTAAGATCTCCTTTTCTGCCCGCCAAGCCTTCAGTGCTGAGTACGATTGCGTGCTCATGGGTCCTCCGATCATTGGTTGTTGCGCAACCTCAATCGCAGGCGTTTCCAAAAGGCGGTCCCGGAGAAGCCGCCGGCGTTGGGCAGGACATCAACATAGGTTTGGTCCACGTGAACTAACGCCCGGAGGCCGCGTCGTCCTTGGCCTTCACTTTGGTATAAATTTCTGTCGAACGACAAGAGTAACTGATGTCGAGAATTTTGGCTGTTGGGACTGCTTTGCCGCCATTCCGGTTTTCGCAGGCCGACCTCAAGGTTTTGGCGGGTCGCCACTTCGGATCCAGAATGGAGAAGCTGAAGAGATATCTTACAGTATTCGATCATGCGCTCGTCGATCAGCGCTTCTTTTGCGTTACGCCAGAATGGCTTCTCACCGATCATCGCATAAGTGAGACAAACCAAATATACCTGGATTGGGCAAAGGAGCTCGCGTGCAAAGCGACAGTGCTCTGTCTCAACCGGGCTGGCGTTAAGCCCGAGCAAGTCGATCGGGTTATGTTCGTCTCGACGACAGGGATAGCAACCCCTAGTCTCGACGTGGACCTGATCTTCAAAGTCGGATTGCGAGCAGATGTGGGACGGACGCCGATATTTGGCCTCGGATGCGCTGGGGGAGCATCGGGAGTTAACCTGGCGGGAGCCCTTTGCCGAGCAACCAACGAACGCGTTCTCCTCGTTGCTGTGGAGCTGACTTCCCTTACATTCCAGCCGAATGATCTCACCCCAAAGAACGTTGTCGCCTCAAGTCTGTTTGGAGACGGCGCTGCCGCGCTATTAATCGGGCCAGCCGAAAGCGGCTCTGGCAAACTGGACATCGTGAGAAGTACGAGTTTGCTTCACCCCGGCTCGACTTCTCTCATGGGCTGGCATTTTGGCGACGCCGGATTTGAAGTCGTGGTCTCCGAGCGCATTCCATCAATGATTAGCGAATTGATGCCACGTGCAATGCGATCGTTGCTCGCGGAGGATGGCATCCTGCCAAGCCAGGTGAAGAGCCTCATCTTTCATCCCGGCGGAAGAAAAGTGTTGGAGGTTTGTGAGCAGGGCCTCGGGCGGTCCTCTGAGAACTTCTTTTCGAGCTATGAGACGCTTCGACTTCATGGAAATATGTCCAGCGCAACTGTGCTATTCGTTCTGGAACACGTTCTGGCGCATGAAGAACAAGCGCCGGGATCATACGGCATCTTAGGCGCCTTTGGGCCAGGCTTTTCGGCCGAACTGTCGCTACTGAAATGGGCTGACACCGAAACGGCATAGCCAAGGCCCGCAAATCTTGAGTTGTTGGGCGACCGATGAAGGCACGCAGCCTAGCTAGTAGTCGTAACCGGCATCACCAAACTCGTTGCCCGTGCTGTCGGGCGCCCGCGCACACGAGATGCTACCGCGGGTCTGCTCTGTTCAACGGTACCCCGGCAGTGCCCGCGGGACGGTGTCGGTTACAGCATCGCTCCGGAACCGATCTGGCCGTCCTCTCTTAGACAACTTCAGACGGCGAGTTGATCGATTCGGAGTTCTCGTCACGGTTAAGGCGCTCATGCATTGCTCTGCTGGCCTTGAAGACCGGAAAGCGCTTTTGCTCGATTTGCATGCACTCGCCCGTTTTTGGATTACGGCCTATGCGAGCCCGCCGATGGCTGACCGAAAATACCCCGAAGCCCCGTAGCTCAACGCGGTCGCCGCGCGCGAGCCCCTCAACGATTTCATCGAGGATTGCGCTCACAATATTGTTGACGACGCTCTGATAAAGATGCGGGCAGCTGTCGGCGATACGTTGAACGAGTGTGGACCTGATCATCGACGCCGCTGTTGCGTTTTTGGGAAGTGGCCATTTGCTCGAAAGCATTGGCAACTGTCAAGCTCGCTTTGTGCCGGCATTGACGAAGAAATGTCATCGCGCGATCAATAACCAGGTTTGCTAGCTCCTTTTCAGATGGAGCGCGCGACATGGCCTCGACGTACGTTTGATCGGTAACCGGACGTCTCAATGCTGCCAACGGCAGAATGTCGCCCGGCGGCGCCCCGCGTCATCGACCCCACTATCGATTGCTCCAGCTCAAGCCAAATGCCGATGGCTGGCAACGCTGTCTCCGTTTGATTGATCGAACGGAAATAGGAGTGCCGCCCGGCTCCGGCGGTCCGACACGGAATGAGCTCTTGGCGTCGCTGGCAGCTGGTTTCTCTGTCGAACCTTATGAACCAAAACGCTTAGCCACGATTGCTTCACACTACAGCGAGACGCATCCATTGCGCGGTCGGTCAACTACCGGTCCCGGCAATTGATCTAGATAACAGAAGCATGTCACCTTCGACTGGAGAACGTTGCTCGGTCAGTCTTCTTTCCGATTGTACATTGACGCTGGTCGACTTTGAGCGGAGACGATGTGATGTAAAGGGTGGTTGAGGCAGACCAGTTCCGCAGGCGTCCACTATCGAGGTGCAGACCATGGGAGCGCCACGCCTCGCTCGACCAACGTGGCGTCTAAAGTCCCGCTTCGCGGAGCCGACTGAGAAGATGGCAAATCGCGTCAACCGCAACAAGCATGTCGCGGATCTCGCGAAAGAGGGTTCTGCTGCGCCACTTGAGCTTAAGCGGCCGGAGCCAAGCGTACCATCTGGCCTGTTCGGTCCGTGAGGATAACTTGCTGGGATGGCACAAGACACCGTGCCAGGATCGTGACCCATCGTGCGTCACGGACACGATTGGACAACCAGCGCAACGTCTCGGCGAACACGTTGGTGAGTGCGAGGAGGCCGAGGGCATCGCCGCGCCTGACGACGATCGGTCCCACGGCCCGGTGAATAGCAGCCGCGGTTCAATTTCGTTGGCCTGATCAAGCGACCTCAACGACCTGCCCGGTAGTCATGAAGACCAGAAGAGCCCGCTTGGCCTTGGTCTGCTTCCGATAGTCGACGATCTGCTGCCTGTAGTGGCCGATGCTCGACGCGTCCGGCGCCACGTCGCTCTTCCAATCGACGACCGCATCGATGGCTCCGGCGTCATCGAACGCGACCGCATCGGCCTGTCCGGAGAGCAGTACCTCCTTGCCGTTGCTGCTGTCGTTTCCGAACAATGGGAGCTCGGGGACGAGACGCGGCCGCAGCTTGGCGACGTCAGGAAGGGCGAGCGTCCGCCGCACCGTAGCGGCCAGTTCAACGGCGCTGATGCCGACCTCCGCGTCAGCCGCCGGCTCTCGCCCCATCTGGCAGATCAGTTCGGCGGCTCGCGTTTCGAGCTCGGTCTGGGCGTCGCCGGCTTCTCCGGTCAGTACCTCCTCGATCAGCTTGTGGAGGATGGTACCGCGCGTCGAACTGCCGAGAACGGCGGCCGGCTCCAAGGTCGCGGCTTCGGGAGTCTCCTCGCTTTCGATCTTCGTTTCCGCTTCGTCCACCTGGTCAAGTTCTCTCCGGCTCGGGCGATGCCAGATTATGGCCTTGCACGCGTCAAATATGGCGGTCGCCTCGGCGGCGAAGGTCTCGCGGGTCTGGCCGTTCTCCCGGTACATGACGCCCCTCACCTTCGCGGTCCCGACGTCCCTTGGGTTGATCGCCAGGAGATCGGCAATGCCCAAATCGACAAGTTTTGCCCAGCACTTGTCCGACAGAGCGGTGGAGTGCCTGGGCAGGATCAACAGATCGCGTGCCCGAGTCGCCGCCACGTACCAGAGACGTACGCGCTCGCGCCGCTGCTCTTCGTCGGCGCGAGCCTCGATGTCGGCATGGTCCGCCGGGCAGATACCGAGGATCGGGGTCGAGAACAGGTTCTTCGAGCGATCCTGAACCAAGCCGGTTTCGGCGTTGGGCGTGCTGGTCATGTTGATCGGGATGACGACCGGCCATTCGAGACCTTTAGCCGCATGGACCGTGATCAGCGAGACCGCTTCCTGCTCTGCGTCGGGCCGGCCTTCGACCTGACGCACCGCTTCCTCCCAGTTTGCGCGCATGTCGCTCGCGAACGCCCACAGGCCGCGAACATCGTAGGCCCGCGCCATGTCGAGGAAGAGATCGACGTTGGCGACCGCCCGCTCGGCGCCGGCCTTGAACCGCTGCCGGATCTGCGCACGGACGTGGAACGCCGCGATCGCATCGGCGAGGAGCGCGTATGGTATCGTGGTACGCGCCCGCTTGCGCAACGACGACAGCTTGATCAGGACATCTCGGGCGAGCGCGTGGCCCACGCTTTCTGGATCGGTCCGGATTGTCAGCATCGGCAGGCCTTGCCGGTCGGGATCCGACGGCAGTGCTTCTGAGATGTCGAGCAGTTCGGTTTCGGTGAGGCCGACCAGCGGTCCACGCAGCAGCGACCCGAATGCCAGCGTGTCGCGCGGGTCGGCGAGAGTGCGGGTCAGCCCAATGAGATCCTGGATCTCCTGCCGCCGGAAAAAGCCCTTGCCGGCCTGGGTTGAGACCGGGATTGCGAGATCCTCCAACGCCTCCTCGAAACGCCAGAGCTCGGTGCCGACGGGCGCCAATAGGCCGATGTCGCCAAAACGGCACGGTCTTGTCTCGCCGGTCTGCTGGTCGCGGACCTGCAGATTACCGACCAACCGGTCGCACAGGTCGGCTACCGCGATCGCTTCGGCGTCGCGGATCGCGGCGGCCTTGGGCTTTTCGCCTTCAACTACAACGTCCAGCGCGCACACGCCTGGCTTCTCGCCGATCGCGGAATGGATCGGCGACAATTTGGAGAATCCGGGCTGTCCGGCGGCGGACAGGGGCTGCTCGAACCGAGCGTTGACAAAATCGACGATCGGCTCGACGGACCGGAAGCTGGCGGTGATCTTGATCTGCGAGCCGGCGTCCACCGCCGACCGTGCGGCGATGTAGGCACTCACGTCGGCGCCCCGGAAGCGGTAGATCGCCTGTTTGGGGTCGCCAACCATGAATAGGCTGCCCGGACGCAGAGGACAGGCGAGCGCATCGCTGCCGTCGAAATCATCCCCGCAGATCAGCCACAGGATCTCCGTCTGCAGCGGATCAGTGTCCTGGAATTCATCGACCATGACGTAGCGGAAGCGCTGCGAAAGCGCCCGCCTCACCTCCCCATGGTCGCGCAGCAGGTCGCGGGCGGTGTAGAGCAGGTCGTCGAAGTCCAGCAAGGCCGCGGCCCGCTTGTAGTGGCGCCATTCCTCTAGAAGGCTCCGCATTTCGTCGCACAGCCGCGACAGCAGTTCACCAGCGATGGCTCCCAGCAATGCCTCCAAGCCATCGTGGCAAGCCTTGTATCGCGGAAGGATCGCGTCGAATGCGGCCGTTCCGTTGGCCTTCGACTGGCCCGCTTTGGCGGCGGCGTCCTGCCATTTCGTCTTGGTCTGCAGCGCCCTTCGTCCGCCCGCCTGAGTAAAGCAGCTTTCGTCGCGCTCGAAGTCGAGCGCGGCGATCAAGGCGGCGTTGCTGGGCACGGACTCGGCCAACCCATAGCAGCCGAGAAGATCAGCGAGAGCGCGCATCGCCCGACATGCGGCCGCCGTCTGCTCCTCGCGGTAAGCATAGCCACAAAGGTCTGCTTCGAATTGCTGCACCGCCTGCGCGAAATCCGCCATCGCTTTTGACGACCACGCGATGCGCGTGCAATTGGCGTCTCGGTTCTGTCGCAGGAACTGCGCCACATTCTCGACGAGCGTCAGCCCGGCAGCCTCGCTCGCGAGGGTGATCTGGGCGATCAGGCCGTCACCGGCATCCCCGGAAAGTCTCTCCTTCAGCCAAGCGTCGTAGCGCTCCTTGAAGGCCAAATCTGCTTCGGTCGGGTCGACGATATTGGCCCCGGGGTCGATGCCGGCCTCTGCCGGATAGGGCTTGATCAGCGCCTGTGCGAAACCGTGGATTGTACTGCACGTGAGCTGGTCGAACGATTGGCAGGCGCGATAGAGATTGGCCTTCTCCGCCTCGGGAACGCCGTTCGGGAAGACCTGAGCCAGGTCGCGGGGCACTTCGCCCATAGACAGCGCTGTGGTGAACTTCTCGATCCTAAGACGGAGTTCGCTTGCGGCGAATTCGGTGAACGTGATCGCCGCGATATGCTTCGGGGCAACGCCTCGCGCGAACAGCACAGCGACTCGGCCGGCCATCACTGACGTCTTTCCGGATCCAGCGCCGGCTTCGACCAGCAGGGTGCGATCGACAGCGGTCAGCGCGGTCAACCGTGCTTCCAAGTCCGGGATCGTCTTCATGGCTCTTCCCACACTGCGGCTGCCGGGCCCAGCTTGATCATCGCGAGCGGCAACTTGCGTTGCAGATATCCGGGATTTGCCGGCAGCGCGAAGGCGTGATCGTTGTAGTCGCCGGCGGCGTCCTCGCCCGGCGGCGCCAAGCCGGACAACAGCGCGTTGCGGGAGGCAACCACTGCGGATGAGATTTTCGCGAGCGCACCCTCGAGGTCCGCCAACGGAAACACCGCCCGTTCCCCTTCTGCAGCATTCGGATAAAGAAGCGAGGCCTCGATCGCCAACTCGCCGCCGAGCAGCGTCTTGACCGCGAAGGCATAAAGACAGCGCTGGAGTTCGGCGCCCCCCTTGAGTACCACCTCATCCAGCTTTTTGCCGACCTTGCCCGTCTTGTAGTCGATGACGCGTGCGCGCGACCTATCGCCCGACAAATCGAGCCGGTCGATCTGTCCCTCGATCAGCGGGCCGGTTCCCGGAATCTCGACAGGCACGTCCAGCGACCAGGGCAGCTTGCGGCCATCGGATTCAGGGCGGCCTTTCCGAACGGTATTTCGCACCAGGACTTTTGGTTCGGTAACGGCGCCAGTCCGTATGCCAGCGCAGCGGTCGCAAGCGCATGTCCGCGCGCTGTGGTGCTGCGCCAGATCACGTCAGGCGGCATCGGCTGGGCATCCTCCCATTTGGCGACTGCGCGATCGCGAGCGTTGGCCAGAGCGGCTTCGATCCGTTGCGGGTCCGCGCTGGCGATCCCGCCATCTCTCTCCAATACCTCGACGGCGTCGCGCAACATTGCGTGCACGAACGTCCCGAACGCGTTGGGGTCGAGGATCAGCGGCTCGTCAGCGTCCTCCGGGACCTTCCAGCCGAGAGCGTAGCGCCAGATGAAGCGGATCGGGTCTCGCAGAAGTACCTTCATCGAAGTCGCCGAGAGCGGCCGCTCGAGCAATTTGATCAGTCTTGCGTGCGCCGGTGCAATCAGGCCGTCATGCGCGGTGATCTCGTTGCGGTGCCAGTCGCGCCAGCACGCCAGGCCGGAGACGCAATCGGTAAGCCCGAGAACTCGGAGGGCCGGGCCAGAAGCCGGTCGGCCTCGCTGAAGGCGTGTTCTGGCGTTCCGGCACGGTCGAGATATATCTCGTTGAGTTCAGAGATCAACGGCGAGCGTCCGAGCATGCGGCCCTCGGCGTCGCGCCGGCTGAACGAAATCTGTACGCTTTGCGCCATCGACACGATCGTCTTGAGATCCCGCTTGTCGCCATCCGCAACCGGCAACGGATCGAGTTGCTCAATGGGCAGCACGTGATCCGGAATGAGCCGGTCTTCGGAAATCCGCCACGGCCATCGGCCGGCATTAAGTCCCAGCAACCAAACGTGAGAACGCGGCGAAGATGCAAGCGCGAGCGCGGACGTCCAGATCGCGTTGGCGGCCGGCTCGATGCCGTCCTCTATGCGCAAACTTGCCAACGTGACCGGCAGGGCCTGCGCCGGTCCTTCTCGCAGCGCTCGGCGCCAAAGGGATCGCTGACCTCCGCTCAACAAGGTCTCGCCCGCAAGCTCCGCCGACTCGGTGCCCCGATCCAGCAACCGGATCAGTTCCATTACGTCGGCAGTTCGGTTCTTGCCATCCGGCCAGTCAGCGTCGTCGGTTCGCGTAAGCACCCTCTCCCACCGCTCCGCGGAGGTCAGCGGAGCGTCGACGGGAAGAACCCGTGTCCACTCTCCCGGCACGTCGCGCAGCGGTCCGCCGTGCATCAGCGCCAGCAGACGTCGCACCCGCTCCTGGGATAGTCCCTTGAGAAGTACCTCCGCAAGCGCTGCGGCCGCCTGCCCGTCCGGGGTGGTCAGCGCCTTCACGCCATGCACAAAGTGGATCGGAAGATTGGCGTCCCGCGCCGTTGAGAACATATGATCATCGTAGTCGCCGGGGCTGGACGCCGCGATGGCGATGTCTGACGCTGACACTCCCTTCGCCAGCAGGGCTCTCATCCAACGGAAAGCCTCGCCGACCTCATGGACCTGATTTGCGCAGGAGAACAGCTCGACCGGCGGCTCAGCCGCTGGCACCGCTATCACCTCGACTCTCGAACCCTTTAGCCAATCCGGCACATGCCTTGGGCCGGCGATCCACGACACAGGGATGATCCCAGCAAGCGTGATCAGCAGCGGCCGCCAGCACGGTGACATCTCGCTGTGGCCCTGGATTTCCAGAGGACCGATCACGGCTGGTGCATGTCCGATCCGCTGCAGCGCCATCGCGACCAGATCACCCGGGCGTTTCGTCGATGCCGGCAAGCGCTGGATAACCGCCTGCTCGAGCGACGCCAACGCATCGGTCCGCGGATGGCCTACCACCGACAGATCAATTCCGGCGCGCCACGCCTTGTCGAATGTGGCGGCGACGGCCGCTGGCATTCCCGGCAGATCCTTAATGGGCTCAAGTTCACCCATCTCGATGTCCTGAAGGGTGTTGCCGACGACTTCCGTGAGGACGTCGAGCTTGATCAGGTGAAGAAGGCCGCCTGCAAGTCTTGCCGCAAGCTGTCCCATGGTCATGACCTGCACGCCGGATTCGTTGCGGCGGGCGGCGTTTACTCGAGCCATATGACCGGCCAGGATCGTATGGACGACCACCGTTCTACGCACTTGCATCTGCAGATTAACTGCTCCGGCTTTGATGTGCCTTGGCTCGTTCGGCACATCGTAATACTCCAAGAACGAGGACTGGTCTCACGAGCGGACGCCCTCAGCAACATCCATTGCGCGATACGTAGCAGGTTTCCACGACTATCAAAGCCGCGGCGCGATCGGCCCGGCGTGGCTGCTCGGAGCGAACAATTATTGGTTGGAAATACTATCACTACTTTGGCAGATTGTGTTTTCGCCGCTGTTTTTCACGGATTTGCTTTCGGCAATATGGGCACTGCTGAGACGGCGGCCGAAGGATGAGATCGACGATGGCGTGACGTACGGCTGGCATGGTTGGCTGAGGCGGAGGCCCGTTGATTCTTTTTTTTCCGCCCCGCGTATGCGAGGCGACGATGTTGCAGGAAGGCGTAGGCAATCATTGTCATCAAGGCGTGGCGATGAAGACCTTGCCATGATCGCCCTTCGAAGTGATCAAGTCCAAGTTCCTCCTTCAACTGCTGATGCGCCTGCTCACAAATCCACCGTGCCTTGATGGTGGCGGCCAGCGTGCGC
>NZ_JAGKJL010000010.1:0-174264 GCF_020329495.1 Bradyrhizobium australafricanum | reverse complement strand
CCAGCCAGGCCGCAAAATGACGACCAGAACGGAACGTGCGCGGATCAGGTGTCTTCATCACCAGCGCGGTTGCAACGATCGGACCGACCGAGGGGATCTGAGCCAAGCGCCGGCCCGTGGCATCGGCGCGGTGCCAGGCCATCAGCTTGGCCTCAACCGCCTCCAACTCACCCTCGAGCCTGACGCGCTCCCGGCCCAGCACCACAAACAGCTCGCGCGCCAGAACCGGAAGCGTCTCGTCCTGCGCAATCCGCACCAGCAGGGGTTCGATCGCGTCCAGTCCCTTGGGGGCGATCAGGCCATACTCCGCCGCATGGCCGCGTATCGTATTGGTCAGCTGGGTGCGCCGGACGATCAATCCGTCGCGGACACCCATCAGCATCAGCGCGGCCTGCTGCTCGGCCGTCTTCACCGGCACGAAGCGCATGCTCGGCCGGCTCATCGCTTCACACAGGCCTTCTGCATCCCGCCCGTCATTCTTGTTCCGCATCACGTAGGGTTTGACCAACTGCGGTGCCATCAGCTTCACCTCGTGACCGAGCTTGGAAAGCTCCCGCGCCCAATGTTGCGAAGCCCCGCAGGCCTCCATCCCGATCACGGTCGGCGGCAATTTGGCGAAGAACTCCAGCACTTGTTTGCGCGACAGCTTCTTGCGCAGCACCACCTGCTCCGCCGCATCAACCCCATGCAGCGCAAAAATATACTTCGACGTATCAATCCCAATGCGGATAATCTGGTTCACGGACGGCTCCCATGTATGAGATCTAGACAACCTCATTCTGGCACACTGATGCCGTAGGGGGCCGTCCACACCATCAACCCCAAATGAGAGTTGTTGCGCGATGCTGGGGCCACGATCCCGTTCATCATCAGGTGCGGTGGTTATGGGTCCTGGCTTTCGCCAGGACGACGATCGTGTGTGTGGAATCCGCTCTGTCATCACCCGGCTCGCCGCCTCCGCTGAAGCTTCGGCGCGCCAAGGATGCACGGCCTCGTCGAAGCCTTGGCGAAGACGGGACCGGGCGATCCAGTACGCCGCGGCCTCTCGGCTCAAGCACAGCCGTCTCTGCAATACTGGATCACCCGCTTTCGCTTTAGCGGGTCATCACACCGCGCTGTTTGACATCTTGAATTGCGACTCGTCCTCACCGTCATCCCTGCCTAGTGCGCAATTGCACATGGGAGCAGGGACCGAGCATGAAACCGTGTCGTTGCGGTGGCACTGCGCATGATCTACAACCTTTGCACGGACGCGATTGCTATTCCCGGATAATTTTACGGAGATTTTTGATGTGCCAGCTTTGCGAAATCACAGCTCCCACCCAGACCTCCCGGCGCCGCTTCCTCGCTGCCGCGGCCTGCACCGCCGCCAGCCTAGCCCTTGCACCGCCAGTTTCCGCCAAGGAGACCAAATCGCCGCCGAAGCCGCAGAATGTGCTGGCGCCGGACGCGGCACTGGAGCGGCTGGTGAAAGGCAATCTGCGCTATGTCGAAGGCGTCTCGCGGCGGCATGATTTCAAGCACGAGCGCGAGGCGCTGGCCGGCGGACAGAATCCGTTCGCCGGCATCCTGAGTTGCGCGGACTCTCGCATCGCACCGGAATACGCCTTCGACACCGGCCGCGGCGATCTGTTCGTCTGCCGCATCGCGGGCAATTTCGCCAGCGACGAGACCATCGCGAGCCTGGAATATGCATCGGCCGTGCTCAACGTGCCGCTGTTCATGGTGCTCGGCCACGACAGCTGCGGGGCGGTCGACGCCGCCATCAAGTCGCTGAAGGACAACACCACCCTGCCCGGCCATCTGCCCTCGCTGGTCAATGCGATCGCACCGGCGGTGAAGGCGACCGAGGGCAAGGGAGGCGACCGGCTCGCCAACGCCATCAGGCAGAACGTCATCGACAACGTCGCGAAGCTGAAATCGGCGACGCCGATCCTCAGCGCCGCGGTCGATCAGGGCAAGCTCAGGGTGGTTGGCGCGGTCTACCGGCTAACCGACGGCAAGGTCGAACTGGTCACGGACGCCAAGCGCCCGGCGACTTGAAAGTCAGGTGAATTCAGTAAAGTCAGGTCAAGGTCGCGCTACACACTCGGTGTCGTCCCTGCTTTCGCACTAGCGTATATACATATCCTCCGCAGTCTTTCCGGAGTCTTCTCAAAGAGTTGGCCGAAAACCGCAGAGAACTTACTCATCTGCACTAGGGTTGCGCCCGCCGATTTCGGCTCTCGCCTAGTAGCTAACCCCTTGATGATGAGTCGGTTTTCTAGCCTCGAAGAGATGTGTAAATGCCCTAGTGCGAAAGCAGGGACCCATACCCCGCAGCGGCTGTCGCGAACCGCGCTCGTCGCTCCCGCGCCGCGCAACAATCAGCATTCGTGGTTATGGGTCCCTGCTCCCGTGCGCAATTGCGCACTAGGCAGGGACGACGTCCTTATGTGGAGGCAGGCTCGCACAACGTTGCCTCACGTAAAGGCCGCTTCCACCTTGCCGAGGCCGTCGAGCTCCATCATGACCGTGTCGCCCGCCTTCAGCCACACCGTCTTGACCAGGCTGCCGGTCAGCACGATCTGGCCGGCATGCAGGCCACGGCCCTCAGTGGCGAGATGATTGGCGAGCCAGGCGAGCGCGTTGTGGGGATGCCCGAGCACGTCGGCGCCGGTGCCGCGGCCTTCTTCCTTGCCGTTGACGATCGCGCGTCCCGCGACCGCGCGCAGATCGGGCACGGTGATGCGCGGCACCTCCTCCCCGAGCACGCAACCGGCGGCGAAGAAGTCGTCGGCAATCAGCGTCGGCGCGCCCAATGTCTCCCATTTGACGTAGCGGTCGTCGACGATCTCGATCGCGGGATAGTAGGCATCGATCGCTTCCGCGACCCATTCGGCGGTAAACGGCGCCTCGCTGGGAGCGAGATTGCGGGCGAGCCGCACCGCGATCTCGCACTCGACGCCGACATGGACGAACTCGGCCGCCGGCAGCCGCACGCCACTGTCATGCACGACCTTCTCGAACACGCCACCGACGCAGGGGTGCGGGATGTTGATATATTCCTGCATCACCGCGCTGGTGCAGCCGATCTTGTAGCCGACGAGGCTGCCCACGTGTGGCTGCATCAGAGCGTGCAGCGCGTACTGCACCTGATAGCCTTCGGCTTCGTCGCGCGGCACCACGTCTTTCGGAAGCGCCTTGAGCGGCGCCCGGCTGCGGCGCGCGCTGGCGATCGCCTTTGCGGCCGCGAGGACCCGATCCATCTGCGCAGCCTCCCTGGTGTTCTCGGCGGCGCGGTGGCGCCTCCGTCTGCTCGCTGCAATTCAGCACTCGCCGACGCGTCTGGCAAGCACGCTGCACGGGAGCTGCGGTCAGGCCTTGACGAGGCCGAGCCGGATCAGGCTCTCGGCGGTCGCGACGATCATCTCCTCATTGCCGCGCGGGCGCCAGCCGAGCAGGTGCTGCGCCTTGGCGCTGGTCGCGCGGCGCACCTTGCCGAGCAGCGGCAGCGCGGCACGGGCCATCGGGTTGCGCCGTGCGGCGAGCCGCATCATCCAGTCCGGCGCCTGGAACCGCGGCACACGCCGCGCCTTGCTGCCGAGTTTTGCGCGCAGCACCCGGGCGACCCCGAGGATCGACATGGTCTCGCCGGCGACCGCCAGGAAGCGCTCACCGCTGGCCTCGGGCGACATCATGGCGCGCAGATGCAGGTCGGCGACATCGCGGACGTCAACGAGGCCGAAATGGATCCGCGGCACCGCCGGCATCGCGCCGTCGAGCAGCGCCTTGATGATGCCGATCGACTCGGAGAAATCGGCACCGAGCGCCGGGCCGAACACCGCGGTGGGATTGACCACGGCAAGCTCGAGGCCATTGCCTTCGCGCGCGACGAAATCCCAGGCGGCGCGCTCGGCCAGCGTCTTGGATTTCGGATAGGCCTGCACGCCGGGACCGTCGAGATTGGACCACACGGTCTCGTTGAACGGCGCCGCTTGCGGCGGATGGCCGTAGCCGATTGCCGCGAACGACGACGTCACGACCACGCGCTTGACGCCAGCGTCACGCGCGGCGCGCAACACCCGCAGCGTGCCTTCCCGCGCCGGGACGATCAGCTCGTTCTCGTCCTCGGGCACATAGGCGCCGAGCGGCGATGCGACATGCAGCACGTAGTCGCACCCGGTGGCCGCTTCGTGCCAACCGTCGTCGCGCAACAGGTCGGCGATGACGAAGCCGACCTGGTCGGGCGCCGACGCACCGCCCTCGCGCAGCATCGCGATCACGTCGTTGCTGCGACCGGGATTGCGCACCGTCGTTCGCACCGCATGCCCGTCGGCAAGCAGCTGCAGAATCGTATGCACGCCGATGAATCCCGATCCGCCTGTGACCAAAACCGTGCTCATGTCCCTGCCCTCTTCATGGTTCGGCGGATGGGCCCAACATTGCACCGCCCGCCCTGCACAGGCCGCATCTGGTCACTATCTGACCTTGGACAAGTAGGATGAAATTCGAGACCGGTATGGAAAACAATACCAGCGATATGTGTGACGGCGGTGAATGCGAGAGCTGTCCCACCGACCCCAATGTGCTGATCGAATTCAAGCACGCGATCCAGGCGCTCGGGGGAAAATGGAAGTTCGAGATCCTGTTCACGCTGATGAATGGCGGCGTGCGGTTCGGCGCGCTGCGCCGCGCGCTCGCGCCGATCACCCAGCACATGCTGACCGCGCAGCTGCGCGAGCTCGAGCGCGACGGCCTGGTGGCGCGCAAGGTGCTCGCCGAGAAGCCGCTGCAGGTCGAATACGAGCTGACGGATTCGGCCTGGAGCCTGACGCCGGCTTTCCGCGAATTGCTGGCATGGTCGAAGACGTTCGGCCCGCGGCGCAGTGCCGCGGCAAGTGCGACGACGCTCGGAGCCGGACTGACCTGAACGTCGTCTCGCCATAAACCGTTTCGGCATAGGAATTACATTCCCTCTCCCGCCTGCGGGGTCCGAGGCGAGCGAAGCTCGCTCTCGAGGCTAGGGTGGGGGTATCTCCACGAGTCACATCGTGGAGAGAGCCCCCACCCGCCGCGCGCCTTGCGCGCGTCGACCTAAGAGCGAGCTTCGCTCGTCTCGACCCCGCAAGCTGGAGAGGTGCAGCGAATGCGTGGCAAGGCTTGACCACGCATCATCGCACTTCACCCCATGCCAAGCGCCTTTCGGATCGCGATCTCGACCGGCGAATACGCACCGTCCGCGCGTTCCAGCCGGTACGGTTCGCCGGCAGCGAGCGACGGCTGGGCCATGAAGCGCGGTGTCGTGCCCCGATGCTTCTGCGCGGCATGCACCAGCAACGGATGGCACAGATAGACCGTGCCGGCCTCGCCGGTCGCGAGCGCGACCTCGCAGTCGGCGCCAACACCGTCGAGCACCATGCGTGCGCGCCCGGCCTCGCCCGCCGGCGCGAGGTAGCGCGCCATCGGCCAATGCGAGCCGACCCTGATCCGGGTCGGCGCGTCGTCCTCGCCGACGTCGGAGAACAGGAACAGCAGCAACAGCGCCCGGCCACGCGAAACGACATTGGCCCGCCAGGCGGAGAAGTCGCTGCGCTCGTTCGGGTCGCAATCCTCGCCGGGGAAGCTGACGTCGACGTGCCAGCCGGCATCGCCGGGATCGTCCGGATGCGGGAAGCGCACCGGAAAGGTTCCGATGTCGTCGCGCGGGCGCCAGCGGCCGGGACCGGCGATCTGATCGAACGCCCGGTGCAGCAGCGGCGTGTTGATCGCTTCGCGAAACGGCGCACCGCCATAGCCGGGCAGCCGGATCACCGGGCGCGTCCAGGTCGCAGGATCGTGCTCGCTGCATGGCAGGTCGCGCCACATGACGGCGCGTCCCTGGTCGGCGAGTTCCCGGGGAAAGGCGCTGTCGATCCGGACAAAGCCCTGTTGGATGAATTGCTCGATCTGCGCGCCGTCAAGCGCACGCGCGTCGTTTCGATGGGTCATGATTGTCTCTCAAACTGTCGCCAGCCATCGATGCTCCGCGATGCGCGGAACCTGACCGGCTCATTCGGTTTCACTGGAATCCCAGGAGCGAAAGCTCGTGGGGCCGCTCGGCGCTTCCAGGAGGAAGCGGGATCAGCCCAGGAAAAACACCGAAGCGATGTTGAGAGTGCGTGTCATCATAGCGGCGCGAACGTACAACCGGTACGCGCCGGTAGCAATCCGTGGCGATCCGTCGCCACTATTCGTCGCGATAGACCTTCTCGCGCTTCTCGTGGCGTTCCTGCGCCTCCACCGACAGCGTTGCGATCGGGCGAGCTTCGAGCCGCTTCAGCGAGATCGGTTCACCGGTCTCTTCGCAATAGCCGTAGGTGTTGTCTTCGATGCGCTGGAGCGCCGCGTCGATCTTGGAGATCAGCTTGCGCTGACGGTCGCGGGCACGAAGCTCGATCGCGCGGTCGGTTTCCGAGGACGCTCGGTCCGCGAGGTCGGGATGATTGACGTTCTCTTCCTGCAACGTCTGCAACGTGACCTTCGATTCGCGGAGGATTTCATCCTTCCAGGCCAGCAGCTTGGCGCGGAAATAATCGCGCTGCCGCTCATTCATGAAAGGCTCTTTTTCAGTCGGCCGGTAGTTCTTCAGCTTTTCCAAAGGCAGCCATGTCCCTGTCAGGCGGAGGGAACACAACTCCTCCGCGCGGCGCCTTATATAGCCACGTCATGTGACAGACAATATCTGCCACCGCGAAAGGCGGGCCGCCCCCAAGGCCTTGCACAGGCAAACTTATCCGCCCTGCCCGGGGACGGCCCTGCCCCCTCAATAACCGATCGTGAAACGCCGGCGGATATGGGCCGGACGCTCGATTTCGTCGGCGAGTGCAACTGCGAAATCCTCGAACGAGATCGAGCTTTTGCCGTCGGCTGCGGTCAAGAGCTGGTCGGTTCCGAGGCGGAACTTGCCGGTCCGCTCGCCCGCCACGAACAGGGCCGAGGGCGACAAGAAGGTCCAGTTCAGGTCCTTCTCCTGGCGCAGCAGGTCGAGGAATTCAGCCCCCTTGGAGGCCTCGGCCTTGTATTGGGGCGGAAAGTTGGGGGTGGTCACCAGGCGGACGCCCGGCGCCACCTCAAGGCTGCCGGCGCCGCCGACCACGAGATAGCGGCCGACCCCGGACGACTTGGCCGCCCCGATCAGCTTGGCGGGGTCGCTGGCCAGGAAATGGATCGAACTGACCGCGGCATCGTGGCCGGCCCACAGCGCAGCCAAGGCGGCCTGGTCGTTCGCGTCACCCTTGCGGGCGGTGACATTGGGCAGGCTGGCGATCTTCTCCGGGTTGCGGGCGATGGCGGTGACGGCGTGGCCGCGGCGGGCGAGTTCCGCGGTGATGCGCGAGCCGGCCTGGCCGGACGCGCCGGCGATGGCGATCTTCATCTCAAGTCTCCGATTGATGGTTTCCAATGGTGACTAGATAGCGAAGAGGATGTAGGTGTGAAGAAGGCACTCTCGCCTCACCTGATCACGCCGGAGTAACCGCGATGAAAGCCACGAGCCTCAAGCCGGACGCCTATGCCGCCAATTGCCCGACGCGCCAGATCCTCGACCGGGTCGGCGACAAATGGGCGGTGCTGATCCTGCTGCTGCTGCGCAGCGAGCCGATGCGCTTCAACCAGCTCCGACGCGCGATCGAAGGCATCTCGCAGAAGATGCTGTCGCAGGTGCTGAAAAGCCTGGAGCGCGACGGGCTGCTGCGTCGCCGGGCGATCGCAACGGTGCCGGTGACGGTGGAGTATTCAATCACGCCGCTCGGATCGACGCTCGCCGAAGCCGTCGATCCGCTGCGCGACTGGGCCGAACGGAATCTGAAGGAGGTGCTGGCCGCGCAGCGCCGCTACGACGCGCAGCGCAAGGCGCTGGCGGCTTGAGGCACCTGCAGGCACTGGCGGCGTGGGACAGGTGAGTTGATCGAGAGGAGCCTAGTATTGCCCGGCCTTGGCGAGCTCGACCTCGACGCGCAGTTCGATCTCGCCGAGCACGGCATCGAGGCCGGGGTCGCCGGAAGATTCCTTCAGGCTCGCCGCGGCGTCACGCAGCCGGTTCACTGTCGAAGAATCGAAATTGCCGGACAGCAGGCCGAGCTTGAGCGCATCGAGCACGTCGAGCGCGCCCTTGCCGCGGGCCACCGAGCGCTTGCGGCGTTCGGTCGGGTCCTCGACGCCCTGCAGCGCGAGCAGCGCATCGAGGCTGGCGGCGGCCTTCGGCGCCGCGGTGGAGCGCACCTCCTCCTGCGCGGTCGTCGCATCCGGCAGCGAGAAGCCGCTCGACGAGGTGCGCCGCGTGGCGCTGGTAGACGTGCCAAGCGTGGTGCCGTTCGGTCCGTAGATGCGCATCGTCGTGATGATCCCGCAGGCCTGAATGGGCCGAGCATCGCTGTTTTATGGTTAACGGCGCGTAAACGACCCGGCAATTTCTGCCGCCGCGCGGCAGTTTCGCGCTCCCTGGCGAACCGGAGCAAAATGACGACCCGACAATTTCGATAAATATATCAACACATTGCCCAAGCGAAGCGGAGTGGCACGCAGCTCGCATGGTTAATGGCGGATCGCCGTCATGGGAGTGTCGCGCAATCCGCGAGTTCAGTTCGAGGGGAGCATCGGGATGCCCGGCATCCGCATCGCAAATCTGTTCGGAGTGGCCTGCGCCGTGCTGCTGGCGCTGGCGGCCTCCGTCATGCCGGCGGCCGCGACGTCGCGGATCAAGGATCTCGCCAATATCGAGGGCGTGCGCCAGAACCAGCTGATCGGCTACGGCCTCGTGGTCGGCCTCAACGGCACCGGCGATACGCTCAACAACATCCCCTTCACCAAGCAATCGCTGCAGGCGATGCTCGAGCGCATGGGCGTCAACATCCGCGGCGCCACCATCCGCACCGGCAACGTCGCCGCCGTGATGGTGACCGGCAATCTGCCGGCGTTCGGCACCCAGGGCACGCGCATGGACGTCACCGTCTCGGCGCTCGGCGATGCCAAGAACCTGCAGGGCGGCACCCTGCTCGTCACCCCCCTGCTCGGCGCCGACGGCAATGTCTATGCGGTGGCGCAGGGATCGGTGGCGGTCGCCGGCTTCGCGGCCGAAGGTGCCGCCGCCAGCGTCGTACGCGGCGTCCCGACCGTCGGCCGGATCGCCAACGGCGCCATCATCGAGCGCGAGATCGAGTTCGCGCTCAACCGCCTGCCCAATGTGCGCCTCGCGCTGCGCAACGCCGATTTCACCACCGCCAAGCGGATCGCCGCCGCCGTCAACGACTATCTCGGCGTCAAGACCGCCGAGCCGATCGATCCCTCCACGGTGCAGCTTGCGATCCCGACGGAGTTCAAGGGCAACGTCGTCGCCTTCCTGACCGAGATCGAGCAGCTGCAGGTCGATCCCGATCTCGTGGCGAAGATCGTGATCGACGAGCGTTCCGGCATCATCGTGATGGGCCGCGACGTCCGCGTCGCCACCGTCGCCGTCGCGCAGGGCAATCTCACCGTCTCGATCTCCGAGAGTCCGCAGGTCAGCCAGCCCAATCCGCTGTCGCGCGGCCGAACAGTCGTGACACCGCGCACCAGCGTCGGCGTCAGCGAGGACGGCAAGAAGTTCGCCGTGGTCAAGGACGGCGTCTCGCTGCAGCAGCTGGTCGACGGCCTCAATGGCCTCGGCATCGGACCGCGCGACCTCATCAGTATCCTGCAGGCGATCAAGGCCGCCGGCGCGATCGAAGCCGACATCGAGGTGATGTGATGGCGAGCCTGATCAACAGCACCACCGGCAGCATGCCGAACAAGGCGTTGATGCCGATGTTCAACGGCCGCCCCGATCCCGTACTGCAGGACGCGCTGAAGAAGGTGACGCCGCAGCAGGCCGCCAAGGCGAAGGCGACCGCGACCGATTTCGAATCGATGTTCCTGAATTCGATGTTCTCGCAGATGACGACCGGCCTGAAGGGCGATGGCCCGTACGGCGACACCGTCGGCACCGGCGCATGGCGGTCGATGCTGACCGACGAATACTCGAAGAATTTCGCCAAGGCCGGCGGCGTCGGCATTTCCAACGAGGTGTTCCGCTCGCTGATCCTGCAGCAGGCGAACAAGGGCTAGGGTTTCAAGGAGCAGCGCGATGAACCAGCGTCCACAGCAGCCGCGGCCAGTAGCATCCGCCCCCGCCGCGCGGTCCGCGACGTCGACGCCGCCGGACGTCGCGCGTCTCGCCAACGAGCTGACCGAGGTGATGAGCGGCCTGCTTGCCGTGATCGAGCAGGAGACCGAGTTCGTCCGCGCCGGCAAGATCCGCGAGGGCATGCGGCTCGAGCCGCAGAAGTCCGAGCTGTCGCGGCGCTACATGTTCGCGGTGGAGCATCTGAAATCGATGCAGAAGATGCTGTCGCAGACCGATCCCGAGCTGCTCGCGACACTGCGCCGTCATCACGAGACGTTCCGCGCCATGCTGCAGGTCAATTTGACCGTGCTTGCAACGGCGCACGCCGTCTCCGAAGGCATCGTGCGCGGCGTCAATGCCGAGGTGCAGCGCCGCAACATTCCGAACACCTATACCGCAAGCGGACAGCGCGCCACGCCGGGCCCGCGCAACATGACGCCGATCGCGATCAGCCGCACACTCTGACGCCTACGCCTACAATTTAGCTCAATTCGACGCCGCCCCGGCAGCGCGGCATTCAGCGTGTTTTCTAACAGCCTATTGAGAGGTTCCCCGTAGAGTTGCGGACCGTGAGGGGTTGGGATTTGACTCAAGCAAACTAGTGCCTGTGCACTACGAGGCTGCCATGAGTACAGATTTCAACATCAAGCCGGTGGGGGCACCGGTCGCGGCGCCGATGGTCTCTCCCACGAGCGATACGGCGCAGAAGGCGGTCAAGACTGAACTGCCGGCGAGCCAGAGCGTCACCGCTCCGGAGCCGAGCGTGCGCGTCACCATCGATCCCAACGCCGTCAACGCATCGATTTCAAATCAGGCTCCGTCGGTCAGCGACCAGGTCATCATCGACCGCGACGCGCGCGCCGTGGTCTATCAGGTGGTCGATAATCGCACGAATTTGGTGGTGAGGCAGTTTCCGGAAGAAGCCGTATTGCGCCGCCGCGCCTATTTCCACGCGCTCGATCTCAGCAAGGACGCGCCGACGCGGGTGCGCGCCACCGATCGCCGCGCCTAGCGCGGAGCAACGACCGCTCAGGTCTTCTGCGTGGCGTAGGCCTTGTCGAGATAGGTCGCCCCGGTGGCCGGATCGGTGACGACATTGGCGATCAACGCCGTCCCCTGCTGCACCAGCGCGAACTTGGTATCGCCGATCCGGAACCCGCCATCCTTGATCAGCACGTCCTGATACTTGCTGGTGCCGTCGCTCTGGTAGTGGACCTTGGCGCGGAAGCCATCGACGTTCGACACCGAGATGTTGAACGACTTGTTGTTGGCGTACTTGCCGCTCCAGCTGCCCTCATAGAGGTTCGGATCGACGGCCACATAGGGCGTCTTCGACGGGACCGTCAGGCCGGCGGCCTTGTAGTTGGCCGACAGGATGCTCAACACGTCGGCCATGCCGAGGGCTCCGTCAGGAATCGATCGATCAGCCGCGACCCGAGAGGCCGGCGGCGATATTGCAGTTGATATCGATCAGCGACTTCAGTTTCGCCGGATCCGGATTCATCTGGATGTCGACAGTCTGCTTCATCACGAACACGCCGATATTGGCGATGTTCTGGCGAATCTCGAGCGGCTGCGGATTGTCGTCGCCCTGCGCGGCGCTGAGAAAGATCGACCACAGCCGGCGGTTGAACAGCAACGCGTGATCGAGCGCCTTGTCGGGACCGTTCCAGTTCGTCTGGACTTCCTGCAGCTGCCGCGCGGCCTTCAACAGCGCCTGCGCTTCGATTTCACGTGGGGACGCCGTCATCGTGGAGGTACGAGCGTAGGCCTGGGCTGCATTCGACATTCAATGACCTCGATGGGATGCGGATTTCTCGAGCCGCGAAGACGCAATTCTAGCGCCCGATATTTATGCATCCGGCGCCTTTAAATATGGTTAGCAGGCGTTACGAAATGCGTCGTTCTGACGGCATGGACAGACACCGTAATATCCCGGAGACAAAAGAAAACGGCGGGGTTTCCCCCGCCGTTCTCGAAGCACTTGTCGGCACGGTTAGCGGAGCAGCTGCAGCACGCTCTGCTGGCTCTGGTTGGCGAGCGCCAGCGCGGAGACCGCGATCGACTGGCGGGTCGACAGCGCCTGGCTGTTGGCCGCTTCCTCGTTGGTGTCGGCCAGCGTCAGGTTGGACGAACCGGTCTGCAGCACGTTGATCAGGTTCTTCGAGAAGTCCTGGCGGATCTGCACGATCGACAGGTTCGAACCGAGCGTCGAGGCTTCGCTGCGCAACGCGGAGCTCGCCGAGCTCAGCGACGAGATGACGCTGTTCGCCGAGTTGTTGTCGAGGAAGTCGGTGCCGGCGGTCAGCGCCTTCAGACCGAGGCCGCTGGCATTGAAGGTGACGCCGGTGATGCTGAGCGTCGACTTGCCGGTCTCGTTGAAAGTCAGCTTCAGGCTGTCGCCGTTCAACAGGTTGATGCCGTTGAACGACGCGTCCTGCGCCGTGGTCGTGATCTGCGCGATGGTGTTGTTGTACTGCGTCACCAGAGCGGCGCGCGCCGACTGCGACGCCTGGTCGGCAACCGGGGCCGTGCCGGCCGCGCTGAACGTCGCGGTGCCGCCGCCGGTGTTGGTGAAGGTCACCGCACCGATCGTCGAGGACGCCGCGTCATTGGTCGTGGTGATGACGAGCTTGTTGGAGCTGTCGAGGCTCGCCGTCAGGTTGCTGGCCGCCAGCGACGTGTTCAGCTGCGCCAGCGACGTGCTGGCCCCGAAGGTGAAGCTGAAGGCGGGTTGGCCGGCCGAAGCCGCGATCGCCAGCACGTCGCCGCTCTTGATCGTGGTGCCGTCGACGAGGTTGGCAGAGGTGCCGCCGAGCGCCGCGGTGGAGGTGACCGTCGACCTGGTGGTGTAGCCGGTCGGGCTCTGCAGCACCTGGTTGGCAATCGACTTCGCGGTATCGACCAGCTTCTGCAGCGAGGTGATGCCGGTGTTGGCGGCCTGCAGCACCTGCACGCCGTTGCCGATGCCGTCGAGCAGGTTGTTGATGTCGCTGGCGCGGTTGTCGAGCGACTGCGCGGTGAAGAAGTTGGTCGGGTTGTCGAGCGCCGTGTTGACCTTCTTGCCGGTGGCAAGGCGGTTCTGCGTCGTGGAGAGCAGATCGGCGGTGGACTGGAGGGAGAGGAGGTTCTGGCGAACGGAGGAGGAGAGAATGATATCGGACATTTTCATACCTTTCTGGTGTGAAACTGAGAAAAAAGCCGCTCCAATCCTTTCTGATCGGGCGGATGGCCGGATCCTGCGGTCAAGCCGCGAAGGAAAAAGAAATCTCCAGCACGGCATTTGAGACAAAGGCCGAAGAATAAAATTGGCGCCATTGGGCGAGGTTCGTCCCGAAAACTACTGACATGACTGTCAATTCCGACGACGTACAGACGTTCGCGCCCGCCCCTCGTTCACCAAGCATTAACCATCATGGGAAAGGATCGCTGTCGCATCGGCCCCTGCCCGCAACGGCGGCTGCTAAGCAGTGCCGAACCACTTCGCTCCGCCAGCGAAGACGTCGCGCGACTGCAGGCAAAGGAGAACGGTCATGGCCCTGAAGGTCGAACTCAAACCGAACGAACGCATCATCGTCGGCAATTGCGTGATCACCAACACCGACCAGCGCGCCCGCCTGCTGATCGACGGCGACCGCATCCCGATCCTGCGCGAGAAGGATATCTTGACGCCCGAGACCGCGGACACGCCGGCGAAGCTGATCTATCTGGCAGTGCAGCTGATGTATCTGTCGCCGGATCCGATGGCGCACCACCCGACCTATTTCAGTTTGGTGCGCGACATCATCACCGCGATGCCGAGCGCGTGGCCCTTCATCGAAAGCGTCAACAACTTCATCCTCAACGGCGACCTCTATCACGCGTTGAAGGAATCCAAGAAGCTGATCGCGCACGAAGAGAAGCTGCTGGAAACCGCGCGCGACCAGCAGAACGCCGATCGCGACGACGCACGCAAGAGCGCCTAGAGCTTCTTGTTTTGACGCGTTTTCTTCACGCGAACCGGCGTCCACGTCGCTTGAAAACGCCCCAGCCCCACTCGCCTCAACGAAAAAGGCCTCCGCGCGGAGGCCTTTTTGCTGGCTGGAGTTCAGGGGCGCGTGATCAGCTGATCGGCAGATATTTCAGCAGCGTCGTCTGATACAGCATCGACGTGGTCTGGTACGACGCCTGCAAGCTGGTTTGCAGCGCCAGGATCTTGGTCGCGACCTCGTCCTGATTGACGCCCTCGACCGAGTCGAGCATCGTTTCCGCCATCCCCTTCAGCTGGGTCTGCCGATCAGTGGCCGCCTTGGTCGCAGTCTGGGCACCGGCGAATTCGGCCTGCACGTCCTGGATCTGCTGCTGACCGTTTTGCGGGGCGAGGTTGGCGCTCACGCGCTGCGCGAGCGCCGTCACCTGCGCGCTCGCATTCGGGTTGCTGGCATTGGTGGTGACCGCTGCGTACACCGCGACGTTCTGCAGCAAATAGCGGAAGGCCTGCTCGTTGGCGCGCGCGCCATACTGCACGGTGATCGACTGATCGACCTGCGCGACCGCGGTGCCGCGCGCCGACCCCGGGCCATTCTCGCCGGTATACCAGTAGACGGTGTTGCCGGGCGTGCCCGCGACCAGGTTGGTCGCGGTGTCGAACGGCGGTCCCCCCACCCTGAGCGGCGCCGGCGCTGCGGTGGTGTTGTTGGCGATGCCGAGCGCGCCGAGTGCGGCTGTATTGGAGCTCGAGATCGACAGGCTCTCGCCGTCGGCGCCGTGCAAGGTGATCGCGCCGTTGCTGATGGTCGACGGGTTCTTGGTGCCGCTGATCTGGTCGATCTTGGCCATCAGCGTCTGCACGCTGTCGGTGACGTTGACCTGGTTGCCGGTGGCGCCCGAGGCCACGAAGGTGATCGGCGTGCCATTCACCGTGATGGTATCGCCGGCGGCAAAGCTCGTCGACAGCGAGTCGGTGCCCGTCGCCCCCGACAGCGCCGTGGCGCCGCTGATCGGCGCCGGCGGCGTGTTATGGTTGTTGACCGCCGCGCCCGAGACGGTAGCGACCGGATTGAAGAAATTGTTCGACGCCGCCACCGCGGACGCCGCGACCAGCGACGTGTCGCTCAACGTCTTGATCGACAAGGTCAGCGTCGACTGCAGGTTGGCCGTCGTCGCCGCGGTGTCGGTGCCGATCAGGAACGAGCCGGCGGGCGGCGGGTTCGTCGTCGTCGCCGTGAGTTCGATCGCTTCGGTGGTGCCGTCGGGCAGCGTGAAGTTGAACTTGATCTTGTCGCCGTCCTTCGGATTGACGGCGCCGAGATCGACCGACGCGGTCTTCGGCGTGCCGGCCGGCTGCGTCACCGTGGCGCCACCCGTCAACGACGACTGCACCGACAAAAGCTTCAGGCCGAACGGCGAGCCGTCCTCGGCGATACTCGTTACCGTCGTGGTCGCCGGCGGCGACGAGACGCTCAGGCGCCCCATCATGCCGGCGCCCTGATCGGCCTGCTTGCGCTCATTGATGAGCTGCGTCAGGCCGGCCTGGGTTGCCGTGCCCTTGAGCATGGTATCGGCGGACACCGTGGCCGGCGTATCCATCGCGCGGCCGGAAAACAGATAGCGGTCGCCGGACTGGCTGTTCAGCATCGCGACCGCGTTGGCGAAGGCCGCCTGCGCCGTGATCTGGCCCGAGGTCTGGCCGCTATCGTTGAGCGTCAGCGTCGCCGTCGTCGCGGCGTTCTTCACCTGGGTCCCGACGTCCGAGAGGCCCTGCAAGGTGAGGTTCGCGACACTCAGGCGCGTGTTGAGGTTGGTGGCGGTATCGGAGAACGCGTTGATGCCGCTGATCTGCGCGCGCAGGCTGAGCGCGAAACCGCGATCGAGCCCCTGCCCCGCATAGGTGGTCGATACCTTGCCGGTCGCAAGCTGCGTGGTCAGGTCATTGAGCTGATTCCGCAGGTTGAGGATCGTGGTGCCGATATAGGAAGTTCTGCCGCTTACGCCGTCGATCGACATGTTACCCTCACGTGAGCTGCAGCAGCGCGTCGTACATCTGCTTGATCGACGACATCACGCGCGCATTGGCGGAATAGGCGTTCTGCAGCGAAAGCAGATGCGCCATCTCCTCGTCCATGTTGACGCCGGAAGTCGAGTCCATCTTGGTCTGCAGCGTGTTCAGCACGACGTCCTGGCCGTCAGCCAGCTGCTTGGCGGCGGTCGCCGACTCGCCCTGCTGGCTGATGAACTGCTTGGCAAAGTTCAGTAAGGTGCCGGTGAACGGCGCGCCTGACGTGCCAAGGCCGGTCTGCGGCGAATAGCTGTACGAGGCGTTCGACAGCTGGTTCAGAACGAGGTTGGCGCGCGTGGTGTCGCCGGCCGGCGTCTGCGGATTGGTCGAGTACACCACCATGCGCGAGGGATCGCCGATCAAGCCGGTGTTGACGCTGATGCGCGCGGCAAGGCCGATGGTCTGCGAGCCGTTCGCGGTGATCGCGCCGGTGTAGAGCCCGCCATTCTCGGTGAACAGCGGAAGGTGCGGATCGCCCGAGGTCAGCGACGAAACCGTCGATGTGACCGACGCCGCGGTCACATCGGCCTTGTTGGCGGCGCCGTCGTCGAGCACGCGCAGCGTCGACCCCGACGGATTGGAGAATTGCAGACCGGTTCCGCCGAGTGCGCCGTTGAGCTGCGACAGCACCGCGCTCATGCCGCCCGAGAAATCAATGCCCAGCACCTCGTCGTTCGGATCGACGGTCGCGGTATTGCTCAGCGGCAGTACGCTCGGATCGTCGACGCGAATGATCGACAGATTATGCGTCAGGCCGGTGGTATTGTCCTTGTAGGAGACGTGGATGGTGTTGCCGTTCTGCAGCCCCGAGAGATCGAGGTCGAAGCCGGACTGCGCCCCCGCCGTCGCCGCGGTGCCCGCGGTCGTCTTGTCCGACAACGCGCTCGACATCGCGGCGGCAAACTGATCGATCTGTGTCTGGGCCTGCGCCAGCGTGTTGTCGCGCAACTCGAGATAGGCGGCGATCTTGCCGGAGCGAATCGAGTTGGTCGACACCATGTCATAGGTGCCGCCATGCGGGAACGTGATGGTGATGGCGCCGACGGTGCTCTTGGTCGGGTCGGTATTGTACAACGTGTTGGGCGTCATCGTGCCCTGGGCGTTGAAGCTGAGCGTCGCGGCCTCGGTGCCGACCAGCTGCACGCCGGAATTGGTGAACACGCTCACCTGGTTCTGGCTGTTGGTGACGGTGCGGATGTCCATCAGCTGCGAGAGCTGCGTGACGTAGCGGTCGCGCTGATCGAGCAATGCCGCGGTCGAGGCATCGGTCGTGCCGCCATTGGCCGCCAGCTGGACATTGAGGCGGGCAATCTGCTGCAACGCATTGTTGGCGCTGTTGATGGAGTCGCTGATGCCGGCCTCGGCGTTGGCGCGCAGCGTCTGGATTCCCTGCGAGGTCGCGTTGAGCTGCTGCGCCATCGATTGCGCGGCATTGATCACGCCGATGCGGGCCGACTGCGATTCCGGGCTGGTCGACAGCCCCTGCAGCGCGGTCAGGAACTTGTTGTAGGCGTCCTCGATCGTGCCGGTGGAGTCGGGATTGCCGTACACGCCCTGCAGATTGGCCAGGAAATCCGAGCGGACGTCGGCATAGGCCGCGCCCGACGTCTCGGTGCGAAGCTGGGTCTGCAGGAATTCGTCGAGCTGGCGGTTGACGCCGGTGATGAGGACGCTCGATCCGTACTGGCCGGTGGTGCCGGTAGTCTGGTTCAGCGTCTTCCTGACGTAGCCGGGCGTCTCCGCGTTGGCGACGTTCGACGACACGAGCGAGAGCGAGGCCTGCGTGGCGCGCAGGCCCGACATCGCGGTGGAAAGGGCTTGGCTCAAACCCATGATGTATACTCGCCTTTACTTCTTCACACGTGCAGCAACGACGCGATCAGCGCACCACGTTCAGGAGGTCCTGCACCATCGAATTGGTCGTCGTGATCACCTTGGTGTTTGCCGAATAGGCCTGCTGGGTCACGATTAGCTTGGTGAATTCGTCGGCAATATCGGTGTTCGAGCTCTCGAGCGAGGAGCCGACGATGGTGCCGGCCTTGCCGAACAGCGCCGCGCCGGACTCGTCGGTCGCCTCGAACGCACCGCCGTCGATGCGCTTGAGGAAGTTGGTGCCGTTGAAGGTCGCCACCGAGATTTCGGCGAGGTCGATGTTGCGGCCGTTGGTGTAGTTGCCGACGATGCGACCGTTGGTCGAGACGCTGACCGACTGCAGCTGGCCGGCGGGGAAACCGTCCTGCTGGATCTGGTTGACCTGAACGTTGCCGTTGGCGTCGGCGAACTGGGTCACGCCACCGGAGCCGAAATTGATCACGGGGCTGCCGAGCGACACGCCGTTGACGACGGCATTGGTGAGCGCCACCGAGGAGATCGCCGGCGACATCTGGCCGTTCGAGGCGAAGGTGAAGTTGACATTGACGTTCTGCCAGGAGACCTGCGTGCCGGTCGCATTGGGATTGACCTGATAGAACAGGTTCCAAGTGTCGGTATGTCCGCTGCCCAGCGAAGAGCTGTCGGTCTTGGCCCAGCGGAATTGCAGGTTCACCGGCGCGCCCGACACGTCGTAGGCCGTGACGGCGCCGCCCGAGACGGATTCGTTCAGGAAGGTCGAGTTGTCGTTGCCGACAACCTGGCCGGTGCCGACCGTGCCGCCGCCGCCGCGAACCGCAACCGCCGACCCGGTGAAGCCGAGCGCCGCAAAGGCGGTCGCGTTCGAGCTCGTCACGTTGAGATCGGCCAATTTGCCGGAGTGCAAGGTGATCTTGCCGCCGCTGATCGTCGATGACGTCGTGGTACCGGTAATCGCGTCGATCTTCGCAAGCAGCGTTCCGATGCTATCGGTGACGTTGAGCTGGTTGCCGGTCGCCCCCGAAGCCACGAAGGTGATGACGGTGCCGTTGACCGTAATCGTGTCGGCGGGCACGACGGGCGGGCCGGCGGAGCCGGCGCTGAAGTTGGTATTGATCGAATCGGTGCCGGCTGCGCCCGAAAGCAGGGTCGCGGCGGTAATGGCCACCGACGGCGTCGCCTTGTTGTTTTGCGCGGTGCCGGTGATGGCGGAATCGGTATACGGCGCCGCCGGCGTGCCCAGCACCAACGGATTATTTCCACTGCTGAACGCGCCCGGCCGGATCAGCTCCGAACCGGGAACCGAAGTGTCGTGCGCCGTGGTCAAGGGATAGGACGCGAGGTTGGCGCGATAGTCGATCTTGGTGGTCTGCTGCGCCGGCAGGAAGTCGTTCTTGAATTGCAGCACCTGCGGCGATGAGCCCGCCGGGTTGCCGGTGGTCGGGTCGATCGGCACGCCCTCGAGATAGTAGCCGGCGCCGTTGACGAGATAGCCGTCCTTGTTGAGCTGGAAATCGCCGCGGCGGGTATAGCGGTCAACGCCGTCGAACACCGGGGCGCCGTCGGTGAAGCTGCCGGGCTTCTGCACCGCGAAGAAACCGTTGCCGTTGATCGCCATGAAGGTCGCGACCGATGCCGACTGGACGTCGCCCTGCACCGAGTTGGTCGAACGGGACTGCGCGGTGACGCCGCCGGCAAGTTGCGCGGTCAGCGCGGTCTGCGGGACGAGGTCGAGGAACGAGGTATCGATGCGCTTGAAGGCGGTGGTCTGCGAGTTGGCGATGTTGCCGGAGATGTTTTCGAGCGCGTACGACCCTGCGCGCAAGCCACCGACAGCCGTCGTGAGAGCGCCGAAGATACCCATGACATGTTCTCCAATTCGATTCCCGGCGGCTGGCAATCACAGGAATGGCCGCATCGGCGGAGCATGTCGCAAAGGTCGTGCCACGAAACAAAACGTAACAAAATCATCCGCTTGAAAAAAATGCCCCGGTCGTTCGACCGGGGCACATTTGCCGGGAGCGGCAACAATTGCCGGGAAGGAATGTCAGGTCGCCGATGGCGCCGCCGGGTGAAACACCAGCGCGAAACCGTCCATGCAGTACCGCAGTCCGGTCGGTTTCGGGCCGTCGTCGAAGACGTGGCCGAGATGGCCGCCGCAGCGGCGGCAATGCACCTCGGTGCGCACCATGCCGAAGGTGCGGTCCGACGTCGTGCCGACCGCATTCTCCAACGGCTTCCAGAAGCTCGGCCAGCCGGTGCCGCTCTCATACTTGGTCTCGGACGAGAACAGCGGCAGGTCGCAACCGGCGCAGGCGAAGGTGCCCTTGCGGTGCTCCTTGAGCAGCGGGCTCGATCCCGGCCGCTCGGTGCCCTGGTTGCGCAGGATCTCGTATTGCTGCGGCGTCAGCTGCGCGCGCCATTCGGCGTCGGTCTTCTCGATCTCGAATTTCTCGGCGGCCTGCGCCGGCGAGGCGCGCAGCCAGCGGAAGGCGGCGAAGCCGAACAGGCCGGCGACGGAAGCAAGCAGGATGCGGCGATCGATCATCAATCATCTCCGGTGCGGACGGCTCGGGGGGCGCGCCCGAGGTTCGTCAACAGATACGAACCCCGCCGGCGGACGTTACATCCGCCCGTCGGAGATCCGCTCACTTTCTTGCGAGGCACCCGGATACGGCGCCTCGCCGTCCTCGATCGGCCTGGGCGCGGACGGACGCGCCGGCCGCACAGCCGACGGGGGTGGACGGCGGGGTGCGGGTCCCCTGGTTCCCGCCCTGAGATTGGCCTCGGCGAGCCGCGCCTCGCGCAGGCGTTCCTTCGCACGTGCACCCTCGCGGTAGCGCGCCAGAACACCCGCCACGGACGAGGCCCCCCTCGCCCACAGGCTGACGAAATGACCGGCGACGCGGCCGGTGGCGCCGCCGGCCCAGACCAGCTCGAACGGCGAAAACAGCCGCCAGCGATCGTCACCCCACAGGATGCTGCGCGCGATCAGTTGCCCGGCGAGCGCCGAGGTGTTGAGTCCCTGCCGGCCGAAGCCGCTCGCCACCCACAGGCCCCGGCGCAACTGGCCGATCTGCGGCATGCCGTGCACGGTGACGCCGACCGCGCCACCGAACATCTCCGCGATCGGAACCTTGCCGAGTTGCGGAAACACCGTGGCGACGCGGCGCTGCACCGCTGAGCCGAGGCGCTCCGGCCGTGCGTCCCAAGTGGTCTCGGGGCTGGCCCACAACAGCCTATCGCCATCGACGACACGGAAATGGTCGATGCCGTCGCTGTCGACGACCGAGCCGGGAAAGGCGATGGTCTCGGCTAGCCGCTCCCCGAGCGGCTCGGTCAATGCCGCGTAGCGCCACACCGGCAGCAGCGTATCGGACAGCCGCTTCAACGGCGCTCCGAGATGGATATTGCCGGCGAGGACAATATGATTGGCGCGCAGCCGCGCCGTCGGCGTCACGATGCGTTTGCGGATGCCGGAAAAATCGATGCTGACGACCGGCGTCTCCTCGAAGATCCGCACGCCAGCTCGCATCGCCAGCGCGGCGAGGCCGTGCACATATTTGCGGCCATCGATCTGGAACGCCTTCGGATAATAGATGCCGTGGAAATAGCGGCCGGTCCTAAGCACGCCGCGCACGCGATCGACCTGCCAGCCCTCGACCTCGGTCGCGAAATCCTCGCCCAGCGTCTGCAGGCGGCTGATCAACGCCTCGCCGACATCGACATTGGAGACTTCCAGCGCGCCATCGCTCGGCTTGATGCCCGGGATCAAATCCTCGGTAGCGGTGGCGCGGACATAATCGGCACCCTCCTTCGACAGCGCCCACAATTCGCGGGCATCGTTGAGGCCGACGCGCTCGATCACATCTGATATCGGCAGGCCGAATCCCGGCATCACGGTGCCGAGATGGTGACCGGAGGCGTTCCAGCCGATCTGGCGGCCCTCGAGCACCGCAACGCTCGCACCGAGCCGCGCCGCCTCACGCGCCACGGTCAGGCCGGCCAGCCCCGCCCCGACCACGCAAATGTCGACGTCGAGGTCGAACGCCAGACGGTCGCGGAACGGCGAGGCCGCCTGATCGGGGCCGTCTGCCGCACTTGTGGAACTCTCGCTCATGGCGTTTCTTACGAACCGCCGCGGCGCTTGTCACCTTGTCCAGGGCATGAGCCTGTAGAATTAATTCGACCTGACCGAATCGAGAATGGAAGTCCATGCGCCGTTTGCTGCTCCTGCGTCACGCCAAAACCGAACACGACGCGCCTTCGGGGCACGACCAGGACCGCCGTCTCGACGAGCGCGGCCACCGCGACGCAGCGGAGATCGGCGGCTGGATCGCCCGTCATCCGCCCCTGCCCAATCTGGCGCTGGTCTCGCCGGCGGTCCGCACCAGGCAGACCTGGGAGATCGTGCGCGAGGCGCTGAAGGACGCCGGGCATGCGCCGAAAGTCGAATTCGTGCCGGACCTCTACGGCGCCGATCCGGTGCAATTGCTGACCGCGATCCGGATGGCTTCGGTCACCGATCCGAAGCGGCTGATGCTGATCGGCCATAATCCCGGCATGCACGAGCTCGCGCTGACCCTGACCGGCAGCGGCGACGAGGCCGCCAAGCGCGCGCTCGGCGACAATCTGCCGACCTCGGGGCTCGCCGTCTTCGACTTCGCGACCGACGACTGGAACGACGTCTCGTTCCGGCGCGGCAAGCTCGTCCTGTTCGTCAGCCCTAAGCTGTTGAAGCAGGCCTCGCGCAGCTGACGCAAGCGGACAGCGCCGCTCCGCCATGCTATATTGACGTCTGCGCGACAGGGGGACCGGTTCGCGTCGATACCAGAACGACTTCAAGAAAAAGAAGGCGCGCGTCCCAGGCACAGGGACCAAACGGCTCCAGACCAATCGCGGACAGGAGGCGCAGATGTACAAGTCCATTCTCGTTCCGATCGACCTCGCCGATACCGATCTGGCGAAGCCGGCGATCGCAACCGCCGCGACGCTGTCGCAGACATGGAACGGGGCGGTGCGTCTGCTCAACGTGCTGCCGATGACGCCGGTGATGCTCGCCGAATACGTGCCGGCGGATTTCGACAGCCAGCAGCGCGAAACGTCGGAAGAGGCGCTTGCGATCGTCGCGCGCGAATCCGGCATCGCGCCCTCCCGCATCTCGGGCGTGGTCCGCCAGGGCGGCATCTATCATGAGATCCTCGAGGAGGCGGCGGCCATGAAGGCCGACCTGATCGTGATGACCTCGCACCGGCCGGCGATGCGCACCTACTTCCTCGGCTCAAATGCCGGCCACGTGGTGCGCTACGCCAAATGCTCGGTGCTGGTGGTCCGGCACTAAAGCGGGATGATTTTATGGGGCCGTCGCAGGCGGCGCTGCCAAAATATCGAAAACAACCCCATGCAAAGTAGCCGGCGGCTGCCGGCGCTCGGCCAGACGACTTGACACGTCGGGCAACTCAGGGATATTCTTCTAATATTCCGAAATTGCTTTCGCGTCCCCTCGCCCCATACGTCGCAGGCGGGAAAGGGAACGCGCCCTATTTGCGGGCGCAGCCTAATCTCAGCCTGCTTTAATCCAACCAGGGACGTGGACTCATTAGCGCGTAGCCACAGCCGGATTGACGCGAGTTGGATGAACGCGAAGCAGTTGGCAGCGCGTTTGTCCGGTATGATGGCCCAAACGCCACAAGCCTGTTGATACAGCACATGCCTTTAAGGGTGAGGCATGAAAATCAAAATGTGAGCAGCCAACACCGCTGTCCCGACGAAGGCGAGAGCTACGTATCCAGCGATTTCCATCCAGCGTGGGTACATGATCTCATTTTAGGATGAGGCGTGGATTTCTTCCAGTGCCACTACCTACTTCGGTCAGGCGCTGAAACTACGGCTCGGCGGTCAGGCTCGATGAGGCGCTGACCGACGGCGATTGGTCGCGATGCACCCGAAAGCGGACGCATTGTGCTCACGTAGAGTTCTTCACCTTTTGGCCCCAACCCCGACATGTCCGCACGCTCGCGGAGTATCCATTGGCTGATTGCGTCGCTACCGCCGCGCCAGATTGAGCCTTCAGCACGCCGCCGGTGGCAGCGTCACCGCTATTGCTATTTCGTGAATCTGGGCCTTGTGGATGTCGGCGGCGTTGGCGCCGTGGGCTGAAGATTGAACGTCAGCCAGACGTTCCAGCCTGCTGGCCGATTTTCATTGGCGAATTCGCCATAGCCCTTCAGGTTCAGATATCCCTGCATGTCTCCGACCGGAAAAATGTAGCCGACCTGCGGGCCGACGCCGGCCACGCGCGACCGGAAGCAGCCGACGCGATCGCCGGAGCCGCTGTCGCAGCCGAGCTGCTGATAGAGGTAACCGACGAGGCCGACCTGCCACTGCTTGGTCAGGAATTGCGATGCGCCCCAGTCGAGGTGCATGTCGACGCCGCTTTGATATTGGGTGGAGGGGTTGACGAAGTTGTAGGTGAATCCCAGCACCGTCGAAAATTCATGCCCGGTCTTTGGATCGAAATAGGTGTAGCCGCCGCCCGCGTCGACCGCCCAGTGCCCAAGCCCCAAATTCGCCAGGCGGCCCGACTGATAGGCGCCGACCGGAAGGTCGGCGGTGACGTACGTCATGTAATTGTTGACACCGGCATTCCAGCGCAGCGCGAACTGCGGGATCAGGTCGCCGAATGCGATGAGCGAGCTGTCGATGCTGTCAAACCGGGAGAAGGGGAACGTGCCGCCGCCCGGTCCCGTCAATGTCCCAACGAGCGATCCCGCCAGCGACGTGGAGTTGGAGCCGTAGGTCGCCAACAAACTGGCAGAGGCCTGACCGCCCAGCACCGGCGTTGCAAAGGTGTAGGTCCCGGCGACAAGTCCAAGATTCACATTCGCATTGACGCTCGCGTTCACGTTGGCCGTCAGATTCGCGGGAAAGCGACCAAGCGTGATTTCGCGCGACCGCGCCACGTCGCCGCCGGCGGAAACAGAGGTGTGATAATAAACCGTGGTCACCGACCAGCCCGGCGCCTGCTGAGGAACGGCCGCGAGGCTGCCAAAAAATCCGGGTAGCCAAAAGCTGATGCCATTTTCATCGGCGCGAGCCGCATCAATGGGGAGCCCAAGTAAGGCGGCGACTGCCGCCGCGCCCAACCGCAAAACGAAACTAGTCCTCGATATCGATTTCCTGCCCTTCATCGCGGATCTCCCACCCCTCCACGGCCTGTAACGGACCGAGGTTGCACGACCACAAATTTCCCGAATCTCACTCGTTGCAGACGGTTTCTATCTCTCCGGGAATAGTAGAGACAATTGGGCTCGCAATTGCCAGTTTGGCGCGCCGGTTGGACGAACGACGTTGTAATAGCCGGCTATATTTGCACTCACTGGCTGGTCGCCGAGCTTGAAGATTCGACCAAGGCCGCCACCGATCGGTACGGTCCACTGCTGACCCGGCGCCGCCAGCCAGTCCGCGGTGATAACTGGTGAGCTTGTCAGGTACCACCCGTGCGCCATGTTGTAGTTGACAAACGGCTGCGCGAGAAACTCGTTCACGGGCGGCCGCAACGGATTGCCGCCAACTGACCACTGATTGTTAACCAGTACGCCGATCACCCAATGTCCGGGCGTTACGAGGGCAACGGCGGTCGGACCGAACAACACCTTACCGGTTCCGAGAATCGGATCGGTCGCGGACGGCACCGTAAAGACGGGACCGACGCCCCAGATTAGAGAGCCAGGATGGGCGGGGGTGAAAAAGAACTGCTGAGTAATGTCCCCAATTCCATTCGTGTTGTTGTTAAAAAGCGGACTAGGTTGACTGATCACGGGCATGATGGTGCGCGAGATCACGTTCCAGTCCGCGTTGATGCGCAGCGGAATGACCGGCTGAATGTTGAGAACTTCCTGGGTGCGGTTGTACGGCCCGGCGTTGAAATTCGTGTTGCTTTGGAACGGAACGCTGACCATATCGGCGATAGGGTTCTGCGATTTCTTGGCTAGGTCTTCGCCTTCGGAGCGCACGGCAGAATGCACGGTACGTGCCGGCGCGACCGTATCGGGAAGCCCGCTCTCGAACTTATAGTTCGCACCGAACTTGACCATTTGGAGGTCGCGGTTCAGGGGGATCGCCGGGACCGTGGCCGAAGTCCAGTGTCCCAGCCCAATGTAATCGTATTCGAGCTTGATCGTCCAATGCGATTTAAAGCCGCACTCGATGCCCACGCCGCCCAGCCAGCCAGAGCTCGTGTTGGAGCCCTGCCAAGTGACGCCGGGAAAATTCAACGAGGCATTGCTCTGCACCCAGCCACCGCCAAACTTGCCGTAGACAAGCCAACGATCCTCGACGAGGCCGACGCGGCCTGCCACCGTTCCGATCCAATTCGGTCTCACCGAGCCGAGAGTCGGAGTCGGAAGTACGGGATGACCAAAAGTCACCCCATCGAAATCGCCTTCCACACCAAGCAAGAGATGGCCGGCTTGAAAATTGTAGCCGGCCTGAACACCACCGATGAATTCGGTGATGCCGCCATACAAGTTGTTACCTGAAATAGGCAGGCTGCCGCTGGTCCACGCTCCGCCGAGATTTGCACCGAGATAAAATCCCGACCAATTGTAGGGTGGCGGTAAAGCGGGCGGAGCCTTCACCGGCAAGTCTGCGGCACGCGCTGTGAAACTCACGCAGACTGCAAACAGACCAACGCTTGCAAGGAATGATTTCATGGAGCCTCCCCAAAAGGGGAATGATGCTGCCACTGCGAAAAAAATCTGCGTCCCAAACCCGGTCCAAAGCACCGCATCGCCGATCCCCGACTCTCGCGAGCCCGCCATCGCTCCGGGCGGGGTAGAAACTCGAAAACAATAAGCTGACGCCGCCGTTCGTCCATGCGAAATCGGCTTACTTGCGTACAGCCGGAGGTTTATTGAAGGGTTGTGTCCATGACGCCACAACTGGCACTTTTTGCATAGTCGTCAGGGGCTCTCGGCTAGGAAGAGGCGACGTGGCTCGATTGATCTAGATCAATAGAAGAAGGTTGTGCCGCTGCGAACGTGCCACCGCTTCAGATGTTCGATTGTCATGTTGACTGACTAAGGTGTTAAGCCGCGCTCCTCCCCGGCAGAATCGACGCTAGGAAGCTGCCGAGAGATTCTTGGGGGCGACGCTCGAAATTTTGAAACTCGTTCACTGCGAGTAGCCCATGCACGACGTTGGCGTTGCGGCAGGCGTACCTTTGTCGGATGGGGCCAGTGAGAGGGGTATGGTCTGGATTCCGGGCGGCACGTTCCGCATGGGCTCAGACAGGCACTATGCCGAAGAGGCGCCGGTCCATCGCGTCTCGGTGAGCGGCTTCTGGATGGACCGCACGCCGGTCACCAATCGCGATTTCCGCAAGTTCGTCAACGCAACAGGCTACGTGACGTCAGCGGAGACGCGGCCTGACGCAAAGGACTATCCAGGCGCACTGCCGCACATGCTCAAGGCAGGCTCGCTGGTTTTCACGCCACCGAAGCGTCCGGTCGATTTGCGCGACTGGTCGCAATGGTGGAATTTCAAATTTGGCGCCAACTGGCGCCGGCCATATGGCCCCCGCAGTTCGATCAGCGGCCTCGACGATCATCCCGTGGTCCACATTGCCTATCGCGATGCCGAGGCCTACGCGACATGGGCTGGCAAGGACTTGCCGACCGAAGCCGAATGGGAGTTTGCCGCGCGCGGCGGCCTCGACGGAGCCGAGTTCGCCTGGGGCGACGAGCTGATGCCCGGCGGCAGGCCAATGGCGAATACCTGGCAAGGTGTTTTTCCATACCAGAATCTTACCGACGATGGTCACGCGCGCACCTCGCCGGTGATGGCGTTCCCACCGAATGGCTACGGCCTTCATGACATGATCGGCAACGTCTGGGAGTGGACCACCGATTGGTGGTCCACCAGGCATGCGCCCGACGCGGCCAAGGCGTGCTGCGTTCCTCAGGATCCGCGCGGGGGGCGAGAGCAAGACAGCCACGATCCGTCTCTGCCCAGGATCAAGATTCCCCGCAAGGTTCTCAAAGGCGGCTCGCATCTCTGCGCGCCGAACTACTGCCGTCGCTATCGCCCGGCTGCGCGCCATGCGGAAGCGGTGGATACGTCCACGAGCCATGTTGGCTTTCGATGCATCATAAGGAAGGGAGCAAGTGATGAGCGACGACAAGGATAATGCCTCACGCGATATGAGCCGTCGAAATGTTTTGCTCGCGACGACAAGCCTGGCGGCGGCATCCGCATTAGGCGCCGCCGCATCGGTCGAAAAGGCACTGGCCCAGGCGCAGCAGACACCGAGCGGCCAGCGGCCCAATATCGTCGTCATCATGGGGGACGATATCGGCATCTGGAATATCGGTGCTTACCATCGTGGCATGATGGCCGGCCGGACGCCGAACCTCGACAAGGTCGCCGCAGAAGGCATGCTGTTTACCGATTATTACGCCGAGGCGAGTTGCACCGCAGGCCGCGCCAACTTCATCACCGGCGAGTTGCCGATCCGCACCGGCATGACAACGGTCGGCCAGGCCGGCGCCCCCACAGGCTTGCCGGCGGAGGCTGTGACCATTGCCACCGCGCTCAAGGGCATGGGCTATGCCACCGGCCAATTCGGCAAGAACCACCTTGGCGACAAGAACGAATTTCTGCCGACCGTGCACGGCTTCGACGAGTTCTTCGGCTATTTGTATCACCTCGACGCGATGGAAGATCCGGCTCACCCTGCCTATCCGCAGGAGCTGTTGAACAAGGTCGGCCCGCGCAACATGATCCATTCATGGGCGACCAATGTGGACGACGCCACCGTGGATCCCCGCTGGGGCAAGGTCGGCAAGCAGAGGATTGAAGACGCCGGAACGCTCTATCCCAAGCGGATGGAAACGGTGGACGATGAAATCCGAGACTTCGCCTTGTCGTTCATTGAAAGGGCCAAGGCCGATAACAAGCCGTTCTTCTTGTGGCTCAATCCGACCCGCATGCACATCGTCACGCATTTGTCGCCGAAGTACGAGGCGATGCGCAACTCCAAGAACGGCTGGTCGATTCATGAAGCCGGCATGGCGCAGCTCGACGACGATGTCGGCCTCGTCATGAAAAAACTCAAGGACATGGGCGTGGATGACAACACCATTGTCATCTTCACCACGGATAACGGCACCGAGGTCTTCACTTGGCCGGATGGCGGACAGACGCCTTTCGCGCAGAGCAAAGGTACGGTCATGGAAGGCGGCTTCCGCGCGCCGGCGATGATCCGCTGGCCGGGCAAGGTGCCGGCGGGCAAGGTCGAGAACGGCATCATCTCCGGGCTGGACTGGTTTCCGACCCTGCTGGCAGCTGCCGGCAACCCGAACATTGCCGAGGAACTGAAGAAGGGAAAGCAGATCGGGGATCGCAACTACAAGTGCCATCTGGACGGCTATAATCAGATGGACATGATCACCGGCAAGGGGCCGTCGAATCGACACGAAATCTGGTACTTCGGCGAGAGCGAACTGGGGGCCGTGCGCATCGACGACTACAAGTATCGTTTCATCGACCAGCCCGGTGGCTGGCTGGGCGAAAAAGCCAAGGTTGACGTCCCCTACCTGATCAACCTCCGTCTGGATCCGTTCGAGCGAACGGGCTGGCCCGACAGCGGGACCAAATACGGCGCCCAACAGTACTTCGACTGGTTCAAATATGAGTTCTGGCGCTTCGTGTTCGTTCAACAGGAGGTCGAGAAGCTGGCCATGACCGCAATCGAGTTTCCGCCGATGCAGAAGGGCGCGAGCTTCAACCTCGATTCCGTGAAGGCGAAAATCGAGGCCGCCAGGACGGCAATGGCAAAATGAGATTCATGATCGTGTTGGGCGGCGTCCATGCCGCCCAACACCGTCTCCTTCGGCCTTTCGGCCGGCGTTCGACCAGGCGACTGTCCGTAGCGGGTGAAGATGTCGTGTTTTTGTAGCTCGTGATCTGTCGCCTTCGTTGTTGATTATCGGCGTGGCCGGAAGGCGCGGACGGCTCGGCCGATTTGGTCATGCCAAGGATATTGTTGGTGGGGACTTTGTCAGTTTCTTTGTTCGACTTGAAGCCCGTTTCTCCGCCCCGACCCGCACGATCTTGACGGCGGCGCGCGCAGGAGCGGTCAAGGACGCGCGCTTGCGCGCCCGCCAGGGCTTGTCCTTGACGGCTCCGAGCACACTGCCAGGCTGAGGCGCGTCGGGGCTGATCTGCTGTCCGTTGGCGCTAAACATCGCCAACAGATGCGGTCCGAGGAACACGCTGACGGTGCCATCTGGATACTCATGGAGGCGCACCACAGCCTTGACGAAGTGAGGCCTGAGCCGGCTCTGCGGCAGCTGCAGCCGCCGACCGTTCCATGCAACGGTATTATCGTTGGCGACGGTTCGCTCCTCGATCACGCACAGCGCCTCGCGCCAGGCCTCATGCCGGTCGGCCACGAATGCCGAGCCTTCCTGTTCGGGCTTGATCGCAAACGCGGCGTTGTGCCCGGGGATGTAATGCGCCTTCAGCCACGCGTTGGCAGCCTCAACCGTCGTGATCCCGGCAAGCCGCAGCTCCTTCGGCAGCCGATCCTGCAAGGTGCCGAACACCCGCTCGGAGCGCCCGCGCGCCTGCGGCGAATAGGCTGCGATATGCTCGATCCCAAGATGCGACAAAGCCCGTCCCACCTGGGTTTGTTGCGTCTTCGAGACCTTCTCGCAAGCTTTTGGGGTAAGGAAATAATGGCTGCCGCGGTCGGTGTAGAGCGCGCAGAACAGGCCATGCTCGCCAATCACTTCGCGCAAGGCCTGGAAGGTCGAGGCCGTTCCTTCTTCCTCGACCAGGACCATCGAGTAGACCTCGCTGGTCGCATCGTCCATCGTGACGATCAGGTCCCTCGCGGGCAGACCTTCGATCCAAACGTGGCGCGATCCGTCCTGATGCAGCAGCATGCCCCGAAGCGGCCGCCGTGGCCGCTTCTTGCGGTGCGCCGAACGCTTCGGAGCCTTCCGCACCAGCCCCGCCGCGTGCAGCGCCAGCTTCGTCACCGTATAGCCCAGCACATAATCATGCCGCTTTTGCATCTGCTCGTGGAAGTGCTTCACAAGTCCGCGTACTTGTCCCGGTACAGCGCAAGCATTCGTTCCAGTTCCTCCCCCGGCGCCCGCCGTGGCGAACGACGCCCCAGCCGGCGGTCGACAGCCCGTCGTCGCCCTCCGCCTCATAGCGCTCCGCCCAGCGTTGAAACGTCCGAACACTGATCCCAAGAACCTCCGATGCTGCCTCCTGCGTCAGTTCCTTCGCCTCCGTCCGATCCAGCAAATCTGAAAACCGCATCCGTCGTACACCCTCGTGAATGGATGCCGTGCCCATCGCGCCCCCTTTGTTCCGGAGCACCAAAAACACGACACTTCACGAGCTACAAACAGGCGACAGATCACGAGCTACTGACACGTTCGACCAGGCGACTTGACACGTCGGGCAACTCAGGGATATTCTTCTAATATTCAGAAATTGCGCACAAAGATGCCGTTGAGGACGCGGCGGTCATTCGCTCGTCGCACGCCGCGCTGCTTGTTGGGCAGCATCGGCTCGATGGCAGTCCATTCGTCGTCGGAGAGTTCGTGGCGCAGGATTCGGCGCCTTCGGTCCGGCGCTGGAACCAGGCTTGCAGTCAGATCAGTGAGGCGCTGACCGACGGCGATTGGTCGCTATGCACCCGAAAGCGGACGCATTGTGCTCACGTTGAGCTCTTCACCTTTTGACCCATCTGGACATTCAGGGGATGCGCGCCTGCAAGACCCGAGTTGCCGTCGACGCAGCGGCTCAGGTGGGAGAATGCGATGGATTGTGACGCTTTGTCGCAGCTGTCCGCGTGCTTCCTGCAGCATCGCAGAATGTCGCCTCGCAGGGTCGAAGAGAGGGCACAACCGATTGATATTTGTGTAGCGAAGTTAAAGATCGAGATCAGAACCCCACGACGTCCGGGCGCGTCAAAGGCTCGCGGAGTTCCACAACTTCGGTCCTGTGACTTTTCGGTTACAGCCGAGTCACACGTCCTCAGTTATCCGATCCTCATTTATTTTATTTGTGTTTGAGGTTGGGAATGCGGGGCACTAGGTGGGGATTGTCGCTCGCCCTTTCGTTGATGGCGACTGCAGCGAGCGCACAGAATTTTTCGAGATCGTATTTTTTCGGAGATAGCCTGACCGATACCGGTTGGTTCTTGTACAAGCCGCTCGGCGGTGCCGGGTTCGGTCTTGCAGGGCCCGGTGCGGGAACGTGGACGACCAATCCTGATCCAGGATGGGCGCAGATTTTCGCGAGCAAGTTTGGAGGAGCGGCGACGCCTTCCGACACGCCCGGCGTCGGCGGCAACAATTATGCCATCGGTGGTGCACGCGTCGTGGCCCAAGGGGGCAATGTTCTATCGACACAAACGCAGATCGCGACCTACTTGGCGAGTACCGGCGGGATTGCTGATCCGAATGCGATCTACACCTATTGGGCCGGCAGCAACGATCTGAAGACCACAACGGTTGCCAACGGCGCTTCTCCCGGCAATATCGTTAACCCACAAAACGTGCCCCAACTCCTCGCCGTTGCGGCACAGGCGGCAAGCCAGGTGACGCAGCTCTGGAACGCGGGTGCCCGGTACATTGTCGTGCCAAACACACCGGCCTTGAACGCCGCGGCCGCGGCCGCGTCTGCCAGGCCCTACGATCCCGTGCTCGTCCAGTCACGGTCCATCTACGATCAGGCACTCTGGAACAATCTCGCTGCGGCGGGAGTCAGGGTTATTCCTGGCGATATTGCGAGCATCTACAACTACGTCCTGGCCAATCCGGCACCGTTCGGAATCACGGTTACGAGCGCGCTGACGCCTGCTTGCGGTAACGTAAATTCCTATCAGTGTACCCCGGCAAACTATGTCGCTCCGAATGCGAACAAGACACATTTCTGGGCGGACGGCCCTGGGGCTCCCGACGGAGGCGGTCATGCGACCGGAGCCGTGCAGCAGATCGTGGCCGACTATCTATACAGCCTCGTCGTTGCTCCCAGCGAGATATCGTTTCTCGCCGAAGCGCCTTTGAAGACGCGGTTCGCGGTCATCAACTCGATCCAGAACCAAATCCCGCTCTCGTTCGGCCAGGCCGGAACATTCCGCGGTTGGGCGAGCGGAGATTTGTCGTGGCTGAAGATGACGAGCGGCGTCAACGGATTCCCCAACGACCCGGGCACGCCGGCTGCGGTCACGGGCGGCTTCGACTACTCGATCACATCCAATTGGCTGGTCGGCGCAGCGTTCTCCGGCCAGACCACCAAACAGACCTTCAGCCTGGGCGGCGACTACAGGCAGGAAGAGTTTGCAGTCAGCCTTTACACGGCCTATCGCCACGATGCCCTCTGGATCGACGCGATCGGGAGCTGGGGCACATTGCGCGATACGGTCAATCGGCAAATTCCCCTGGGGACGACGACACAGTCGAACCTGGGCAGCACGAGGGGAAGCAACATCTCGTTCGCCGGCGAGATTGGATATGATTTCGGCGCGCCGTCTGCCCCGCCGGCGAAGACCGGAGTTTCCTACAAAGCGCCTGTCGCTCCGGTCCCGTCTTTCTTGCTGACGCACGGCCCGGTGGCCGGCGTCATTCTCCAACAGGTCTATGTTGACGGTTTCACCGAAACCAATCCGAGCGGTGCGCCAACAGCGCTCTCGTTCGGCTCGCAGACGCGCAACTCCGCGGTCACCGAATTTGGCTATCGGGCAAGCGTGAAGCTCGGGATCTGGGAACCCTACGCCAAGCTGACGTGGGATCACGAATTCGCCGATCTGAATCGGTTGGTCACCGCCTCCTTGACGTCAATCGTTGCGCCGTCGTTCTCGATACCCGGCGTGATCCTTGGCCGCGATTGGGCAGCCGCAACGATCGGGACGAGGTTCAGGTTGGCAAACAACATCAGTGGATACGCGGCATTGACCGGTCAATTGGGCCAGAACAACGCGACGACCTATGGCGGACAAATCGGCCTGAACGTCGCCTTTGATCCTACAGGTACTGTTGTCGCCAAGTACTAGGAAGTACCACGTGGCGCCTGCCTGAACCGCATCTCAAGCAGGCTGCCGCGCCTCGACCGACTTCGCACGGCAAGCAGTTGATCTCCGCGCCGGCTGCTGCACCTCTGGCGTCCGGTTCTGGGCCCTTCTCGAACCTCCGGCGAGGTCCGCTTTCTCGCGGCTGTCAGGGTGAGAGCGGACATCAAGGGCCCCTCATCCAACTCCGATTTGTGAGTACACAGCCTACTAGCTCATTGGTCAGCTTCCACCATCGAGGCAACGCCACGGGCAAAAGAAAGCTGCCAAAGAGTGTTCGCCTAGAGGCGATTCCGTTTCGGCTGCATCCGGGGCGCCTCGCGCTCGATGCCGGCGGCGACCAGCGGCGCCTTGTCGGCGGCGATCGGCGGGGAAAACACGAAGCCCTGCACCAAATCGCAATCGAGCCCGCCGAGCACGTCCAGTTCGGCGGACAATTCGGCGCCCTCCGCCACGACCGTCATGCCCAGCCCGTGCGACAGGGCGATGATGCCGCCGAGCAGCTTGCGCTTCTCCGGCGCGGTGGAAATGCCATCCACGAAGGCCCGGTCCACTTTCAGGCAGTCGAAAGGCAGGCGCGTCAGGTAGCCGAGCGAGGAATAGCCCGAGCCAAAATCGTCCAGCGCCAGCCGGGCGCCCAAGCCGGACAGCGCCGTCAGCGTGCGACTGATCCGTTGCTCGGTATGATCCACGAACAGGCTTTCGGTCAGCTCCAGGCAGAGCAGCTCCGCCGGAAAGCCGGTCTCTGCCAGGATGGCCGAGACCGCGGTCTCGAAATCCACGCTCCAGATCTGCGCCGGCGAGACATTGACCGAGATGGAGCGCGGCGGCAGCCCGGCATCCAGCCAGGCGCGGCCCTGCCCGCAGGCCTCGCGCAGCACCCACAGGCCGAGATCGACGATGAGACCGGAGCTTTCGGCGATCGGGATGAACTCCGCCGGCGAGATCGGCCCGCGCTCGGGATGGGTCCAGCGCAGCAGCGCCTCGAAGCCGGTGACGCGGCCGGTCTTCAGATCCACCTGCGGCTGGTAATGGGCCTCGAGGGCGCCGGCCTCCACGGCGTGGCGCAGATGGCGGCCGAGATCGAGCCTTTCATCGACCGCCTGCGCATAGACCGGCTCGAACAGTTGCGCCCGGCCGCGCCCGGCCTCCTTGGCCATGTAGAGCGCGAGGTCCGCGTTGCGCACGGCGGTCTCCGCCGTCGCGCCGTGCTCCGGCAGGCGGGCAATGCCGATGGTGGCGCCGACCGAGGCCTCGCCCTCGGCGAGATCGACGGGGCCGGACAGTTTGCCGACGAGCCGATCGGCAAGCCCGGTCAGCGCGGCGTCGGACGTGTCGCATCCATCCGCCAGCACGGCGAATTCGTCGCCGCCGAGCCGGGCGATGAAGGCGCGCGGCCCCAAGTCCTGCCGCAACGCAGCCGCCACCTTGATCAGCAATTCGTCACCGGCGGCATGGCCGAGGGAATCATTGACCTCCTTGAAGCGATCGAGGTCGATGAGCAGCAGCGCACCGGTCCGGCCTCCTTGGGAGCAGCCTTCGATCAGGGCGGCGAGCTGGCGCGTGAACAGTGCGCGATTGGCAAGACCGGTCAACGGATCGCTGTAGGCGAGCTGCTCGAGCTGGCGCTCGGCTTCCTTGCGCTCGGTGACGTCCTGCACGGTACCGATGATGCCGATGACCTTGTCGTGGGCAACCTCCGCCTTGCAAATCATAGCCAGATCGCGGGGCATGCCGTCCGCGTGCAAGATGCGCAGGTCGGTGGCCTCGGTCCGGCGGGTGCGCAGCACCCGTTTCTGCACGTGCCGGAAGCGGTCGGCGTCGCCGTCCAGGAAATAGGGTCCCATGTTCTCGTCGGTCGGCTCGAACGTGTCGGGCAGGCCGAGAAGCTGGTAGAGTTCGGGCGCCCAGATCGTGCGGCCGCTGTCCAGCCGGAAGCTCCAGGTGCCGATCTTGCCGAGGCGGTGGGCCTCCTCCAGCGCCCGCGTGCGCTGGTCAAGCAGCGCCTTGGCCGCCCTGAGCTGGGTGATGTCGCTGGAGGTGCCGCGGTAGCCGAGAAAGCTGCCGTCATCGGCGAAGATCGGCTTGCCGCTGGTGCAAATGCTGACGCGCGAGCCGTCCTTGCCGATCAGCGTATAGGTGAAGTCGCGAAAAAGGCGATGGGCCTCCATATCGGCCCGGTGCCGCGCCATCGCCTCCCCGTCCTCGGGCGCATAAGTCAGTTCCCAGCGCGCCTTCCTGCCAGCGGCCACCGTCTGGAACGCCGCATTGCCGGCAAGCGATTTGGGATAGGGCAGCAGCCGATGCTCGGCGTCGCTCTCCCAGCACCAGTCCGAGGCGGTCGAGACAAAATCGGCCAGCCGTTGCTCGCTCTCCGCCAGGCGCCGCAGCGCGGAGGTCTCCTCCGTGACGTCGCGGACGATGCCGGACACGCGCCGAACCTGGCCGTCCGCGTCGAATTCCGGCTCGCCGTGCACCACGCAATCGAGCAGGCTGCCATCGGAACTGCGGAGCCTCGTCCGCACCGCATAGGGCCGCCCCTCCGCCCAGCAGGCCGCGTAATGCGCCTCCAGGAGCTTCCGGCTTTCGGGCAAATAGCGCTCGCGCACCGTGGCGATGGGGATGTAGCCGTCGGCGGTGTCGAATTCGAAGAATGCGGCGAGCTCGGGCGATATCCACAGATCGGTCGCGGCGGCACTCTGCGACTCCCAGTAGCCCATGCGGGCCAACCGGATCGCACAGCGCAGCGATCGCTCCTCATGCCAGCGGCGACGCGCTTCCCGGGTCGGGGCCTGCCCTTGCGACAATTTGCGAGCGGCCATCGGTCCCCAACTACAACGCTAGCGTACGCAGCCAATACGCTAGCATAGAGCGTCACAACCTTGGAGCGACGGCGGTGACGAGACGGGGCTCTTCCGCTTCTTTGGTGTAGTTTCGGTGAATTCTGCAACCGGCAGTCGGCGCCCGGCTCGAGCGCCGCACCGGCATCTTAACGGATCCGCACCAGCTCCAGGTCGAAGTCGCCGGTGACGGCGGTCTCGATCTGGCAGCGCGAGAGCCCGATATCGCGCAGCGCCCGGTCATCGAGCTGGCGCAGCGTCTTGATCGCCTCGCGGCGCACCCAGTAGGTCGCGAGTGCGTCGCCCCACAGTCGGAGCAATCGGAGTAATCCGCCCAACGTATTAGGCCGCGCGGGCGCTGCGGCGGCTGAGGATATCGCTGACATTGTCATCTCCTTCGCTGCCCATAGACAAAGCTAGGCCGTTGACGCAAATGCCATTTCAGCGCCTGCGTCGTGGGGACCTCGGATTGCTTGCGCGCTCCTCGGTGCAATCATGGGCTTGTTCCCTCTTAGATGATCCGGTACATTGCTCGGAGCAAGTAAAACATTGCTCTCGGTGCAATAATGTCGAGGTTCGAATATCTGAAGCTGGCGGATGCGGTGGCCGCCGAGATCGCCAGCGGCGCGCTGAAGGCAGGCGACCGGCTGCCGCCGCAGCGTCATTTCGCCTATGACCGCAACATCGCGGTCTCGACGGCGAGCCGGGTCTACACCGAGCTGTTGCGGCGCGGGCTGGTGGTCGGTGAAGTCGGCCGCGGCACTTTCGTGTCCGGCGAGGCACGCCGCGGTATCACGGCCCCGACCGAACCGCGCGGCGCCCGCATCGACCTCGAGTTCAACTACCCGCTGCTGCCGCACCAGGCGACGATGATCGCCAAAAGCCTCGAAGGGCTGGAGCGGCCCGAGGTGCTCGAGGGCGCGCTGCGGCCGGCGACCAGTTTTGGCACGCGGGCGGCACGCACCATCTCCTCGGAATTTCTGGCGCGCAAAAGCTGGACGCCGAATCCCGACCAGATCGTGTTCACCGCAAATGGCCGGCAATGCATCGCCGCCGCGCTCGCCGCCGTCGTGCCGCCCGGCGGACGCTGCGGCGTCGAGGCGCTGACCTACCCGTTCGTCAAGGGCATCGCGGCGCGGCTCGGCATCTCGCTGGTGCCGCTCGCGATGGACGAACACGGCGTGCGACCGGATGCGGTGCAGAAAGCGCATCGCGAGGCGCATCTATCCGCGATCTACGTCCAGCCCACGATCCAGAACCCGCTCAGCATCACCATGCCGCCCGAGCGCCGCGCCGAGCTGTTGCGGGTGGTGGAGAAGCTCGGCCTCGTCGTCATCGAGGACGGCGTCTACGGATTCCTCGATGATGAGGCGCCGCTCGCCGCGCTTGCGCCCGACAGCTGCATCGTGCTCGACAGCCTGTCGAAGAAGGTCGCGCCGGGCCTCGCGCTCGGCTTCATCGTGTCGCCGCCGCGGCTGCGCGAGAGCATCATGGCCGCGGTGCGCTCGGGTGGCTGGACCGCGTCGGGCTACGCCTTCGCCGCGGGGCAGCGGCTGATGGCCGACGGCACCGCCGCCGAATTGTCACGGCTGAAACGGATCGATGCCGGCCGCCGCCAGCTTCTGGCGGCCAAGCATCTGGCCGATTTCGAAATCCAGACCAATCCGAAGTCCTATCATCTCTGGCTGACCTTGCCGCCGCATTGGCGCTCGCAGACCCTGGTCGCCGCCGCGGCGCGCCGCGACATCGCGCTGACGCCGTCGACGACCTTTGCCGCCACGCCGGGGCACGCGCCCAATGCGGTGCGGCTCGCATTGGCCGCACCGCCGATGGAGCAGCTCGACCTCGGCCTGCGGACATTGGCGGGAATGCTGAGCGCGACCGAAGAGGATTTTGACTCGACCGAGTGACATCGCACGTTCACTCCGAAGCGGCGCCGCAGTCCAGAATTGGATACGAGTGGCACTCGCAGCGGCCCATTTCCAGTGAGCGCCGGAGCATCAAAAGCCACAGGCCGCATACGTCTTTCTCACGAGGCGAAAATGCGCGCCCTCGGCTACGAAGTCCACGTCCAGGCACTGATTGCCTTTGCGATATTCACCGATCACGCCGCACTGCAGATATTCGAGGTTTATCCGCCAGCGCTTTTCTTGCGGCGAGTAGGTCGCGAAGTCGTGCTGCGCGACCGGCGTTCCCTTGCAGATTCCGGCAACGTATTGCCGCACATCGGGCGGCAAGTCGTCTATGTGATTGGGATCAAGCGGATCATGCTTGTTGCCTACGCTGCCGCCCTTGCAAAGGGCCGGCGAGATGCTCAAGAGCACGAGGCATAGAGCCATACATGGGGTCCGGATTGTCATCTGACGCTCCAGCGGGAAGCAAATCAATCACAAAGCTTACAGCGCGTTGCTTACAGCCCGCTTACAGTCCGGCCGCGCGAACCGCTACCTCACCGATTGCGAACCGCCTTCGGCAGCAGCGCATCGGGCAATTGATCGAAGCTGTAGCGCCGCGGCCGATTGCGCGTGACGAAGCCGCCGACCTGCCAGGTGAACAGCGCCGCAAAGCCGACCAGGAACAGCGCGCCCATCCAGTTCGATGCCAGCAGCGCCGTGAGCAGCAAGCCGATCATTGCCACCGCAAGGCAGGCCAGCAGCGCCAGCGCGGCGGTGTACGTCTTCGGTCCGAGGCCTGCGACCAGCCTGGCGTTGCTGCCCGCCGCCTGCATCCGGCGATGCAGCTCGACGATGAAGTCGCGGTAGAGATGGCCCTGCGGCGCCACCAGCGTCGCGGTCTGCCAGGTGGTCGAGAGGATCGCGATCCGCCCGCCCCTGGCGTTGTCGATGTCGGCGCGAAACCGCTGCTGCTGCATCGAGACCGGGCGATAGGACAGTTTCACCGCGGAGATGTCGGCATAGTCCCACACGCCCGACCTGCCGGCGATCCGCCACGACAGCCCGTCCTCGGTCAGCTCGAACTGGTGCGCCGAGCCGATCAATGAGGCCTTGTAGGCGTAGCGCACTGCCGTGCCCTCGCCTGCCTCCGACCGGTCCTGCAACGTTGTTGGCAATCCGCCGTTCCACCTGTTCAAACGCACACGCAGCTTGCGCAGCCTGTCGCGCCTATCCTACAAGCGAGCCATGCCCGAGACGACCTATTTTCCGCGCTACCTCATCCTCGGCGGCGCGATGATATCCGGCGTGCTGCTGGCGCTTGCCGTGCACATGCTCGGCGCGCGCTACGGGCTCGATCTCGGCGGCCTGTGGCGCTCCGATAGCCACGAGTTCATGCCGGCGGGCGCCGCGATTGCGTGGTGGCTGATCGCGACCGTCGGATTTTCGGGCGGCTACTTTACCGCCAATCTGATGCACAGCGCTGTGGCCGGCCAGATCCCGCAACGGATGCGTAACTTCCTGATCGTCGTCGGCGTGCTGATGCTGGCCGGCGCCGGCCAGGCCGCGTCGGCGCCGAGCACGGTCTCGACCATATCCGCCGTGCTCGCCGGCCTTGCCGCCCTGTGCCTCGGCGCAGTGATGGCGTTCTGCGGCGCCTATTTTGCCCTGCGCAAGAACTAGAGCGTTTTCGAGCGAAGTCGACGCGGTTCGCGTGAAGAAAACGCGTCCAAACCAGAATCCAGCTCTCCGGCCTGCCAACTCAGGCGACCGACCGTTCCGGCACCCTGCGCAACATCTTGGCGACGTCGGCCGCCGGTCGCGGCGGGCTGAACAGATAGCCCTGCGCCTGCGTGCAGCCCTCCCGACGCAGCAGGTCGAACTGGGTATCGGTCTCGACCCCTTCGGCTGTCGTGACGATGCCGAGGCTCTTGCCGAGGCCGGTGACCGCGCGCACGATCGCCATCGAGTCCTCGCGTGTCGCAAGGTCGGTGACGAAGGACCGGTCGATCTTGATCTTGTCGAACGGGAAGCTGCGCAGATAGCTCAGCGAGGAATAGCCGGTGCCGAAATCGTCCAGCGAGATGCGGACGCCGAAGCCGCGCAGCTCATGCAGCACCGCGAGCGTCGCCTCGCTGTTCTGCAGCAGCACCGATTCGGTGATCTCGAGCTCAAGCCGGTCCGCCGACAGGCCCGATGCTTCCAGCGCCGCCTTCACCGACGACACCAAGCTCGGGTTCTTGAACTGCACCGGCGAGAGATTGACGGCAACCGCGACGGCCTCGGGCCAGCCCGCGGCATCCGCGCAGGCCTTGCGCAACACGATCTCGCCAAGCGGAACGATCAGCCCGGTCTCCTCGGCGACAGGAATGAAATTGTTCGGCGCGATCAGGCCACGCAGCGAATGGTTCCAGCGCGCCAGCGCCTCGAAGGCGACGATCCGATCGCCCGCGACATCACGGATCGGCTGATAGTAGACCTCGAACTCGTCATGCTCGAGCGCGAACCGCAGGTCACGCTCCAGCAGGCGGCGCGCCTGCGCACGCGCATCCATCCCGGTCTCGAAGAAGCGATAGGTGCCGCGGCCGTCGGCCTTGGCGCGGTACAGCGCGAGATCGGCCTTTTGCAGCAATTCGTCGGGATCCTTGCCGTCCTCGGGCGCGAGCGAGATGCCGATGCTGACGCCGATCACGAGCTGATGGCCGCCGATCTCGTAGGGCGCGGCGATCCGCTCGACCACGAGACTTGCCAGCGACGACACGACGGACGGCTCGCAATTGCTGCAGAACTGCACGATGGCGAATTCGTCGCCGCCAAGCCGCGCCACGGTGTCGTGCTCGGTGACGCATTCGCCGAGCCGGCGCGCCACTTCGCGGAGCAGCGCGTCGCCGATCGGATGTCCGAGCGTGTCGTTGATTTCCTTGAAATGATCGAGATCGAGACAGAGCACGGCCAGTTGGTCGGCGCGCTTGGCCAGTCGCGAGGCCTTCTCGAGCTGCTCGCGGAACAGCGTCCGGTTCGGCAAATTGGTCAGCGCGTCATGCCGCGCCATGTGTGAAATCTGTTCCTGGGCCTGCTGCCATTCGGTGATGTCCTCGAAGGTCGCAACCCAGCCGCCGCCCTTCATCGGCTGGTCGACGACACGGATCGCGCGCTCGTTGCGGCTGACGATCCGCGTCGCGCTGTGGCCGGCCTTTGCCTCGGCGACGAGAGCATTGCAGAACTCCTCGGGATCGCCGTCCCACTCGCCGATGGAATGGAGGTCCTGCAGGACGTCGATCAGCAGGCGTCCCTGCAGCGGTATGCGACTGCGCCCCATCATCTCGCTGTAGCGCTCGTTGAAGAGCATGATGCGGCCGTCGGCATCGAACATGCACAGCCCCTGCGACATGTTCTCGAGCGCGGTATCCAGCACCACCTTCTGCTTGTGAAGTTCGGTCTTGGCGCGACGGTCGAGGATCGAGGCGATCAGCGAGAGGCCGAGGATCGCGAAGGCCGCAACGGCGGTCATGAACGAGAGCACGCGCGGCGAGACCGTAAGTCCGCCGGAAACGATCGTCGGATCCGGGACGAGCGTCACCGCGCCCATCGCGGTGAAATGATGCGAGACGATCGCGACGGTCAGAAGACCGGTCGCGGCGGCAGTGGTGCCGAAACGTTCGCCACGGGTGGCGACGACGAGCGCGAGCGCGCCGAACAGGCTTCCGAACGCGATCGACGAGGCGACGATGCTGGGCGACCAGAGGATGCGCGCGGGCAGCTCCAGCCCGAGCATGCCGGTGTAATGCATGGCCGCGACACCGGCGCCGACGATCGCGCCGCCGGCCGCAACCGTCCGCCAGCGTCCATCGAGCGTGGCGACGGCCAATCCGACCGCCAGGATCGCAACCGCGAGCACCAGCGACAGCAGCGTGATGGGAATGTTGTAGCCGGCCTCGATGCCGGGATCGTACGCCAGCATGGCGACGAAATGGGTGGCCCAGATACCGCAACCGCCGACCGCCGCATCGAGGCCGATCCAGATCTCGCGGGCCCGCCCGTGGGCGGCGCGGGCACGGTGAAACAGGCTGATCGCGACGGCGCTGGCGAGCAGGCAGATCACCCCGCCGAGGACGACCAACCGCCAGTCATGTTCCAAAGTGAGACAGGTCAGAACGCGATACATATAGGCCCCCTTTATGGACCTATAAGAACAGCCGCATTCGTGTAGGAACGGTAACCGCACCGCAGCAGGGTTCCACGCATGGTGAAGAAGCCTTGAATGCAGGCGATCGGGTCAGGGCAACACGGAGATGCCTCGCTGCGGTTCGTCTCAGCGCCGAGACTCTGACCATGCGCCGATCCAGATCAGCGCAGCGGCCGCAAGCAACACGCCGGCGGAGATGACGAGGGCCGCATGCAGGCCGGCGATGAAGGCCGCGGACCGGCTGACCATCGAGCCGAACAGCGCGACGCCGAGCACGCTGCCGGTCTGCCGGGTCGCGTTCAACACCCCGGCCGCGATGCCGGCATGCTGCGGCTCGGCGCTGCCGAGCAGCGCCGATGTCAGCGGCGGCACCAGCAGGCCGAGGCCGCCGCTCATGGCCAGCAATTGCAGGCAGATCGCGAGGTAATTCGTGCCGGTGCCGATGAACAGCATCGCAAGACATCCGGCGGCCGAGAGCGTGGCGCCGAGCGCGATTGTCGCCGGCGCGCCGATCCGCTCCGCGACATGCGGCGCGATCAGGTTGGCGGGCAGCACGGCGCCGAGCATCGGCACGAACGCCAGGCCGGTGGCGAACGCCGACAGGCCGTTGACCTGCTGGAAGTAGAGGCTGAGCACGAAGATCAGGCCGTAGAACGCGACATTGACCAGGAGGCCGACCAGCGAGGTCAGGGCAAACATCCGGTGGCGGAACAGCGAGAGCGGCAGCATCGGCTGCGGCGCGCGCGCCTCACGCCAGACGAACAGCACGGAGAAGACGGCCGCGAGAACGAAGCCCGCGATCACGAACGGGCTGCCCCAGCCGAGCGCGCCGCCTTCGATCAGCGCGCCGGCCAAGGTGCCGAGCGCGGCGATCGCCGCGACCTGACCCGGCAGATCGAGCCGGTGTTGCTGATGACGCGTGGTTTCGCTGGCAAAGCGCCAGGCGAGCCACAGGCCGGTCAGGCCGATCGGCAGGTTGACCAGAAAGATCGCGCGCCAGCCGACCAGCGCGATCAGTCCGCCGCCGACGAACGGGCCGGCGGTCAGCGCAAGGCTCGCGCCCGCGGCCCAGACACCGACCGCGCGTCCCCGCGCCTTCTCGTCTTCATAGGCATGGCGGAGCAGCGCCAGCGAGTTCGGCACCAGGATGGCCGCGGCCAGCCCCTGAACGCAGCGGGCGACGATCAGCGTCGCCGCATCAGGCGCGACCGCGCAGCCAACCGATGCCGCGGTGAAGATTGCAAACCCGGCCATGAAGATGCGCTTGGCGCCGATCCGGTCACCGAGCGCGCCCGCGGTCAGGATGAAAGCCGCAAAGGCAATCGTGTAGGCGCTGACCACCCATTGCAGTTCGGCAACGCCGCCGCCGAGCGAGGCACCGATCGCATTGAGCGCCGTGTTGACGATGGTGACGTCGAGCTGCACGACGCCATAGCCGAGACTCATCGCGGCGAGCGTCAACGTCGCCGCGAGCCCGCTCGTTTGCTGATGCGACGTTGCACGGCGGTCCGGCATGTGCCGGACGTTCAGGGATGTCTGTTGCATGGTTTCGTCCTTGCTCTCGGCAACCAATGCGAGACATAGGCCTTCGTTTCGCCGCAACACTTCGCCACGGATCGAAGTGTGAAATCGCGTGCCTGGCCGATCCGTCCGACGGCGGCCCGCTTGCGCGGCGTTTTGCCTCAATAGACCTACGGACCCTCGCGCGCCTCACCGGCCCGAGCGCCGGGCGGATCATGCGCATGCGCGCTCGACTTCACACTTTGGTAAACGTCACAGCCGGCTCAGCCGTCCCCATGCTGATGCATATCGTCCATTCGCCTCGCGCCAGCCGACCCGCATCGTCGCCGGGACGGCCGCAAAATCGGCAAAAAAGCCGACGAAACTGCCTGGAACGGCGGAACATGCAGTGGCCCCGTCGCGGTCCTGCGACTCACATTCCGCAGAGCGAGAACATATGTAGCCAATATGACAATGACGCTGGACGAGGGCCGAAGCTTGGCTTGTCAAGGGCTGCACAACGCATCGGTTTTGCCTTATGGGTCATCGCGTACGGTGCGTTTGCCCGTCACCCGTCGCCGTCCGTGACCGGGTCCCACTGAAATTTGCCGCCCCGCCGGGAGGATGAATGCTTCGGCTGCTGACCACGCTCGGGCGTGGTTTCAAGGAAAAGATCGGCTGGAAACGGCTCGGGATCGCCGCGAGTGTGTTGATCATCGCGTTCGCGATCACGTCGCTTGTTCACACCCTGAAGGGCGTCGATACCGGCATCATTCTCACCGCGCTCACCAACATCGCGCCGCACCGGATCGCGCTGGCGGCGCTCTGCGTGGTCGGGGCGTTCTGCACGCTGACCTTCTACGACTTCTTCGCGCTGCGCACGATCGGCAAGATCCATGTCCCCTACCGCATCGCAGCGCTGTCGAGCTTCACGAGCTACACGATCGGCCACAATATCGGCGCCACGGTTTTCACCGGCGGCGCGATCCGCTTCCGGATCTATTCCGATTATGGCCTCTCCGCGATCGACGTCGCCAAGATCTGCTTTCTGTCGGGCCTGACCTTCTGGCTCGGCAATTTGTTCGTGCTCGGGTTCGGCATGGCCTGGCACCCGGCGGCGGCGTCGGCGATGGACCTGCTGCCGCCGGCGATGAACCGGCTGATCGCGCTCGGCTGCCTTGCCGGCATCGGCGCCTATTTCGTCTGGCTCCTGACCGGCGAGAAGCGCCGCGAGCTCGGCCAGAACGGCTGGAAGGTGGTGCTGCCCTCGGCCAAGCTGACGCTGTTGCAGATCCTGATCGGCGTGGTCGATCTCGGCTTCTGCGCGCTCGCAATGTACCTGCTGATGCCGACCGAGCCGCATATCGACTTCGTCTCGCTGGCGGTCGTGTTCATCCTGGCGACGCTGCTCGGCTTCGCCAGCCACGCCCCCGGCTCGATCGGCGTGTTCGACGCCGCGATGCTGGTGGCGCTGCCGGAGTTCAGCAAGGAACAATTGCTGGCGACGCTGGTCGTGTTCCGCATCCTCTACTTCCTGATCCCGTTCGGGATTTCGATCTCGATCATGGGCATGCGCGAGCTCTGGCTCAACGTGGTGCAGCCCTGGCAAGAGCGGAAACGACTAAGCCAAGCCTGCACGGCTTCGGCGACCGTGCGGCAACCGATCGAAAGCCGGCAGCAGCGGGTCAGGCAGCTGAAACGGTAACGGACAACGTGATCGGCCCTTGTGCGGGCCCTTCGACCCCGGATTTTCGATCCTCGCGGCCGCTTCTCTTATTTTCGCCGTACCGCTCGCGTCAAACCGCGCCATGATTGGCTTTTTGGTTCGATTTTCGTTTCGGGTGACGGTCTGCAGCGTGCTGCTCGGCAGCGCGCTGGCCGCGGTCTTCGCATCGGCCGCGGAGGCGCAGGACAACCAGCTGCAGATTTCCTGGGAGGTCCGCAACCGCTTCCGCCTGTTCCGAGAGGAACGCGACTTCCGCCTGCATGTCGAAAGCGGGCTTGGCCGCAGCGTGCTGGCCTCGGAACAGACGCTGGAACTGCAAAGCGACGGCCGCGGCTGGGCGCGCAACACCGTGAACCGGCTCTGCATCGACCTGCAGGGCCGCGTCAGCGAGCCCTGCACGCGCGACAACGTCAAGGAAAGCTATCTGACGCCGATCGATCATCCGATCGTCGTGCGGCTCACCGGGCCGGTTCCGGTCGGCGCGACCTGCGCCTGGTCGTTCGACGACGGCGACGGGCCGCAATCCTCGACATTCGATTGCGCCGAGCCGATCAACCTGCGCGTCCGCTACGGCCGCACCACGGTCGCGACCGTCGACGTCGCAAGCGGCTCGGACGCCAACCAGCGCGTAACGACGCAGATCGAGGTGCGCGACTTGCTGATCGCGGGCCTCGGCGACAGCATCGCATCCGGCGAGGGCAATCCCGACCGCGCGATTGCGCTCTCCGACGAGGGGTTCTGCTTCCGCTCCTATCTCGGCGGAGCGCAATATTACCGGCCGAGCCGCGCCGGCTACAAAGGCGGCCGCGCCTGCGAAGCACCGGATACCCTGACCAACTGGCAGCGCCAGAGCGCGCTGTGGCTCAACTCGGCGTGTCACCGGTCGCTGTACAGCTACCAGACCCGCACGGCGCTCGCGCTCGCCGTGCAATATCCGCACATCGCGGTGACCTATCTGCCGCTGGCCTGCACCGGGGCCACCATCGCCGACGGCCTGCTCGGCTCGCAGCAGGCGCGGGAATGCCTGCCGACGAAGACAGCCAACACCTGCTCGGGCACCGTCAACGGCCAGATCGCGGAGCTGCGCACGGCACTCGCCGCCGCCAAGCGCCGTCAGCCCGACCGCACCCTCGACCTCGTGCTGCTGTCGATCGGCGCCAACGACATCTACTTCTCCGGCCTCGTCGCCAACGTGATCGTCGACACGCCGACCGAGCGCACGCTGTTCAGCCGCGGCGGCTCGATGGCCAGCGTCGACGATGCCCGTTCGGCGCTGGCGCGCGACCTGCCGGCTGATTTTGCCAAGCTGCGCGACGCGCTGAAGCCGCTGGTCGGCGGCGATCTCTCGCACGTGATCTACACGGCCTATGCCAATCCGGCGCTCGCCAATGGCGGCGCGCCCTGCCCCGGCGGCCGCGCCGGCTTCGAGATCCATCCCTCGTTCAATGCGGATCCCAACCGCCTCGCGTCGGTCTCGAGCTTCGTGCAGAACGAGTTCCTGCCGCAGCTCAAGGCGATCGCGCAGTGCCAGTCCGGCATCATCTGCCGCAATCCGCAGGCCGACCGCATGACCTTCGTCGATGCGCATCAGGACGCGTTTGCGAGCCATGGCTTCTGCGCGCGTGCGTCGACCGATCCGGAATTCGACCGCGACTGCTTCGCCGCCAATGGCGACAGCTTCGTGTCGGACATCGTCGCCGCCGCCAACCAGCCGCTCAAATGCGGCCGCAGCGCCGGCGAATACCGCGCCTATCTGCCGCGCGCGCGCTGGATCCGCGACGCCAATGACAGCTACTTCACGGCGATGACCTACCCGCAGGGCCTGCCGTCCTCGATGCAGCCAAGCGACATCCACGACGCGACATGGGGCATCCTGTCGGCGGTGTATGGCGGCGCGGTGCATCCGAGCGCCGAAGGCCATGCGGCGATGGCCGATGCCGCGGTCCCCGCGGCCGCCACAGTGCTGCAGCTGAACACCGCTGTGCCCGAAGTGATTACCGAGCCGGTCGCGCCACTGCCGATGCCGATTGCACCGACGGGACAGCGCTGAACGCTCACGCTGCCACGCAAGAGCGGAGCATGAGCGCGCGCAGATCGGACGTTAGCCAGAGAGAAGTGCTAAAGCATGATCCGGAAAAGTGCGAAGCGGTTTTCCGAAAAGATCATGCTCAAACAAAGAACTAAAGCGCGATGACGATTCAACCTAATCTCATCGCGCTTTAGTGCCGCTTCGTCGCGGGCACCGGCGCCGCCGGCTTCGCCACCGCGGCTTGCGCCGGCAGGTATTTGGCGACGATCGCGGGATCGAGCTGGGCCACCGCGGTGTCAGGCAACCGGGTCCAGACCTCATCCTTGCCGAACAGCGAGATGCCGAGAAAGCCGCGCATCGTCAGCGTCTGACCATCGGCGCTCAACGTCATCTTGGCCTTGTAGACCTTGCCGTTGCGCGGATCGAGCACGTTGCCGCCTTCATAGGCGAGCCCGTTGCGCTTCATGTCGCGGATGAGGGGGATGCCGAGCCACGGCATGTCCTTGCGATCGTCGGTGCATTTCGAGCAGACCGGATTGGGCGGGTCGCCGGGCGATGAAAACATCTTTGCGATCATGCCTTCGAACAGGCCATTGCGCTCGATCACCAGGAACCAGCCCTCGGGCTTGCCGTCTTCGACCTTTTGCCACAGGCCGGCCGCCGACGGGTCGGCCGCCGAGGCCGCAAGCGGAGCAGCTAGCGCAAAGGCCGTGGCGATCGCGAGGATCAGCCGAAGTCTGGATAGCGTGTTCCGCATCATCATCACCTGATCAATCGACCAACTCGACTACAAGCAGACTACGGCCATTTCACGGAGTGTTCCAGTACTCGCGCCGCGCAGGAAATGGCCCATGCCCCTGGCACTGGTCTCCGCTCGAGTGAAATCAGTTCACCCCGAGCTTCTTCTGCAGACTCGATGACGAGGTTGTGTACTGGAACACCAGCCGCTTGTCCGGATACACGTAGCGGTGCGCCTTCTGCGCCATCAGCGCACCCTCGTGGAAGCCGGAGAGAATGAGCTTGAGCTTGCCCGGATAGGTGTTGATGTCGCCGATCGCGAAGATGCCTGACACGTTGGTCTCGAACGCCGCGGTGTCGACCGGCACCAGGTTGTTCTCCAGCGCCACGCCCCAGTTCGCGACCGGGCCGAGCTTCATGGTGAGTCCGAAGAACGGCAGCATCGTATCGCAGGCGATCGTCGAGACCGCATTGTCGTTGCCCTTGAGCGCGGCGCCCGAGAGCTGGCCGTTGGCGCCTTCGAGCCCCGTGACCTGGCCGATCTTCAGATCCATCTTGCCGTCGGCAACGAGCGCACGCATCTGCTCGACGCTGTGCGGCGCCGCGCGGAAATCGTCGCGCCGGTGCAGCAGCGTGATGCGCTTGGCGATCGGATGCAGATTGAGCGTCCAGTCGAGCGCGGAGTCGCCGCCGCCGACGATCAGAATGTTCTTGTCGCGGAATTGCTCCATCTTGCGCACGGCATAAAACACCGACGTGCCTTCATAGGCCTCGATGCCCGGCACCGGCGGGCGCTTCGGCTGGAACGAGCCGCCGCCGGCCGAGATCACGACGACCTTGCACTCGAACTCCTTGCCGGCATCGGTCTTCACCCGGAACAGGGGGTCGCCGATCTTCTCGATGCTCTCGACCATCTCGTTGAGATGGAAGGTCGGATTGAACGGCTTGATCTGCTCCAGCAGCTGTTCGGTGAGGCCCTGACCGGTGACGAAGGGAATTCCGGGAATGTCGTAGATCGGTTTCTCGGGATAGAGCTCGGCACACTGCCCGCCGATCTTGTCGAGGATGTCGACCAGATGCACCTTCATGTCGAGCAGGCCCAGTTCGAACACGGCGAACAGTCCGCAGGGGCCCGCGCCAATAATCAGCACATCGGTCTTGATCGCTTCGCTCATGTCCGCTTCTTTTCAGTTGAAATCGACTGGACGGCTTTTTCGTCTGTCCAGCCAAGTGGGCCGGATCGCGACATGCATAATAGGGACAGCGGCTGGCGCGGCAACCCCTTGCCGAGCCTGCGCAACTCGGCTGTATGGGCGGGAAACCGACGGAGATCCCCCTCGTGAATGCCCCTGTCCGTGCTGACGATGCGCCGCGCCTGGAAGACTTTCCCTATCGCCTGTCCGACAATGTGCGCTTTGCCGATCTCGACCCCAACGGGCACGTCAACAACGCCGTCTATGCGAGCTATTTTGAAACCGGCCGCGTCACGCTGGTAAAGGACCGCAGCATGGGGCTGATGCCGGCGGGGCTCGGCTGGATCATGGTGCGCCTCGACATCCATTTCCGCGCCGAGCTGCACTGGCCGGGTCAGATCGAGCTCGGGCTCGGTCTCGTCAAGTTTGGACGCACATCGACCACCTTCGACCAGGTGGTGTTTTCGGAAGGCAGATGCGTGGCGTCGGCGAAGGCGGTCACGGTGATGATCGATGAGGCCACGCGCAGGCCGACGCCGCTGCCGGCGGAGGTCAAGCAGAACTTCCGCCGCTGGGTCCGTCGCGGAGTGAATCCGGACGGCGAATAGAGACGGCAGAGCGTTTTCGAGCGAAGTGGATAACGGTTCGCGTGAAGAAAACGCGTCAAAACAAAAATCTAGAGCCTCGTTCCGATTCAATCGGAACGAAAGGCTCTAGGCCTGTCGCTCCGGCGTCGACACGACCAGTCCGTCGAGATCGTCGGTCACCTTGATCTGGCAGGACAGCCGCGAATTCGGACGCACGTCGAAGCCGAAATCCAGCATGTCCTCTTCCATCGGCGACGGCGCACCGACCTTCTCGCGCCAGGCTTCATCGACATAGACATGGCAGGTCGCACAGGCGCAGGCGCCGCCGCATTCGGCTTCAATGCCGGGAATGGCGTTGCGGATCGCGCCTTCCATCACCGTCGCGCCGTTCTCGATGTCAACTGTGCGTTTCTCGCCGGAATGGTCGATAAAGTGGATTTTGGCCATGATTGCTCGTGCTGCCGGAATGCGCCGGACGATGGATGGAAAGGTCCCGGGCAGTCGTATAACGGGTCGATCCGCACAGCGCTAGCGCGGAGACCGAAAACCTGCCCGCCGGTTGGGACGCCGCCCAAGCTGTCGCAGCGGGCCGCCGAGACGCCGGACGCCTAGGAGCGGCCCAGGATCAGCTCGATCGCCGTGCGCGCCTCGGCAATCGCGGCGCAGAGCGCGGCAAGCGGCTGGGCCGCATCGGAACCGCCGGACAGCGCGGTCTCCAGCTGGGCAGCAGCCTCGGCGACGCCGAAGGCGCCGATCGCCCGCGCCGATCCTTTCAGGGTGTGGGCATGGGTCGCCGCCTCGGGCGGCAAGGCGGCCAGTTCACCGAGGATCCGGGCCGACTGGGTCGAGAACATGGCCAGCACTTCCCGCTCGAGGCCCGGATCGCCCAGCGTCATGCGCTGAAGATGATCGACGTCGATCGGCCCGGCGCCGGGCGCCAGCGGCGGCGATTGCGTCCATTCGACCCGTTCGAGGTGAAGCGGCATGGCCTGTCCCTGTCGTCTCCGCCGGCCCTCGCCGGCGGATCGTTGCCCCAGCCAATCACGAAACTGGTTAACGGATTGTTGTTGGGATGATCGGCAAAACCGCCCGATTCTGGACAATTTCCGGACACAATCGACGCTCTGCAGCGGGAATTTCGAGTGCCCATAAGGCCTTATGGCGCAAAGCTGTTAACGATGATTAAGAAAGTATTAATCGCAAGCATTTCATTCGCATCGCTCTCCCAATAGGATGTTTGCGGATGTAGCGGACAAGCCGCCGAGGGGGCCGGCTTGCGCTCCGCTTGTGGGCACCGGCTTCGAGCTTGCGTGGGGACGATCGCAGGCTCGCCGACGCGTAAAATAGTGAGAGGGCTCAGACTGAACATGGCGAACACTCCCAAGAAGGTCAAAGACCCCACCGAAGTCGCGCTTTCTGCCATCCAGGAAGCCCTCAACATCAGCGAACAGGGCGCGGAGAATCGCAGCCCCCTCAACGAAGGCGCCGCGCCGCCGAACCTGCCGCCCGCTGCCGATTTTTCAGCCACATCGTTCGAGTCGCGTCCGAGTAATTCCGATCGTTCGGCGTTCGAGCCGATCGAAGAACCGCGCGCGCCGCGCCGCGCCGCCAATGATGATCGCGAAACCATCGGCCAGATGCTGCAGACGCTGCAGGGAGGACGCGCGCGCAACGCCTTCACGCTGTTCTTTGTCTGCTCCGGCGCCTGGCTGCTGGGCGGCGTCATCCTCACCATCGCGTTCTGGCCGGCCCTGCAGGCCTCGATGGCTCAGGGCACCGGCGTCCTCGTGCTCGCCGGCCTTGCCGCGCTGTTCGCCGTACCGATCCTGCTGTTCTACTATCTCGCCAGCCTCGCCGCGCACGGTCAGCGCATGCAGATGATCGCGCAATCGATGGCGCAGGTCGCGATGCGATTCTCCGAGCCGGAAAACGCCGCCGCCGATTCCATGGTGACGGTCGGCCAGGCGATCCGCCGCGAGGTCGCGGCGATGGGCGACGGCGTCGAGCGCGCGATCGCGCGCGCCGGCGAGCTCGAGACCCTCGTTGCCAACGAGGTCGCGGCGCTGGAACGCGCCTATTCCGACAACGAGGTGCGGATCCGCGCGCTGCTGCAGGACATCGCCCACCAACGCGACAACCTGGTCGGCCAGGCCGAGCAGGTGCGCAGCGCGATCTCCGGCGTGCAGATCGACCTGCGCCACGACATCGCGCTGATCTCGGACGCGATCGCCTCGCGCGTCGACGAGGTCGCCAAGAGCATCACCGGCGCGCTGGAAGAGCGCGGCCAGCACATCACCACCGCGCTGAGCCATGCCGGCGACAACATGATCCTCGCGCTCGGCGAGCGCGGCGGCGACCTGCTCGACCGCCTCGAGGAAGCCAGCGCCGAGACCACGCGCGCGGTGATGGACGCCTCCGAGCGGCTGACCACCAGCCTCAACTTCAAGACCGGCCACGTCCATGACGAGTTCGTCGATCTGGCCGATCGCGTCCACGAGTTGCTGAACGAGCGCATCGACCGCATCACCGGTGAGTTCGAGCAGCGTTCGTCCGTCATCGTCGACGGCATCTCCGACCGTACCGAAGAGGTCCACGACTCCCTGAAGAACTCCGCCGACTCGCTGCTGCTCGAGCTCGAGCTGCGCAGCAACGACCTCGTCAGCAAGATCGACGATGCCGGCAACCGCCTCGCCGGCCAGATCATGACGTCCGGCGACAAGGCAAGCGAGGCGCTCGACGTCACCGTCAATTCGCTGGTCGCCAAGGTGGTGGGCCAGACTGAGACCGCGCACGACTCGCTGTCGCTGCAGATGAGCGCGTTCGACGACCTGGTGAAGAATCACGGCAGCGAGCTCGCTGAGAAATTCGCCCGCGACTCCGGCACGCTCGGCGCGCTGATCACCCGCCACATCTCGGAATTCGACCGCACGGTGAAGACCTTCGGCGGCGACATCGTCGAACGCATGGGCCAGCGGACCCAGCACATCGCCGACAGCCTGAAGACCTATGTCGACACCTTCGACCATCGTGTCACCACCAACAGCGGCGAGATCACCGCCTCGCTCGACCAGCGCCTGCTGCAGTTCGAGACCACGCTCGGCAGCCGCGTCACCAATCTCGACGCCTCGCTGACCGACAAGCTGTCGTCGTTCGACAGTTCGCTCGCCAGCAAGATCGGCTCGTTCGATGGCCGTCTGCAATCGCTCGATGACGCGATCGACGGCCGCATGAAGTCCCTCGAGGTCACCTTCGAGAGCCGCGCCAAGTCGGTCACCGACACAATCGACGGCCATCTCGGCACGCTCGCGACCCAGCTGACCGACGGCGCCTCCCAGGCGATCCAGTCGATCGACTCGCGGCTTGGCCTGCTCACCACCACCCTGACCGAAGGCACCGTGCAGGCGATCGCCGCGGTCGACCATCGCATCAACGGCGTCACCGAGACCATCGACGGCCACAGCGTCCGCCTGGTCGACACCCTCAACGGCCACAGCACTCGCCTTGCCGACACCATCAATGGTCACAGCGCGAACCTGACCGACACCATCTCGGCGCGCTTCGCTGACATCCAGCAGGGCATCGAGAGCCGCGTCGGCGTCATCGCCGGCGACATCGACACCCGCGTCGCGCAGTTCGAGGACCTGCTGGGCTCCCGCGTCGAGGCCGTTGCCGGCCGCATCGAGAGCAGCGGCCGCCAGGCGAGCGAGGACCTGATGTCCCGCGCCGAGCTGTTGTCGTCGAGCATCAAGTCCCATGTCGAGGACGCCGAGCGCTCGCTGACCAACCTCGTGGTCAACACCAGCGAAACCATCCAGACCGGCGCGCGCACCGCGCAGCAGGCGCTGCTCACCGTGTCTGCGGACGTCGGCAACCAGCTCAAGCTGAGCTCGGCCGAGGTCGAGAGCGTGCTGACCGCCGTCGGCACCAGCGCCGCCAACTCGATCCTCACCAGTGCTCGCGACGCCCAGGTGTCGCTGGTCTCGGCCTCCGGCGACGTTGCCTCGCAGATCAAGGCGCTGTCCGAGGATGTCGAGCGCACGCTGCAGGCGGCCGGCAGCGCCACCGCAGCCTTCGTGCTGTCGGGCGCCCGTGACGCGCAGACCACGCTGGTCAGCGCCTCTGTCGAGGCCGCAAGCCAGGTCAAGTCGCTGGCCAGCGATGTCGAGCAGTCGCTGTCGATGGCCGGCTCTGCCGCCGCCGAGGCGATCATGACCGGTGCCCGCGAGGCCCAGACCACGCTGATCTCGACGTCGACCGACGTCACCGGCCAGGTCAAGTCGCTCGCCAGCGACGTCGAGCGTTCGCTCTCGATGGCCGGCACCGCGACCGCGGAAGCCGTCGTCACCTCCGCTCGCGAGGCCCAGAGCACGCTTGCCGGTGCATCCACCGAAGCCGCCAACCTGGTCCGCACGCTCGCGGCCGAGGTGCAGCACTCACTCTCGACCGCCGGCACCGCCACCGCGGAATCCATCGTCGGCTCCGCCCGCGAGGCCCAGAGCACGCTGGCCGGCGCGTCGACCGAGGCCACCAATCTGGTGCGCAAGCTGTCGGCCGACATCGAGCGCTCGCTGTCGATGGCCGGCACCGCAACCGCGGAAGCCGTCGTCGCCTCCGCCCGCGAGGCCCAGAGCACGCTGGCCGGCGCGTCGACCGAAGCCACCAACCTGGTCCGCACGCTGTCAGCCGACATCGAGCGCTCGCTGTCGATGGCGGGCTCCGCCACCGCGGAAGCCGTCGTCGCTTCCGCCCGCGAGGCCCAGAGCACGCTGGCAGGCGCATCCACCGAGGCCGCCGATCTGGTCCGCTCACTGGCGGCCGATATGGAACGTTCGCTGTCGATGGCCGGCTCCGCCACCGCGGAATCGATCACATCAGGTGCGCGTGAGGCCCAGAGCACCCTGGTCAACGCGTCGACCGAGGCTGCGACCAAGGTGTCGGCGCTTGCCGCCGACATCCAGCGTGCGCTGTCGATGGCCGGCTCTGGCACGGTCGAAGTGCTGACGGCCGGCGCCCGCGAGGCGCAGAACGCCCTCGTCACCGCGTCGACGGAAGCAGCCAACCACGTCAAGTCGCTGGCCGTCGATGTTGAGCGCACTCTGACCTCGGTCGGCACCAACACCGCGCAGGCGATCGTCGGCAGCGCCCGCGATGCCCAGAGCTCGTTCGTGGCAACCTCCAGCGAGGCCGCAAGCCAGATCCGCGAGATCTCCGCCGAGATCGAGCGCTCGCTGACCACGGCTAGCGCGGAGACTGCGCAGACCATCCTGGGCAGCGCCCGCGAGGCCCAGAGCTCGTTTGCGGCGACCTCCGCCGATGCCGCCGCCCAGATCCGCACGCTCTCGACCGATATCGAGCGCGCGCTGGGTGCGGTCACGGCCAAGACAACCGACAACATCCAGACCTCGGCGCAGAACGCGCAGGCCGCGCTGATCACCATGTCCAACGAGGTCTCGACCAAGGTCAAGACGACCTCCGCCGACATCGAACGTTCGGTGCTGTCGGCCTCCAGCGCCTTCGGCTCGGCGATGACCGGCAAGACCGACGAGATCGTCACCTATGTGCAGCAGCAGACCGAGCGTCTGTCGCAGATGGTCGACGGCCGCCGCGGCTCGCTGGTCGAGGCGCTGACCGCCAAGACCACGCAGTTGTCGAGCGACATGGATCGCGCCACCGCGGATGCGCTGAAGGCGATCGAAACCCGCGGCCTCGCCTTCTCGCAGTCGATGGCGGCCCATGGCAGCGATGTCGCGCGCAACATCACGTCGGCCGGCGATCAGGCGACCGGCGCGGTGGCGAAGTCGCTCAAGGAGCTCGAACAGGCCTCGCGCACGGCGATCGACCAGTCGCGCCAGGTCTCGATCTCGGCCGTCACGGAGATGCAGGAGACCAGCAAGATCCTGCGCACCGATACGGTCGCGCTGTTCGAGCGGCTGCGCGAAGGCAACATCCTCTTGCAGGAAGTCTTGACCGGCGCCCACGACAACCTCAACTCGCTGGAGCGCGCGCTGGTGACCCGCGTGGCCGACTTCGTGTCCGCCATGAACGACGTCACCTCGCGCAACGGCGTGGCAACGCAGACGCTGGAAGACCAGCTCACGGTGTTCAACAGCAAGACCGGCAAGGCGCTGGAAGATCTCGGCGCGCTGTCGAGCCAGTTCGAGACCCATGGCAAGGCGCTGATCGATGCGGCTGCCGTGGTCGAGCAGGCCAACCGCTCGACGACGGCCTCCGTGAGCGAGCGCAAGTCGGCGCTGGAAGCGCTGGTCACGACCATCGACCTGCGCACCACCGATCTCGACCAGCGGCTGTCGCGCTTCACCGGGCTGCTCGATGAATCGCTCGGAGCGGCCGAGGAACGCGCCCGCGACATCGCCCGCGTGGTGGCGGAGACCGCAGGCGCCGGTTCGGCTGCGATCAGCAGGCAGTTCGAGGCGGTGCGCCAGGCGGCCGAGAACGAGCGTCAGCAGACCGTCGACGCCATGAACGACCTCTACCAGCAGAGCAACGCCGAGACCGATGCGATGTTCAAGGAATCGACGGAGAAGTTCTCCGCGATGGTCACGGCGATGAAGCAGATGGCAAGCGAGATGCAGAGCGAGCTCGAGGCCACCCGCAACGAGCTGCGCCGCGGCGTGCTCGAGATGCCGCAGGAGGCCGCCGAGAACACCGCGCAGATGCGCAAGGTGATCGTCGACCAGATCGAGGCGCTGGCCGAGCTGAACCGCATCGTCGCTCATCACGGCCGCGGACTCGACGTGGTCTCGACCAACCGCGCCAGCGTTCGCCACGAGGAGCCGGTGGTGGCTGCCGCCGGCGGCCGCGGCGATGTGCGCATGCGGGACAACGGCAACAGCGCCTCGACGCTGCCGCCGCCGGATCTCGGCATGGCGAGCTCGCGCCGCACCGAGGCCCCGCCGGTCAGCCCGGCAGGCTCCAACAACAACGGCGACGGCTGGCTGTCCGACCTGCTCAACCGCAGCGACGCACCGCCGCCGCCTGCCCCGCAGAGCCGCGACGCCCAGCAGCGCCCGCGTCCGCAGCAACAGCCGGTCAATCCGCTGGAGTCGCTGTCGCTCGACATCGGCCGGCTGATGGACCGCACGCTTGCGGCCGAGATGTGGGATCGCTACCAGCGCGGCGAGAACAAGGCGTTCTCCAAGCGCCTCTACACGCCGGCCGGCCAGAAGGCCTTCGATGAGGTGGCCCGCAAGTATCGCGCCGACCGCGGCTTCAAGCAGACGGTCGACCGCTATATCGCGGAGTTCGAGCGCCTGCTCGACGAAGTCGCCCGCGACGGCCGCGGCCAGCAGGAGCTGAGCAGCCACCTGACCTCGGAGACCGGGCTGGTCTACACCCTTCTCGCGCACGCCGCGGGACGGCTGGGGTGAATTGACGAAGCCAGCGAGTAGCGAATGGAAAACGGAGACCCTTCGGTCTCCGTTTTTGTTTTGGGCTCGAGATTGGACTCGCAGACGACGTATCGAAGGCAACGCGCCAGCATCAGCCGCCGTCATTGCGAGGAGCGTGAGCGACGAAGCAATCCATGCTGCCGAGCAAGCGGAGCGATGGATTGCTTCGCGGAGCCTGTCATCGGGCGCGCGTTCGCGCGACCCGTTGGCTCGCAAGACGGGTGCAGCCGACGGCGAACCCTACTCGCTATTCGCCACTCACGATTCTCACGTCATTGCCGCCGCCGCGGCCCGGGCGCGGTCGGAGCCGGCGCGGGCTCGGGTGTGGCGTTGTTGCTGCCGCCGAAGATCACCCGGCTCGGGTTGCGGTCGAAATTATTCACCGCGCGGCTGATGTCGGACAGCGTCCGGCGACCGTCGTTGATCAGGAGATTGGAGCGCTTGTCGAGGTCCTCGGCGAGTTCGCGGATCGACTTCACCATCAGGTTCAGCTCGCTGCCATTGTTGCCGCCCGCGATCGCATTGAGGCCCAGCATCAGGCTGTCGGCCTTGCCCATCACGCCGTCGACCTTGAGCATGACGTTGTCGATCTTCTCGGAATTGCGCGCTAAGGCCTGGGTGAAGACCTCGAGATTCTTCAGCGAATTCTTCACCGACTGCTGATTGTCGGCGACGATGCGGTTGACGTTTTGCAGGGTGGCGCGGATCGCCTCGGTGACGTCCTGCAGCGCATTCGGGTCGGCAGTCAGAACCGGGATGCCGTCCTCGTCCAGCGGCACCGGCGGGGCGGCCTCCTCGCCGCCTTTGAGCGAAATCGCGGCGACGCCGGTGAGGCCCTGGAACTCGAGACCGACCAGGGTGTCCTTGCGGAGCGGTGCGTTGTTCTCGATCATCGCCAGCGCGACCACGCGCCGCGGGTTGTCGAGCTTGACCGAGACCACTTCCCCTATCCGAATACCGTTAAAATTGACATTGCCGCCGTTGCGCAGGCCTGATGCCGGCCCTTCGAAGATCACCCGCAAGGGGCTGCGCTGCTTGGTCGTGTGCAGGCTCTGGAACCACAGCACGAAGCCGAACGCGGCGGCGATCACCGCCAGCGTGAAAGCCCCGATCAAGACGTAGTTCGCCCGCGTTTCCATCAATTACTCGCGTTAATCACTCTTGGGCCCTCGCGCAGCCGGCTGCGCTCGAGCCCGTCGAATTCCTGTTGGCGCATGATCTCGTCCGAAGTCGGCTCCAGGTTTCGGGATCATGGGCTAGGCCACAACGGCACGGGCGCGCTTGCCGTTGAAATATTGCTGCAGCCATGGATGCTGCGACGCCTTCATGTCGGCGATCGATCCTGCAGCAATGATCTTACCGTTCCCTAAAACGGCGATACGGTCGCACGCGGTGTAAAGACTGTCGAGATCGTGGGTTACCATGAAAACGGTCAGCCCCAAAGTGCGCTGCAGGGTGCGCACCAGCTCGTCAAACTCGCCGGCGCCGATCGGATCGAGACCCGAGGTCGGCTCGTCGAGAAACACGAGTTCTGGATCGAGCGCGAGTGCGCGCGCCAGCGCGACGCGCTTGATCATGCCGCCCGACAATTCCGACGGATAGCGATCGGCGACCTCGGGCTTCAGGCCGACCATCACGAGTTTCGCCACCATGATCTCGTCGAGCAGCCGCTGCGAGACGCGCAGGTATTCGCGCGCCGGAAACTGGATGTTCTGGCGCACCGTGAGCGAGGAGAACAGCGCGCCCTGCTGGAACAGGATACCCCAGCGCCGTTCGACGGCGCGGCGCTGCGACGAGCTCGCGGCGTCGAGATCGACGCCGAACACCTCGATGCGGCCGGCGACTTTCGGCACGAGCCCGATGATGGTGCGCGTCAACACCGACTTGCCGGCGCCCGAGGGCCCGACGAAGCCGAGGATCTCGCCGCGCTTGACGTCGAGGTTGAGGCCGTCGAGCACGCGCGTGTTGCCGAATTGAACCGTGATGTCACGGACCCGGATGATGGCGTCGTTGTCCTCTTCCGCCATGATCACATCCCGATCGAGGCGAAGAAGATCGCGAACACGCCGTCCATCACGATCACGAAGAAGATTCCTTTCACCACCGACGCGGTGGTGTGCTGTCCGAGCGACTCCGCCGAACCCTGTACCGCAAGGCCTTCCACGCAGGCGACGATACCGATCACCGCCGCCATGACAGGCGCCTTGACGATGCCGACGATGAAATGGTCGATCGATATGGCATCACGAAGGCGGAGCAGGAAGGCCTCCGGATCGACGCCGCCATAGAGCCAGGCCACCAGGCCGCCGCCATAGAGCGCGGCCATCGCGCCGAGGAAGGCCAGGATCGGCAGCGCCAGCACCAGCGCCAGCATGCGCGGCAGGATGAGGACCTCGATCGGATCGAAGCCCATGGTGCGCAGCGCGTCGATCTCCTCGCGCATCTTCATCGAGCCGAGCTCGGCGGTATAGGCCGAGCCTGAACGGCCCGCGACCATGATCGCGACCAGCAGCACGCCGATCTCGCGCAGCACCAAGACGCCCAGCATGTCGACCACGAAGATGTCGGCGCCGAACCTGCGGAAATGGAAGATGCCCTGCTGCGAGATGATGCAGCCGATCAGGAAGGTGATCAGCACCACGATCGGCACCGCGCGCCAGCACACCTGTTCGAGGTGATGCACGGTCGAGGTCAGGCGGAAGCTGCGCGGATGGATCAGCACCTTGCCGGCGGCCGCCAGCACCGCGCCGAGCATGTCGACGAGGCCGATGATGGTGCTGCCGATCCCGGCCACGGTGCGCCCGATCTGCTCGAGCATGCCTGATATCGACAATGGGTCGCTGACGACCTTGGGCGCGGGGCCGACCCGGCGGACCTCGTCGACCAGGCTGGAATAATTGGCCGAGAGGCCGGCGATCTCGGCTTCCGCGCTGGCGTCGCTGAGGCTGCGGCGCAGCCGCTCGATCAGCCAGGCGCCGAAGGTGTCGAGGCTCGCAACCTGCGACACGTCGATGAAGATGTGCGGGCGGCTGCCGCGCAGCTTCTCGGCGTCGGAGACGATCCGCTCGAGCGCAGGGGCAAAGCGGGCCGTCCAGTTGCCCGCCGCACACAGCGCCAGTCCTTCGCCTTGGGCTATCCGCTCCAGTGTCGGGTCGCCGCTCACCTTTTGCCTACCCCTCAAGCCGGCTGGCCGCCGCAAACGCAGATCTCCGGCGCTGCCGGATCGGCTTGTCGAATCTGCCGCTAACCAGCCATAGTTGGCTGCGCGTCGCAAGCTACGGTTCAGGAAATAGTAGACTTTAAAATGACTTCCACCCCACCCGGAACGATTTCCCTGACCGGTCGGATCGAGCGCTGGCCGATCGCGGGGACCTTCACGATCAGCCGCGGCACCAAGACCGAGGCCGTCGTCGTGGTGGCCGAGGTGAGCCAGGGCGGCCTCACCGGCCGCGGCGAATGCGTACCCTACCCGCGCTATGGCGAAACGCCCGAGGCGACACTGCAGGCGATCCAGGCCCTACAGGCGCCACTCGCCAATGGCATAGACCGGATCGCCTTGCAGGCCGGGATGGCTGCCGGCGCCGCCCGCAATGCGCTGGATTGCGCGCTGGCGGATCTTGAGGCCAAACGCGCCGGCAGGCGGATCTGGAACCTGCTCGGCCGGCCCGCGCCGGAACCGCGCACCACCGCCTATACGATCTCGCTCGGGACATCCGAGGCGATGGCGGAGGCCACCGCGAAGGCCGCGCATCGTCAGTTGCTCAAGATCAAGCTCGGCGGCGAAGGCGACGGCGCGCGGATCGCCGCCGTGCGCAAGGCGGCGCCTCGATCCGAGCTGATCGTCGATGCCAATGAAGCATGGACCGAGGACAACCTTGCCGCCAATCTCGCGGCCTGCGCCGATGCCGGCGTCACCCTGATCGAGCAGCCGCTGCCGGCCGGCAAGGACGCGGCGCTGGCGCGGATCAGGCGCCCGGTTGCGGTCTGCGCCGACGAGAGCGTGCACGACCGCGCCTCTCTTGCCGGCCTGCGCGGCCGCTATGACGCCGTCAACATCAAGCTCGACAAGACCGGCGGCCTGACCGAAGCGCTGGCGATGGCGGACGCCGCCCGCGCGCTCGGCTTCGAGATCATGATCGGCTGCATGGTCGCGACCTCGCTCGCGATGGCGCCGGCGATGCTGATCGCGCAAGCCGCGCGCTTCGTCGATCTCGACGGTCCGCTGCTGCTGGCGAAGGACCGCGACCACGGCCTGCGCTACGAGGGCAGCCTGGTCTATCCGCCCGACGCCGCGCTCTGGGGCTAATCGGTGAGACGCTTGCGCGCCAGCCACATCACGAGCCCGCCTGTGGCCGCCATTGCGGCCATCATGTCGTAGACGCCGAGCCCGAAGCGCGCATAGACCATACCGCTGACGATCGCCGTGGTGCTCGCGACAATGCCGCCGCAGGCGGTGAGATAGCCTTGCGCGCGCGCCATCACGTGAACCGGCACGTGATGCACCATCAGGCCCATGATGCCGACCTGGGTCAGGCCGAAGCTCAGTCCATGTCCGAGCTGCACAACTGCAAGCACCGCAAGCGGCGGATCCTGCGCGGTGATCGCCCAGCGCGCCGCGGCACTGGACGCCGCGATCATCACCAGCACAGCCGACGGCAGCGTGAAGCGCGGCGAGGCCGCAAACAGTACGATCTCGGCGATCACGCCGAGCACCCAGAGACAAGCGATCGTCAGGCCGCTGAAGCCGGCCTGCTGCCAGGCAATCGATGCGAAGATGTAATAGGCGCCGTGGCTGCCCTGGATCAGCGCCGAGGATACGATGATGGCGAGGAAGGTGGGATTGCGCAGCAGTTTTGGCGCGCCGGCCGCAGGTGTGGCGGCTGCCGCTGGGCGGCCCAGCGGCCGCAGCGTCAGCCCGACCAGCGCGCCGAGCACCGTCACGGCCGTGATGATCCAGATCAGGTCGACCTCCGCGACATAGCGGAGCAGGAAGCCGCTCAGCAGCGCGCAGACCGCGAAGGCGGCCGAGCCCCAGAGCCGCAGCGGTCCGTAGCTGAGGCCGAATTGCCTGACGCCGCGCAGCGCATAGGCGTCGGTGAGCGGCACCATCGGAGTCCAGACGCAGCAGGTCAGCGCATAGATCGCCAGCAGCACGAACGGCTGGTGCTGGGTACCGATCACGGCAAAGCCAAACGCCGTCGCGAATCCGGTGGCGATGATCGCCCCGCGCAGCATCTGACGCCGCTCCGCCGCCGCGGTGACCAGCGGCAGCACGGTGAAGCGCGTCACCGGCGGCACCGCGGTGATGATGCCGATCCAGGTGGCGTCGATGCCGACCGCCTTCAGCCACACCGTGAAAAACGGCAGATGAACCCCGGTCATGCCGAACAGCGTGGCATAGAATGCCGCCAGGCTGCGCGCGAATCGCCGCGATGCAATCCTTGCTGCAATGGGGATTTGTGATTCGGAAGACATCAATTCAATTGCGATTCGCGCGATATCGTGGTGATCGTTAGCGTAACGCGCAGTGATTTGCGCGGAGAGATTGTGATGGCCGAAGAAGCATTCGCCCTGTCGCCGATATCCGCCCGCGCGGCCCTGCCGAGCGAGGAGGACTATGCCGCGATCAGCGCGGCCTTCATGGAGACCTCGCGGGGCCGCTGGTTCCTCGGCGAATACGCCAAGCGCAACCGCAATGCCGATACCCGCATGGTGCTCGATGCCGTGGCGCGGATCGAGGAAAGCCTCAGCGCACAGCGACAAGCCGCCGCGGCGGCGATCAGGGACGAGCAACTGGCGCAGGCGCTGGCCGCCCTGCGCGGCGCGATCGAGGCCGCCCAGGCCTCCGCCATCGCCGCGCTCAACGGCATCAGCTTCGAGCAAAGCCTCGCACCGGTGCGCAAGGGCGTGCGGGTGATCAGGGAGATCTCCTGGCGGCTGCGCGAGATCGGCAATGACGGCCGGATCTGCGACATCATCGATTCGCAGGTCAGCGCGATCGAGGCCGGCGCCGCCGAGGTCTCGATGAACGACGCCAAGGCTGTACTGGATGCCGCCTTCGCGGCGCTGGCGCGCCGGCTCAGCGAGTTCGATCCGGACAAGGCGGCGACGCCTGCGGCCGAGCCTGACGTGGCCGAGGCGCCGGTTGCGGAGCCGCCGGCAGCGGCCCCCACGCCGCCACCGGTGGCCGAGAGTGCCGCTCCCGATATGGCCGCTACGCGGCCAGCGCCGCCTCGGGAGGCCGCTGCGGCGCCGATCGTCGAAGCCGCGATTCCCGCCGCCGTGCCCGGCACTGAGGCCGCTACGGCCGTGATGCCGCAGCCGAGCGAAGCCTGGATCAAAGCTGAAGCCGCGCTGGCCGAAGCCGAAGCCGCGGAACTCGCCCGCGTCACCAACGAAGCGACGGCCGACGCCCATGACGAGGCGGTGCTCGACCTGATCGCGATGGAGATGGGTGCGCCCGATCCGATCAACGAGGAGGCTATCGCCGAGGAAATGCGTGCCGCCGAGGAGATGCGCGTCGCCGAAGCGATGGACGTCGCTGAGGCGATGGCGGCCGAGCCAGAAATGGTTGCGCCGGCCATTCAGCCCGAGCCTGCACCGGCGCCGAAGGTCGAGGTCAGGGCAGAAGTCAAGATCGAGCCGCCGCCGGTGGCTGTGGCGCCGATTGCCGAAACTCTGGTGATGCCGCCGCCTCTCCGGCCCGCCGTTGAGCCTGTCCCTGCTCCCGCAGCAGAGATCTCACTCGGTTCGACCATCATCGCCAGCGGCCTGCTGAAAAGGCCGACTGTTGCGGCCAACGACCCGCTCGCGCCAATCCGTCGCATGAGCCAGGCCGAGAAGATGGCGTTCTTCTCGTAACCTCGACTGTTCATATCCTGTCATTGCCGGGCTTGACCCGCGCACGACGACTGGCGCGAAGCATTCATGTCCCATGGACCGCACGCGCAACATGAGCCAGCTCATGTACCGCGGCAGCATCTGTGCCTAACCCGGTGTCAGGCAACCAGTTTCGCGAACAGGTCGGCGTCGACATTGCCGCCCGACAGCACGATCACGACGTTCTTGCCCTTGGCATCGATCCGCCCGGCAAGCAGCGCCGCGAGTCCGACCGCGCCGCCGGGCTCGACCACGAGCTTGAGCTCGCGATAGGCAAAGGCGACGGCGGCGCCGACCTCGTCGTCGGAGGCGCTGACGCCATTCGCGAGCAGCTTGCTGTTGATGGCGAAGGTCAGCTCGCCCGGCATCATCGCCATCAGCGCATCGCAGATGGTGCGCGGCGCAACCGCATGCGCCTCGCGATGGCCGACCTTGAGCGAAAGGGCATGATCGTCGTAGCCCGCGGGCTCGGCGACGATCACCTGGGCCTGCGGATATTTCGCCTTCACCGCGGTCGCAACGCCCGCGATCAATCCGCCACCCGAAGCCGGCGCGACCACGATGTCGGGCGTCAGTCCGAGCGCAGCCATGTCCTCGGCGATCTCGCGGCCGGCGGTGCCCTGGCCCGCGATCACGAAGGGATCGTCGTAGGGACGCACCAAGGTCGCGCCGCGCTTGCCGGCAATGCCGTTGGCGATCGCCTCGCGGTCGTCGCGATCACGGTCGTAGAGCACGACTTCGGCGCCATAGGATTTGGTGCGCTCGCGCTTGGTGATCGGCGAGTCCGCAGGCATCACGATGGTCGCCTGCATGTTGAGGATCTTGGCCGCCGCGGCGACGCCCTGGGCGTGGTTGCCCGAGGAGAACGCGACGACGCCGCCGCTCCGCTTGTCCTGCGGGATCGAGGCGAGCTTGTTGAAAGCGCCGCGAAACTTGAACGAGCCGGTCCGCTGCAGCATTTCGGGCTTGAGGAAGACCTGGCTGCCGACGCGTTCGTTGAGAACGGGGAAGGTCAGGAGCGGCGTGCGCACCGCGAACGGCGCGACCACCCTCGCGGCGGCATCGATGTCCGCGGCAGCGACGGGTGGATTGAGAACGGTGTCCGTCATTCGCGATTTGTATCGCGGCGCCGGGCTGGCGGGCAAGACGCTTTAGCGTGACCTGACTAGCGTGAGATCGGCTGGGTCGCCGGCAGAGCCACAAAATGGTGCTCTTCGGCACCGAATTCGAGCGCCTCGCCCTCGCCGTCCGGCGGCGCGGGGCGGACGTTCATGCAGCGATCGATGAACACCCGGGCCGACGCCTGCCAGGTGTGGAGCGCGGCGAAATCGACGCAGGCCTGCCGCGGGATGCTGAGCGCCTCCAGGCAGGCATGGCGCAAATCCTCGTCGAGCACGCCGACCGGCGCTGCGCCGATCACGTCGCGGGGACCGGTGACCGGAAAAGCGGCAACCGGCAGGCCGCTCGCCAACGCTTCAAGCAGCACCAGACCAAACGTATCGGTACGGCTCGGGAAAACGAACACATCGGCCGCGGCGTAGATCTCAGCCAATTCTTCCCCATGACGGGCGCCGAGGAACACAGCGTCTGGATATTTCCGCTCCAGCGCCGCCCGCGCCGGGCCGTCGCCGACCACGACCTTGGTTCCCGGCAGATCGAGATCGAGGAAGGCCTCGAGATTCTTCTCCACCGCCACCCGGCCGACGCTGAGATAGACCGGCTGCGGCAGGCAGAGATCGACGTCGCGCGGATGGAACAGCGCAGTATCGACGCCGCGCGACCACAGCACCACGTTGCGGAAGCCGCGCTGACGCAACTCGGCTGCCAGCGCCGGGGTCGCCGCCATCACCGCCCGGCTCGGCCGGTGGAACCAGCGCAGCGCCCGCCACACCCAGGCTTCCGGGACAGGCGTCCGCGCCGAGACGTATTCGGGGAAGCGGGTATGGAAGCTCGTCGTGAACGGCAGGCCGCGCTTGCGGCAATAGCGGCGCACCGCAAGCCCGATCGGGCCCTCGGTCGCGATATGGATGCTGTCGGGCCTCGCCGCCTCGATCAGACTTGCGACCTTGGCCCGGTAGGGCAGCGCCAGCCGGAGATCGCGATAGCTCGGCATCGCGAAGGTGCGGAACTCGTCCGGCGTCAGGAAGCTCACCTCGACGCCGAGCGATTTCGCCGCCTGTGCCATCATGGTCAGCGTGCGGACAACCCCGTTGACCTGGGGATGCCACGCATCGGTCGCGACCAGGATATGCGTCATGCAGCGCGTGCCGTCACTCGCGGAACCGGCGCGATCCGGCGCACCGGGTCGGTCCAGGTGATGATCTCGAAATGGCCGTCCTCATGCTCGGCGAGCGCGGTGCAGCTCTCCACCCAGTCGCCGCAATTCATGTAGCGGATGCCGTGCTCGTCATGAATCGTCGCGTAGTGGATGTGGCCGCAGATCACGCCGTCGCAGCCGTGGCGCCGCGCCTCGCCGGCAAGCGTCGCCTCGAACGCGCCAATATAGTTCACCGCCTTCTTGACCTTCAGCTTGGCCCATTGCGACAGCGACCAGTACGGCACGCCGAACATCTTGCGGAAGAAGTTGACGAAGCGATTCATCTGGATCGCGAAGTCGTAGGCCTTGTCGCCGAGATGGGCGAGCCAGCGCGCGTTCTGCACCACGAGATCGAAAATGTCGCCGTGGATCACGAGGTAGCGCTTGCCGTCGGCGCCGGTGTGAACGGTGTTCTCCACCACGTCGATGCCGCCGAAATGCGTGCCGTAATATTTGCGCAGGAACTCGTCGTGGTTGCCCGGGACGTAGATCACCTTGGCGCCCTTGCGCGCCTTGCGCAGCATCTTCTGCACGAAATCGTTATGGGTCTGCGGCCAGTACCAGTTCGACTTCAGCGCCCAGCCGTCGACGATATCACCAACGAGGTAGATCGTGTCAGCGTCGTGAGCGCGGAGGAAGTCCAGCAGGCGGTCGGCTTGCGAACCGCGGGCTCCGAGATGGACATCGGAGATAAACAAAGTGCGAAAGTGCCGCTCGGGACTTTCTTCACTCAAGGAGTCACTTCCCATGCCTGTGCACCTAACAGATTCCTGTGACAAGGCGATGACGATCCCCGCGACCCAAGGCCCCACAAACAGTTAACGAGAATCAGCAGCACGCCCCTGCCCTGCGGATAACAGCAGCGTGCGACAATCTGGCGACATCGGCGGTCGCGGCTGTGTGGAAGAGGCGTTGTGTTGCCTGCACAGCGCGATGGAACAACGAAGCGATCGAATGCGTAGCCCGGATGGAGCGAAGCGCAATCCGGGGCTCTGCATCCGCGGATGAACTGGTCCCGGATTTCGCTGCGCTCCATCCGGGCTACAAGAGCGTCAGTAATATCCGTGGAAGTGATGCACCGGCCCATGGCCGTGGCCGACGGCGAAGCGATCGGCTTCGGCGATTGCTTCGGTGATCCAGGCCTTGGCGTTGCGCACGGAGGTCTCCATGCTCTCGCCCTTCGCGAGCCCTGCTGCGATTGCCGAGGACAGCGAGCAGCCGGTGCCATGCGTATTGGCGGTCGCAATCCGCGGCGCAGCCAGCGCGATGCTGTGCTCGGCGTCGATCAGATAGTCGATGCTCTCGGCGCCGTGGCCGTGGCCGCCCTTGACCAGCACCGCGCGACATCCCATCGCCAGCAATCGCCTGCCTTGTCGCTCGACGTCGGCCTCGCTTGAGGCAACCGGCTCGTTCAAGAGCGCCGCCACTTCCGGCAGGTTCGGCGTGATCAGCGAGGCCAGCGGAAACAGCAGGACCTTCAGCGCATCGACCGCCTCGGCGGCAAGCAGCCGATCACCGGAGGTTGCGACCATCACCGGATCGAGCACGACATGGCGCGGCGCCCAGCGCCTCAGCCCATCGGCGATCGCAGCGATCGTGTCGGCCTGCGCCACCATGCCGATCTTGACCGCGCCGACCTCGAGGTCGGAGAACACTGCATCGATCTGGGCGGTGACGAATGACGCGGGCACCGGATAGATGCCGCTGACCCCCATGGTGTTCTGCGCGGTCAGCGCCGTGATCGCGGAGGCGCCATAGACCCCGAGCGCGGCAAAGCTCTTGAGGTCGGCCTGGATGCCCGCCCCGCCCGAGGAGTCCGAGCCGGCAATGGTGAGCGCGACCGGCGTCATCTTGCAGCACCGGCGGTTGATACGAATGAGACCATCACGAACGAGACCATGGCCTGTCCTAGCCCGGCCGCCGATCGGCAGCAAGTTCGCCTGACTTTACCGCAAGTTGACCTCGCCTTGACCCCTTGCCTCGCCCCCTTGCCTTGGCCGCCCGTTTTGGGCCTATAGTCGCGGAAATCCCCGGAGACGACTTTGATGGTTCCTTTCTTCGTCCAGATCAAATGCAAGCTCGGCCAGTCCTACACCGTCGCCAACGCACTGGCGGAGGCCGAGATTGCGTCCGAGATCTATTCCACCGCGGGCAACTACGACCTCCTGGTCAAGTTCTACGTCGACCACGACACCGACATCGGCCATTTCATCAACGAGAAGGTTCAGGTGATCCCGGGCATCCAGGACACCCTCACGATCATCACCTTCAAGGCGTTCGGCGCGAAGTAGGACGCGCCCGCGAGAGCATGATGAGATTAGGTCGAGCTTGAACGGCGTCGAAAGTTCACCTCTCCCTTGGGAGAGGTGAACCGAAACCGCGGCGAGCCGATTCAACCAAACCCATCCCGCTTTACGATTCCTTCTCCTTCTTGACCGGCTTCGGCGGTCCCTCGACCGGCGGCAGCGACTTGATGTACTCGGCGATCGCGTCGCGGTCGGACGACGACAGTTGCGAGGTGTTGCGGATCACGCGCACCATCGACCCACCGGCGCTATCGCCGTCCGGCATCTGGCCGCTCTCGAGAAAATAGGCGATATCCTTCACACTCCAGTCCGAGATCCCCCTCGGCGTGATGTTGGGCACCCAGCCTTCGCCCTCCGGATTCGGACCACCGGCGAAGCGCTGCGCGGTGACGATGCCGCCGAGGACGTTGCGCGGGCTGTGGCACTCGGCGCAATGGCCGAAGCTGTTGACGAGATAGGCGCCGCGGTACCAATGCGCCGAGCGGCTTGCATCCGCGATGAACGGCTTGCCGTTCATGAACAGGAATTTCCAGACCCCGACGTTGCGCCTGATGTTGAACGGAAACGGCAAATCGTGGTCGCGCACCTTGCCGGCGACCGGCGGCAAGGTCTTCAGATAGGCGAACAGGTCGCGCACATCGCTGACCTTGGCGTGCTGATAGGACGGGTACGGAAACGCCGGGAAATAGTGCGCGCCCGATGGCGAAGTGCCCTTCATGACTGCGGTGACGAAATCGGCCTCGCTCCAGCGGCCGATGCCGTCGTTCGGGTCGGGCGAGATGTTCGGCGCATAGAAGGTACCGAACGGCGAGGTGATCGCGAGCCCGCCGCCGAGCCTCGTGCGGTCGTCCTGCTTCGGCACGGCATGGCAGGAGGAACATCCCCCGGCATTGAACGTTGTGAGGCCGTTGGCCAGGTCAGGCTGATAGGCAGGCAGCGCGTCGGCGGCAACGGTCGCGGGGATCGTCAGCCACCAGAACACGCCAAAGCCGATTACGCCGGCCAGAATCGCCAGGAGGAAAATTCGTCGCAGCATTCACCGATCCGTCATTGGTCGCGTCAGTTCATGGACCAGTATGATGGCAACCAGTCGGACAAGCTCGCATCAAATTTGCCGCACCCACGATCATTTGGGGAATAAATCCGAAAAGCTGCTGTTTGAAGATTGCAACCATCCTGTGCCGTCAAAGGGGAGAGAACCATGTCGAACAAGACCTTGCTTGCCACGCTGACGCTCGGCGCCGCCATCGCCTTCGCCGGTCCGGCCTTTGCCGAGAAGTTCACGGCGAAGCTGGATAGCAAGAGCGAAGTGCCGCCGAATACCAGCACCGCCACCGGCACCGCCGACATCGACTACGATGCCGCCAGCAAGAAGCTGAGCTGGAAGCTGACCTATTCCGGCCTCTCGGGTCCGGCCACTGCCGCGCATTTCCACGGCCCCGCCGAGGCCGGCAAGAATTCCGGTGTCGCAGTCGCGATTCCGAACGCGACGTCGAGCCCGGTCGAAGGCAGCGCCACGCTGACCGACGCGCAGGCCGCCGATCTGCTCGCCGGCAAGTACTATGTCAACGTTCACACTGCGGCCAATCCGGGCGGCGAGATCCGCGGCCAGGTGACCAAATAACAAGTGACGAAGTAATCGTTCGCGACGCAACGCCAACAAGAAACGGCCGACACAAAAAAGGGCGGACGCCCTAAAGCGTCCGCCCTTTTCGTTGATGGAATGGCGATCAGCCCTTCTTGACGCGATAGGTCTCGTGGCAGCCGCCGCACTGCTTGCCGATCACGCCCAGCTCGGCCTTCAGCGTATCGACGTCCTTGATCTTGCCCTTGGCATCGGTGACGACCTTCGCGAAGCTCGCGGACTGCTGCGCGAAGCCCGCCTTGTCTTCCCAGATTTTCGGCGAAGGGGCGTAATCGCCTTCCAGCTTGACGCCTTTCATGCTCTCGGGGAACAGCGTCGGAAGCTGCTTGGCGGTATCCTCGAACTGGGCCAGCGCAGCATTGACGGTCGCCTGGTCGTAGGGCTTTTCGCCCTTGATGATCGCCGACAGCGCACCCGCATTCTTGCCATTGTCCTTCATCATGGCCTGGGTCTTCTTGACTTGATCCTGCTGTGCAACGACTGCACCGGCACCGAACGCCAGCACCGCAGCAACGACGACAATCCGCTTCATCGGCAAAACCCCTCAATTCCGCTCTGTCCCGGTCCGCGGGTCTGCGGCCGGCCTGGTTTGCAAAACACCGCAGGCGGAATCTTCATTCCGCCTGCGACAATTTATCAGAGATTATGGCGGCGCTGCGCCTCGCGGATCGCGATCCAGACCCGTTCCGGCGTGGCGGGCATGTCGATGTGGTCGATCTTGTACTCGCGATGCAGCCCCTCGACGATCGCGTTGACGACCGCCGGGCACGAGCCGATCGCGCCGGCCTCGCCCGCGCCCTTCACGCCCATTGGGTTGGTCGTGCAGGGCACGTTATGGGTCTCGAACACGAAGGACGGCCCGTCGGAGGCGCGCGGCAGCGCATAGTCCATGAACGTGCCGGTGACGAGCTGACCATCGGTCGGGCTGTACACCGCCTGCTCCATCAGCGCCTGCCCGATGCCCTGCATCGCGCCGCCGTGAACCTGGCCCGCCAGCATCAGCGGATTGAGCGTGACGCCGAAATCGTCGACGATGACGTAGCTGATGATCTTAATGATGCCGGTTGAGGGATCGATCTCGACCTCGGCGAGATGGGTGCCGTTCGGATAGGTGCCGTCGGCGCTGGCGAAGGTCGCGCTGGCGTTCATCTTCGACGTATCGCCGCCCGGACGTTTGGCGAGATCGGCAAAGCTGATCGAGCGGTCGGTGCCGGCGATGCGGATGCGGCCGTCGGCGAATTCGAGGTCGCCGGCGCCGGCCTCCAGCGCCTGCGCCGCGAGCTCCTTCAGCTTGTTGCCGAGATCATGCGTCGCCCGCTGCACGCTCACGCCGCCGGACGGGATCGATGCCGAGCCGCCGGTGCCGAGGCCGGTCGCGATCTTGTCGGTATCGCCCTGCAGCACATGGACGCGCTCGGGCGGCACGCCGAACTGCTCGGCGACGATCTGCGCATAGGCGGTCTGGTGGCCCTGCCCGCTCGACTGCGTGCCGATCAGGACCGAGATATCGCCATTGGGATCGAGCGCCACATTGGCGGTCTCCTCGCCCATCGTGCCACAGACCTCGACATAGCTCGCCATGCCGATGCCCCGCACCAGGCCCTCTTTCCTGGCGGCCTTGGCGCGCTTCGGAAACTCCTTCCAGTTGGCAATCTCCATCGCACGCTTCATATGCGCGACGAAGTCGCCGGAGTCGTAGACCTTGCCGGTCGCGGTCGTGTAGGGCAGCGACTTCGGCGGAATGAAATTCTTGCGCCTGATGGCGTCCGGCGTCATGCCGAGTTTGCGCGCGGCGGCATCGACGAGGCGCTCGATGACATAGGCGGCCTCCGGGCGGCCGGCGCCACGATAGGCATCGACCGGCACCGTGTTGGTGAACACGGTGCGGACCCGGCAGTGGAAGGCCTGGATGTCATAGAGGCCCGGCAGCATGCCGGCGCCGCCATGCGGGATGTAGGGCGCGAAGGTCGAGAGATAGGCGCCCATGTCGCCCATCAGGTCGACATCCATGCCGAGGAATTTGCCGTCCTCGGCGAGCGCCATCTTCGCGGTGGTGAGGTTGTCGCGGCCCTGCGCGTCGCCCATGAAATGGTCGGAGCGCTCGGCCGTCCATTTGATGCTCTTCTTGAGCTTGCGCGCGGCGACCGAGATCAGCGCATATTCGCGATAGGGAAACAGCTTGGTGCCGAAGCCGCCGCCGACATCCGGGCAGATCACCCGCATGTTCTCCTTCGGCATCTTCAGGATCATGTCGCAGAGGATCTCGCGCAGGCGATGGCTGCCCTGGCTGCCGATCGTCAGCGTCAGATGATCCTTCTTGGCGTCGTATTCCGCGACCGCAGCGCGCGTCTCCATGAAATTGGTGATGACGCGCGGATTGACGATGGTGATCTCGGCCACCGCATGCGCCTTGGCGAACGCGTCCTCGGCGGCCTTCTTGTCGCCGATCGAGACATCGAACAGCACATTGCCGGGCTTGTCCGGCCAGACCTGCGGCGCGTCCTTCTTCACCGCATTGACGAGGCCGACCGCCGCCGGCAGCGGCGTCCATTTGACGTCGATCGCCTCGATCGCGTCACGGGCATGATCGACGGTGTCGGCGACCACGAAGGCCACCGCGTCGCCGACATGGCGCACCTCGTCCTTGGCGAGGATCGGATAAGGCGGCGCGGTGAACGGATCGGTTTCCAGATTGAACAGGCACGGCAGGCCGCCGAGCTCGGCGACGTCGGCGGCGGTCAGGATCAGCGCCACGCCGGGCATGCCGCGGGCCTTGCCGGCGTCGATCGTGTAGGTCGCGTGCGCATGCGGCGAGCGCAGCATCAGCGCGTGCAATGCGGGAGACGGTGCAACGTCGTCGGTGTAGCGGCCCTTGCCGCGAATCAGAGCGTCGTCCTCCTTGCGCCGCACACTTTGTCCGACGCCGAATTTGATGGGAGCTGCCATCGTCTCTCCAATTGCCTTGGTGTGTTTTGCGCATATTGGCGTGGTTGTCGCCGAAGCGCAAACCGCTTTCCGCCGCGCGCGGCGCTATCACACAGCGGCCTCCTATGCATTTGATTTGACAGGTAAAACTATACGCGGCGGAGCGCGAACAGCCAGCCGCGGCCGAACAGCATGAGGATCAGGAGGGCGTAGACGAAGACGCCGACCGCAATCAGCAGCAGCAGGATCAGTTCGTCGCGAAAGATCTGCATCGGCGCGAACCACACATAAGCGAAATGCGAGGTCAGCCACAGTGCGACCGCGAGCAGCACGCCGCACAGCGCGAAGGTGCCGAACGAGCGGATCAGCGCGCGATCGAGCGCGAGGTAGCCGCGGCGCACGGCAAACATCAGCACCAGCAGCAGATTGACCCAGGCCCCGACCGCGGTCGCGAGCGCGAGGCCGACCTGCGCCAGCGTGCCGACCAGCGCGATCTTCAGCGCGACGTTGACCGCGACCCCGGTCAGCGCCGCTTTCACCGGGGTTGCGGTGTCCTTGCGAGCGTAGAAGGTCGCGACCGCGCTGCGGATCATCACGAAGGGAATGAGCCCCACCGCATAGGCCGCGAGCGTGGCCCCGGCGCTTGCCGCATCGGCCTTGGAGAACGCCCCGCGGGCGAACATCGCGCGCATGATCGGATCGGCGACCGTCAGGAACGCCGCCACGAACGGCACCGAGAACAGCAGCGTGAAATCGAAGGCGCGGCGCTGCGCGGCCATCGCGCCGGCGTGATCGTCGGCGCTCAGGCGCCGCGACATCTCCGGCAGCAGCACGGTGCCGATCGCGATCCCGATCACGCCGATCGGCAATTGATTGAGGCGGTCGGCATAATACAGCGCCGACAGCGCGCCGGCGGGCAGGAAGGTCGCGATGATGGTGTCGGCGAACAGCGCCACCTGGGTGCCCATCGAGCCCAGCGTCGCCGGTCCCAGCGCGCGGAAGAAGCCGCGGACGTCCTCGTCGAGCCTCAAGGGCGCGAACCGCGGCAGGCCGCCATGGCGCGCGAGGTCGCCGGCGAGCAGGAAGAATTGCAGGAAGCCCGAGATCAGGACGCCCCAGGCCGCGGCGTGGCCCGCGCTCGGGAAGAACGCCGCGAGCGCCAGCGTCATCATCATGGCGAGGTTGAGGAAGATCGGCGCCGCGGCGGCGCTGGCGAAGCGATGCATCACGTTGAGCATGCCGCCATAAAGCGTCACCAGCGTGATCATCAGCAGATAGGGAAACGTGATCCGCGTCAGCTCGATCGCGAGCTTGCGCTGCGCCGCGTCCTCGGTGAAGCCCGGCGCGAGGATGCTCATCGCCTGCGGCATGAACGCCATCGCCACCGCCAGCAGGATCACCTGCGAGGCGAACAGCAGCGTGAAGATGCGGTCGGCGAACAGCCGTGCCGACGCTTCGCCCTTCTCGCCATGGACATGGGCATAGGCCGGTACGAAGGCGGCGTTGAAGGCGCCTTCGGCGAAGATCGCGCGGAAATGGTTGGGCAGCCGCAGCGCCACGAAGAAGGCGTCGGCAACCGGCCCGGCACCGAGGATCGCCGCGAGCATGATGTCGCGCGCGAACCCGGTGACCCGCGATAGCAGGGTATAGCCGCCGACGGTGAAGATGCGTCCAAGCATGCGCTGCTTCTAGCGCATGATTGCGGTCTGAAAAAGTTTCCTATCAGGCTGAAAGCGCGCTGCGCACAGCCGCGATGACGCGGTCCTGGGCCGCCTCGTCGAGATAGGCGTGCATCGGCAGGCTGATGACGTCGTCGGAGAGGCTTTCGCTGATCGCTAGGCCGCCGTCGGCGACCGGGAAATCACGGTAAGCGGTCTGCTGGTGCATCGACTTCGTGTAGTAGATCGCCGTCGGAATGCCTTGGGTCTTCAGCGTCGAGGCAAAGGCATCGCGGTCGGCCCCTTTCGGCAGGCGGATTGTGTATTGCGCCCACACCGAGGTGCAACCTGGCGCAAGGCGAGGCACGGTCACGATATTGCCGAGTCCGCGCGCGTAGCGCTCCGCCACTTGGTTGCGTGCCACGATCTCGTCGTCAAAAATCTTCAGCTTCTCGAGCAGGATCGCGGCCTGCATGGTATCGAGCCGCCCGGTGAGGCCGAGGCGGACATTGTCATATTTGTCCGAGCCTTGCCCGTGCACACGGATGCTGCGTAGCGCGTTCGCAAGTTCGTCGTCATTGGTAAAGATCGCGCCGCCATCGCCGAAACAGCCGAGCGGCTTTGCCGGGAAGAAACTGGTCGCGGTCGCAAGCCCGAAGGTGCCGAGCTTGCGGCCCTTGTAACTCGCGCCAAAGCCCTGGGCGGCGTCGTCGAGCACGAACAGGCCTTCGGCTTCGGCAACCGCAGCCACCGCGTCATGATCGGCGCTCTGGCCGAACAAATCCACTGGAATGACACCAACCGGCTTTAGGCCACGCGACATCGCGGTGGCGACCCCGCGCTTGAGCGAATTGATATCGATATTGAATGTCGTCTCGTCCACATCGACGAAGAGGGGTGTCGCGCCGGTGAGCGCTACCGCTTCGCCGGTCGCGCAGAACGTGAAAGACGGGCACAGCACGGCGTCACCCGGCCCGACATTCTTCGCCATCAGGACCATCAAGAGCGCGTCAGTGCCGCTGGAACAGCTCACCACATGCTTTGCGCCGCTATAGTCCGCCAGCGCCTTCTCCAGCGCGGTCACTTCCGGGCCATTGACGAATTGGCAATGGTTGAGCACGCGGGCGACTGCATCATCGACCGATTTGCCGAGCCGCTGGCGCTGCGCGGCAATGTCTATGAAGGGAACAGGCTCTGGACGCATGTGTTGGTTCATGAAGCTTTCGCGCGTGTTTTCAAGTTGCAATTAGCTGGCGATGCGGCGCGGCCCCTTGCGCATCGTCGAGGCGGCGGGCCGCGCGGGCGATTCCAGGCAGCGGATCGCGATCTCGAGGCTCGCCACGCCCTCGTCGCCGGACACCGCCGGCAGCTTGTCGCCGCGTACGGCATCGAGGAAGGCGATCAGTTCGGCGCGCAGCGGCTCGTCATGCCCGACCGGCAGGTGACGCATCGAATAGCTGCCGTCCGGCTTGAAGCCGAAACATTCGGTGACCTGACGCGTGAGCAGATCGCCCATCACATACTTGCCGCGGGTTGCGACCGTCACGTTGCGCGCCTTGAACGGCGTCAGCCAGTTGGTGTTGATGTGGGCGAGCACGCCGGAAGCGGTACGGAACTGCAGCAGCGCGATGTCCTCGCGCTCGGCGACGGCGCTCGAGAGCTGCGGCTGCACCTCGACGATGTCGGACTCGGTGAACCAGCGGATCAGGTCGATGTCGTGCACGGCAAGATCGATCACAACGCCGACATTGGACATTCGCGGCGGGAACGGGCCGACCCGGGTGATGCCGATCGATAGGATGTCCTCGCCCGAGATCGCCTTCTTGATCGCGGCGACCGCCGGATTGAAACGCTCGACATGGCCGACCATCAGAGTGACGCCGGCCCGCTCGGCGGCCGCAACGATCTCGCGGCCCTCTTCGACCGTGGACGCGACCGGCTTCTCGACCAGGATGTGAATGTTGCGCGCGATGCAGGCGAGCGCGATCTCGTGATGCAGATGGGTGGGAGCTGCGATCGTCACCGCATCGATGCCCTCGGCGAACAGCTGATCGAGGCTTTCGAAGGCGCGGCAGCCGACCAGGTCGATGGCGCGGGTGCGATGTTCCGGCAGCGGATCGACGATGCCGATCAACAGCACCCCGGGCAGTCCGGCCAGCACGCGGGCATGGTTGCTGCCCATCACGCCGGCGCCGATCACGCCGACGCGCAATGCGCGGCCAATATCGGCCTTCGCGCCGGCTGCGGACACTTTTGCATTCATATCGTAGACCCCAAGTAACGTTCTGGCGGTTGTCCCGGCTTCTCAGGGAGCCATCCCGGCTCCGAGGGAATCAGCACCAAGGCCCCTCTGCCCGATCCGCGCCTTTGGCGCAAATCACGACCCGCTTCGTTGGCAGCCGCTATAGCACGGCGTCACAAATGTGGCGAATGCCAACGGCGAAATCCGGACACGTTTTGATTCAAAGAGTTACATCGCCCGCGACTCGATCTTGAGCGCGGGGCCCGTTCGCCTCAGGTGCGCCGATAGTCATCCTCGATGCGGATGATGTCGTCCTCGCCGAGATAGCTGCCGGTCTGCACCTCGATCAGCTCGAGCTGGATCTTGCCCGGGTTCTCCAGCCGGTGCACCGCGCCGATCGGGATGTAGATCGATTCGTTCTCGTGCACCGTCTTGATCAGCTCGTTGACGGTGACCTGCGCGGTGCCGCGCACCACGATCCAGTGCTCGGAGCGGTGATGGTGCTTCTGCAGGGACAGCCGTCCGCCCGGCTTGACGACGATACGCTTGACCTGGTGGCGATCGCCATTGTCGACCGACTGATAGGAGCCCCAGGGGCGATGCACCTTGATGTGATTCTCGGTCACCTCCGGCGCCGCCACTTTCAATTTCGCGACCAGCCGCTTCAGCCCGTTGGCGTCCTTTTGGCGTGACACCAGCACGGCGTCCTGGGTCGCGACCACGACGAGATCGTCGACGCCTTCGAGCGCAACCAGCGCCCGGTCGGTCGAGACGTTACAATTGCGGGAGTCCTCGAACACCGCAGTGCCGCGCGCAGCGTTGCCGAGGCTGTCCTTGTCCGACAGCTCCCAGACTTGGCGCCACGAGCCGATGTCGGACCAGCCGCACGCCACCGGCACCACCGCGGCACGCGATGTCTTCTCCATGACCGCGTAATCGATCGAGATCGCCTTTGCCGCGCCGAAGGCCTGCGCATCGAGCTTGACGAAGCCGAGATCGCGCGCCGCCGACGCAACCGACTGCTCCACCGAGGCCACGCTGTCCGCATCGACATTGCGGTACTCGTCGAGCAGCACGCCGGCGCGGAACATGAAGTTGCCGCTGTTCCAGAGATAACCCGCATCGATATAGCCCGCCGCCGTCGCGGCATCCGGCTTCTCGACGAATTTCGCCACCGCGCGCACCTCGCCGGCGACCACCTCACCCGGGTTGATGTAGCCGTATTCGGTGGCCGGCCGCTCCGGCTTGACGCCGAACGTCACGATGCGGCCGGCGTCCGCAGCCACCAACCCGCCGCGGCACGCGGCGACGAAGGCCGCGGTGTCCCGCACAAGATGGTCGGCGGCCAGCGCCAGCACGATCGCTTCGCTGTCGCGGCTCTGCGCGAACGCCGCACCGGCCGCAATCGCCGGCCCCGAGTCGCGGCGCATCGGCTCCAGCAGCACGTCGGCCTCGCGGCCGATCTCGGCCAGCTGCTCCAGCACCATGAAGCGATAGGCCTCGTTGGTGATCACGATCGGACGCTCGAACAGGCCGGCGTCGGAGACTCGCAGCAGCGTCTCCTGGAAGGTCGAGCGGACCCCGAACAGCGACAGGAACTGTTTCGGATGCACCTCGCGTGACGCCGGCCACAATCGCGTGCCTGCGCCGCCGCACATGATCAGGGGAATAATTCGTCGATCCATCGATGCCTCAAATCCTGTCGTGCAAGTCCTGTCGTATCCGCCTGCGGACGACACACCAAATCGGCCCGGGCCGTCGCGGCCGGCGGCCCTGTCGCCTCGGAAGCACTATCCAAGCAGTAGCACGCGCCCCCCGCGCGTCTGGTCGGATTTTACCGGTAACGTAAACCCCCGGTGAGTGGCCGGCCGTCCCCCGTTCCGGCCTCTTTAGCCACCCCTTCGCGCCTGCCGCAATAGGGACCAGTACGGGTATTGCCAGATCGGCGCGGAAACCATACCAAGGCGGCGAATTTGGGCGCGCGAAAGCGTTTTGCGCTGTTTTTGACACATTCTGAAACCTGGCAGCCGAACGGAAATGCGCCGAATCCTGCTTTCGACCGTCAAGATCCTGATCTCGGCAGCGCTGCTCTATTTCTCGCTGCGCAAGGTCAATCTGTACGACCTTGCCTCCCGTATCCAGGTCGAGAGCCTGGGCTGGCTCGGCCTCGCGATCGCGGTCACGTTCCTGCAGATCTTCCTCGGGGTGTTGCGCTGGCGGGAGATCAGCGTGGAGTGCGGAGCCCCGCTGGAGACAGGCCAGGCCATGCGCTTCAACGTGATCGGCACCTTCTTCAACCAGACACTGCCGTCCTCGATCGGCGGCGACGCGGTCCGGCTTTGGCTCGTCGCGCGCGCCGGTGCGGGCTGGCGCGCAGCCACCTATTCGATTTTCGTCGACCGCGCGATCGGGCTGATCGCCCTCGCCGTCGTCATCGCCGCCACCCTGCCCTGGAGCTATCGGCTGATTTCTGATTCCCACGGCTGGATGGCGTTGCTGCTTCTCGACCTCGCCGCACTCGCGGCCGGATTTGGCTTCCTGCTGATCGGCGTGTTGCCTTGGGTCTGGCTGAAGCAATGGTGGGCGACGCATCACATCCACGCCTGCGCGGTCATCGCGAACCGGGTATTGTTCAGCCGCAAGCGCGGATTGAGGGTCGCAATTCTCTCGATCGCCATTCACGTGGTGACCGTCGTGATCGCCTGGTGCGTGGTGAAATCGATCACCGCGCCCGTCACCTTCGGCCAGATATTCCAATTGTTGCCGCCGGTGATGCTGATCACGATGATGCCGATCTCGATCGCGGGCTGGGGCGTACGCGAGGCCACGATGGCGCTGGCCTTCGGCTACGCCGGATTGATCGCCAATGAAGGCGTCAACATCTCGCTGTTATTCGGCGCGGTATCGTTTGTGGTTGGCGTGTTTGGCGGCCTGGTCTGGATCCTGAGCCCGGAAAAGGCCGCCAAGGGCACAGAACCGATCGAAGTCCCGGGATCGCAATCGCGAGTCCCGGGATCGCAATAGCCGGACCAGAATGAGCGCTTTCGAAATCCTCCTGTCATTGATCGCGGCGGTTCTGGCTGCGTCGATCTCGGCTGTCCTGATCCAGGCGACGCGGCCGCTGCTGCTGCGTGTGGCGCTGGCGAAGCCGAATGCGCGCTCGTCGCACCGTATTCCAACGCCGCAGGGTGCCGGCATCGCGGTCACGGCGGCGACGCTGCTGGCGGGCGGAATCGTCATCGTCCTGGCCGGATCGCAGAACCTGACTATTCCCTTCATCGTGTTCGCGGCCTGCCTGTTCATCGCGGTGGTGGGTTTTGCCGACGACATCCGCTCGCTGCCCGTCGTCCCGCGGCTGCTGCTGCAGGCCGCCGCCGTTGCGGCCGTGGTGTTTTCCGCGCCTGATGGTCTCAGGCTGGTTCCGGCCGGCCCGGTCTGGCTCGAACGCGGCCTGCTGCTGATCGCCGGCCTCTGGTTCGTGAACCTCGTCAACTTCATGGACGGGCTCGACCTGATGACCGCGGCCGAGGCCGTGCCGATCACCGTGGCGATCGCCCTGCTCGGCAGCTTCGGCTATCTCCCCGCAGCTCCCGCGCTGGTCGCGGCAGCGCTGTGCGGCGCGCTGCTCGGCTTCGCGCCGTTCAACCGACCGGTCGCAAGGATATTCCTCGGCGATGTCGGCAGCCTGCCGATCGGCCTGCTGCTCGGCTGGTGCCTGCTCGAGCTCGCCCTGCACCGGCAGTTCGCCGCCGCGCTGCTGCTGCCGCTGTATTATTTGACGGATGCGACAGTCACGCTATTTCGCCGCATGGCGCGGCGCGAGCCGTTCTGGGCCGCGCATCGCTCGCACTTCTACCAGCGCGCGACCGACAATAGATTCACGGTGTGGCGCGTCGTCGGCGAGGTGTTTGCGCTGAACGCGGTGCTGGCGCTGCTCGCATTCACCTCGGTCGCCCTCAATTCGCTCACTGCGGACATCGCGCTGCTGCTGGCCGGCGCGCTCGCCGTCGCCTGGCAGCTGCGGCGGTTCTCCCGACCGCTCTGATCGCCTCAGCTGTCCATTTGACGCAGCGCGCGCCGCAGCCCCTCGTCGAGGCTGATCGGCTGCTGCCATCCGGTGCCCGCGATCTTGGAAAGATCAAGCTCGAGCGAGGCGAACAGGCTGTCATAGGCTTCCTTGCGGCCGCTGATCCCGAGCGCCATCTTCAACAGCAGCGGCGGCAGCCAGAACAGACGCGGCGAGGTGTCCGCCGCCCGGGCCAGACGCTCGACGAATTCCCGCGTCGAGACTTGCTCGCGGTCAGCCACCAGGAACACGTCGAAATCATCTCCCGGGTGCGACAACCGGTGCAAGATGAACGACGCGAGGTTTTCCGCCGACACGAACGCGCGGCGATTCTTCACATAAGCGAGCGGTAGCGGCAAGCCATTGAGCACCGCGCGCTTGAGCAGGGCGAAATTTCCCTTCGCACCGGCCCCGTAGATTAGCGGCGGCCTGATGACGGTCACCCTCATGCCGCTGCCCGGCACAATTTCCTTCAAGCCGACCTCGGCGGCCGCCTTCGAGTTTCCGTAGAGGCCGCGCGGCGTCAGGACATCGTCCTCGCGAAACGGAGGACGCCCGTAATTGCTGCGCCCATGCACCAGGATCGTGCTGACGAAAATGAAATCGCGAATGCCCGCAGCGGCCGCGGACCGCGCCAAATGCAGCGTGCCCTCGATATTGACGTTGCGATAGAGCTCGATCGCGCGTTCGTCGGACTGCTGATGAACGCGGGCCGCAAGATGCACAACCGCCTCCACCCCGTCGAGCGCGGCGCGCCAATCGGTGGCGGGACTGAGCGAGCCGATCATCACGTCGTTTGCATCGCGCGGTGGAGTTCGCACCGCGCGTCGCACCACCCAGCCGCTGCGCGCCAGCGCGGGCACCACATGGCGGCCGACAAAGCCGCTGGCGCCCGTGACCAGAACCGTCCGGTGACCATTATTCATACCGTCCGCTCCACATCGCGATTGGATAGCAGCTCCCGGACCAGCGCAGCGTAGCTCGCGAGCGCCCGCTCGGGACTGAAGTTCCGCGCGGTCGCGACGGCGCGCTCGGCCATCGCGGCGTCCTGCGATCGCGACGCCTGGCGGATGGCTTCGGCGAGTTGATCGGGCCTTCCCGGCGTGACGACCCAACCGAGCCGGTTTTCGCTGACGGTGAGCGCAGCCTCGGCCTCGGGCTCGGAGACGAGAATGACGGGCCGGCCGGCAGCGAGCAGATTGTAGAACCGGCTCGGCACCGACACGCCGGCGACGTCCTTGCGATAGGGAATGAGCCAGACGTCTGCGCTGGAGAGCAGCGCATCCAGCTCGCTGTCCGCGACGCGGTCGACCAGCGTGACGTTGGCAAGCCGCGCGGTGGCCCGCAGCTCCTTGAGCCGCGCGAAGCCGATGCCCCATCCCGAGAGCAGAAAATGGATCTCGCCTTCGTCACGCAACAGCCGCGCGGCCTCGAACACGATGTCCGGATCGTGGGTGAAGCCGAGATTGCCGGACAGCCCGACGACGAAGCGCGCGGCGATGGCCTTGCGAAACGGATTTTCGGGGCTCACGGGACGGTCGCCGGGCGCGAGCGTGGCCCAGTTCGGGATGAACCTGATCTTGTCCTGTGTCATTCCGCCATAGCGCAGCAGCAGCTTCTCGGCGTCGCGGCCGATCACGATGACAGCGTTCAGGGTGCGGAACATCAGCGCGTTGATCGCGCGCATCGCCCGCGCGACCAGCGAGGACGGCCGCAGCAGCCCGGCCATCACGAGCACATCGGGAAACAGGTCGTGCAGGATCAGTGCCGACTTCGCCCCCTTCAACCTTGCCGCGGCGGCAACCGCATAAGGCAGCGCGAAGGGAGCGGTCACCGTCAGCGCCACGTCGCCCCGCTTCAGCCGCGACAACAGCGCAAAAAAGATCCGGCCGGTGAACAGCGCCTCAGCCAGCGCGCGCTTGATCAGCGCCGCCTTTCCCGGCAGCCAGTTCCTGATCTCGACGACGGCGGGACGCCCGGGCGCCGGCGCCCGCGCCGAGCCCGGCATCCCGGAGACCACCATCACCTCCGACTCCTGCGCGATCCGTTCGGCGATCGCAGACATGATCGCGGCGGTCGTGCTGTGGTCCGGCGGATAGTGCTGGCTGACGACCACGACTTTTCGAGAACTACGCATCAATGGCTTTCGAAACGGTCCTGTCTCGGCGTCCGCAGAACGGCCCGGTCAGGCGGCATTCGATCCGAACTCGGGCACGGCGTCCTGAAGGACGGCGCGGATGGTCACACGGTCATCTCTCTCGATCGCATCCTCCAGCGCCGCGAGCCACTTGCGCAGCGTCGACATCGGAGGCTGGTTCGGCTTGGCGGCCATGACGCCGGCGACGCCGATTTCGAGCGTCGGCTCCTGGCTCGCGAACAGGATCTCGTTCAGCCGCTCGCCGGGGCGGATGCCGCTAAATACGATCTCGACGTCGACGCCGGGTTGCAGGCCCGACAGACGGATCATCCGCTCGGCGAGATCGACGATCTTCACCGGTTGCCCCATGTTCAGCACATAGACCGAGACGTCAGGCCGCGCCGGCGTCACGGCGTGCGTCGCTGCAGTGATCACGAGATCGCAGGCTTCGCGGATCGTCATGAAGTAACGAACCATGTCCGGATGGGTCACCGTGATCGGTCCGCCGGCCTCGATCTGCGCCTTGAATTTCGGCACCACCGATCCGTTGGACGCAAGCACATTGCCGAACCGCACCGAGATCAGCCGCATGTGCGGCCTGCCCTTTGCCTCGGTCATCAAGTCATGGTCCAGCGCCTGGCAATACATCTCGGCGAACCGCTTGGTCAGGCCCAGCATCGACACCGGCTCGATCGCCTTGTCGGTCGAGATCATCACCATCGCGCTCGCGCCCGCGGCGTGCGCGGCGTCGGCCACGTTCACCGACCCGAAGATGTTGGTCTTGACCCCTTCGCTCCAGTCGCGCTCCAGGATCGGCACATGCTTGAGCGCCGCGGCATGGAACACGATGTCGGGCTTGAACTCGCTCATCAGCCGCGTGATGCGCTCGCGATCCCGGATATCGGCGATCCGGCCCTCGATCTCGAGGCCGGAGTCGCGCGCGGACAGCGCCTCGGTGACCGCATAGAGCGCCGGCTCGGAATTCTCCACGACCAGGAGGCGCGCGGCGCCGAAGGTCGCGACCCGTTCGCAGATTTCGGCGCCGATCGAGCCGCCGCCGCCGGTTACGATGACGGACTTGCCCCTCACCAGCGTCTCGAGCCGCGCGTAGTCGATCTTCTGGCTTGGGCGCAGCAGCAGGTCCTCGACGGCGACATTGGTCAGTCGCGGCGCGTCGCCGCCCTCCAGCGACGGCAGGCGACTGACCATCACGCCGAGCCGCCGGGCGCGCATCAGCACGCTTTCCGGATGCGCTTCGGGTTCGAAGGCCGACGGTGTCATGACCACGCGCTTGATCGGCCGCTGGCGGGTCTCGAAATCCCGAATCACGGCCTCGATGTCGTCGACGCCGCCGACCACGGGAATGTTGCGGATCATCTGGCCGCGGTCCGCGTCCGACGGCGAGAGCACGCCGACCGGCCAGAGCCGCTTGATGGCGCCATTCTCGATGCCGCGCAGCACGACTTCGGCATCGGCCGTACGTCCGACCAGCAGCGCCGACGCGGCATTGTCGGATCGAGCATGCAGCCGCGTGCGCGAATAGCGGAAATAGCGGTAGCCGAGGCGCAACGCGCTCAGCGCGAACACCTCGAGGAAGAAGAACAGGATGATCGTGACCCGGCCGAGGAACACCGGGCTTTGCGAATTCGTTCCGGTGAAGAAGTAGACGTAGTCCAGCACGACCAGTGCCAGCGTCAGCACGGCTGCGACCCGCAGGATATTCACCGCGTCCGGCAGCGAGGTGAAGCGCCATTTCGCCGTGGTCAGATTGGAGAAATAGCTGACGAAAATGCTGAACAGCACGAACCAGGGCAGAATCAGCAGCAGATGCGGCAGTCGATCGGTAAGGAGGCTGCCCTCAAAACGCAGATAGAAGCTCGCCAGCAACGCAAACGTCGTCGCGAGCGCGTCATGCAGCAAAATCAGGAAGTTGCGCAGGGTAAATTGTGAAAGACGCGTCATCTAACGGACGGGTTGCCGGCAACTGGGAGTTTGCGGTGAGACATTTGGCAGGCTGATAGCGTATCTGCAGCGCCCTTGCCAGCGATCATGGATGAGCAGGAGGTTCGGGTTCCATATCGGCCCGCAATTGCCCCTTCAACGCCATGCCGCCCGCGACCCCGACGCCCAGTACATACATCCAGCCTTCGTGAAAGTCGAAGATGTGTGAATTAAACAACGAACTCGTAATATTCTGTACCACGACGAGAAGCCCGATCCAGTTGACGAGGCCGTCGCCGCGGAACAGCAAGAGGTGCAGCAGCCACATCGCATACAGGATCGCCACACCCACAATGCCCCACTGCACGGCGACGTTCAACGTTTGATTGTGAGGGTTGCCGATCACCTCGCCGGAGGCCTGGGTCACACCACCCGTTGCCACGCGCTCGAATAGGCCCCGGGTCGCTCCGGTGCCATGGCCGATGACCGGGGCCTCGGCGAAGAAGCCGAGCGACTTTCGCCAGAATTCGAGCCGCAGACCGACCGAGGTCGGCTCGTTGCGCTGCATGTAGAGCTTGTAGTCGCGCTCGAACGACTCGGCCGTCGAGCGCAATTGCGGCGAGCCATACCACGCCACCACGGCTAACGCAGCGGCCGCGCAAAGGATCAGGACGATGCTGCGCCAGCGCAGATGGAGCAGCGCAAACACCGCGAACATAATCGGAACCGTCACCAATGCAGTCCGCGATACCACCACCATCGCCATGTTGGCGAACAGGCTGAGCGCAATCGCAATCAGCAACATGGCCGGCAGGATGCGTTTGGCCCGCAGCAGCATCACGACCGGATAGGCCAGCGCGACCGCGCACAAGGTGAATTCCTGGCTCTGGTCGATGTAGTTCTTGACGAAAACTCCCTGCTCACCCGGCGCAGGCGCCCTCAGCGCGAGGTGCGGATAGGCAAGCACCAGCCAGGACATCAGCATCAACAGCGTGCAGGAGACCAGGAAAGCGACGAACACCCAGGTCCCGCGGGCCGAGCGCTGAAAATGATAGAGCAGGACCGGCAGCACGAGGAGCTTTGCGGTCGGCCCGACCGCGTAGAATCGCGCGCCCCAGGCCGCGTCCGACCAGAGCGTGCCGACAAGCGCGAGGCAAAACAACGCGACTGGCGCCAGGCAGATCGGCCGCTTCAGCAGCGCCCAGAACGCCTTCAGATCGACCGTCGGCGCAATCGCGATCAGCAGCACCACGCCGAAGATGCCGACCAGCGAGGTCGACCACGGCAGCGACAGCGCGATCAGGACCGCGACCACATCGGTCGCGGTCTGCCAGCGCGCCGGATCGCGCCAGGCCGGACACGCCGCGGCGCCTGCCGGGGATGCCATGCTTGCGCTCACGCCTTGCCCTCACGGGCCCGCGCAACCAGCGACGTCGTGCTGTGGCCGGGCAGGATCTCGACCAGCACCACCTCGCCGCCGGCGGCTTCGACGATCTCGTGGCCGACCACCTGCTCGCGGGTATAGTCGCCGCCCTTGACCAGCACGCTCGGCCGCACCTGCGTGATCAGATTGATCGGCGTGTCCTCCTCGAAGATCGCGACGAGGTCGACGGCTTCCAGCGCCGCCAGCACCTCGGCGCGGGCGCGCTCGTCCTGCACCGGACGCCCCTCGCCCTTCAGCCGCTTCACCGAGGCGTCGCTGTTCAGCCCGACGACGAGGCGATCACAGGCGCCGCGCGCGGCGGTCAGCACCTTGACGTGGCCGGGGTGCAGGATGTCGAAGCAGCCATTGGTGAAGCCGATGCGCAGATCCTGCCTGCGCCACTCCTCGAGGCATGCATCGATGTCGCCGCCGGCCGGGACGATCTTCTCCTCGGCCGCCAGCGAAGCGTGCGGCAGGATCCTTCGGCGCAATTCGGCGGACTTGACGATCGCGGTACCGGTCTTGCCGACCGCAACCGCCGCCGCTGCGCTCGCGATCCGCAGCGCGCCCTCCCAGTCGGCGCCGCCAGCCAGCGCCAACGCCAGCGCCGCGGCAACGGTATCGCCGGCGCCGGAGACGTCGCGCACCTTGACCGGCAGCGCCGGCACATGGATCGAACCGCCGCCCCGCGTCACCAGCGTCATGCCGCGCTCGCCCTGCGTCACCAGCATCGCCTCGCAATCCGCGAGATACATCGCATCGGGCGCGGCCTGCGCGATGCTGTCCTGACTGTCGGCGCGGCTGCGGGTCGCCTCGGCGAATTCCTTGCGGTTCGGCGTCAGCACGGTCGCGCCGCGATAGATCGCGAGATTGGCGCTCTTGGGGTCGACGATGACGCGCTTTTGCGCCTGGCGCGCCGCGTCGATCACATTGCGGATCACCCGCGCGGTGAGCACGCCCTTGGCGTAATCCGACAGCAGCACGATGTCGGCTTGCGTAAGCCGCGGCAGGATCGCGTCGATCAGCTGCTGCTCGATGGCCGGCGCGGCCGGCGCGGCGAACTCCCAGTCGGAGCGCAGCATGTGGGTCGAGAATTGCTCGGAGACGAAGCGCACCTTGCGCGTGGTCGGACGGGCGGCGTCGCGCACCAGCACGGTCTCGATAGCTGGCTCCTTCGCCAGCGCCTCGGCCAGCACCGCGCCGGCGGCGTCCTCGCCGATCAGGCCGACGAAGATGCAGCGCCCGCCAAGCGCGGCGATGTTGCGCGCGACGTTGCCGGCGCCGCCGATATTGGTCTCGCTGCGCCTGACCGCGATCACCGGCGCCGGCGCCTCCGGCGAGATTCGCGACACCTCGCCGTAGACGAACTCGTCGAGCATGAGGTCGCCGACGCACAGCACGGTCTGGCCGGACATCGCACGCGAGATCGCTTCAAAATCGAACATCAGTCACCGTCATCCGCTCTAGCGATAGCGATCCGCGCGGTCGAGAAAGCCCTTCACATAGGCCCCGACTGCGTCTTCCAGGCGGGTGAAACCGCCATTGTATCCGGCGCGCCCGAGACGATCGACTACGCTCTGGGTGAAGTACTGGTAGCTGCCGCGAATCTGCTCGGGCATGTCGACATACTGGATGTTCGGCTCCAGCCCGAGCGCGCCATAGGCCGAGACGATCAGGTCCTTGAAGCTGCGCGCCCTGCCGGTACCGACATTGAACAGCCCGGAGACCCGCGGCGTCGCGATCAGCCACATCATCACCCGCACGACATCGTCGACATAGATGAAGTCGCGGCGCTGATCCCCGTCGGCGATGCCCTCGCGATGAGACTTGAACAGCTGCACGACGCGGCCCGCCTTGATGTCGTCGAAGCGGCGCGCCAGCACGCTCATCATCGGGCCCTTGTGATATTCATTGGGGCCGAACACGTTGAAGAATTTCAGCCCGGCCCATTGCGGCGGCAGAGGCGCGCCCTTCGCCGCGCGCTCGGCGACCGCAAGGTCGAACAGGTTCTTGCTCCAGCCGTACAGGTTCATCGGCCGCAACCGCTTCAGCGCCTCGACCGACGCGTCGTCGTCAAACCCCTGTTCGCCGTCGCCATAGGTCGCGGCCGAGGAGGCATAGATGAACGGCGTGGCATTCGCCGTGCACCAGTCGAGCAGCCGCATCGAGAGACGGAAATTGGTCTCGATCACCAGGTCGCCGTCGATTGCCGTAGTCTCGGAAATGGCGCCGAGATGGATCACGGCGGTGAGCCGCCGCCCTTTCAGCCAGTCGCCGAGCTCGGCCGGCGGAACGACATCGGCAAGCTGGCGCTTGGCCAGGTTCCGCCACTTGCCGTCCTGCCCAAGCAGATCGCAGACCGCGACGTCGCTGCGCCCGGCGTCGTTCAACGCGGCCACGACGTTCGATCCGATAAAACCGGCGCCCCCGGTTACCAGAAACATGATGAAATCCCGCCAGATTCCTTTGCGGCCGTCAGCTTTGCCCCACTCCCGCGTCGCAGGCAACGACGGCTTTACCTCTCATCGCGAACCGGTTACCGACTTGGCCGCGCCCGATCGGCCTTGGCCTATTTAGAAATGAATATTGATTCAATATCTGATATCGAAACACAGGATACCGGGGATACCAGACCTATCCTCGTCGTGCCCTATGTTTGGATCGGCGATTTCGTGCGCGGCCACACCGTGGTCAGGGTGCTCCGCAAGCGTTGGCCGAACCGGCCGATCGACCTTCTGACGTCCAGGCTTTGCGCCCCTTTGGTCGATTATATGCCCGATGTTCGCGCCGGGATCGTGTCCGACCTGCCGCGCAGCCGGCTGGCGCTGGCCCAGCAGCAGGCCCTCGCGGCCGAGCTTCGCCGACGGAACTACGCCACCGCGCTGGTGCTGCCGCGAACCTGGAAGGCCGCTCTCGCGCCGGCGCTGGCGGGCATCCCGGAACGGGTCGGCTTCTTTGGCGAGGTGCGATTCGGCCTGATCAACGCGATGCGATGGGGTGAAAAGCAGCAGCCGCGCTTCATCGACAAGAACGCGATCCTGGCGCTGCCCGACGGCGCCGCCCGCCCGCCGGAATGGCCCGTGCCACAGCTTCGGGTTCCCGCGGACGAAATCGAACGCTGGCGGCAGGCCAACGGCCTCGGCCGCGGTCCCGCCATCGCGCTCGGCCCCGGCTCGGTCGGCGCCTCGAAACGCTGGACCTATTATCCGGAGGCCGCGCGGCTGTTCGCCGAACATGGCTTCGACGTCTGGGTGGTCGGCGGCCCCGGCGAGAAGGCGCTGGCGCAGGAGATCGCGGCCGTCGGCGGCGCGCGGGTCCGCGACCTCACCGGCAGCGATCTGCGCAACGGCATCGTTGCGATGGCCGCGGCCAGCGTCGCTGTGACCAACGACTCCGGCCTGATGCACATCGCCGCCGCAATCGGCACGCCGACCATGGGCATCTTCGGCCCGACCGATCCTTATCTCTGGGCGCCCCTCAACGGCCTCGCCGCGACGGTGCTACAGACCAGGAGCAAGCTGTCGTGCCAGCCCTGCCAGCGCACGGTCTGCACCATGAACGATCATCGCTGCATGCGCGACATCGCCCCCGAAGAGGTCGTGGAGATTGCGCAGCGCGTGCTGGCTCAGGTCAGCGCGCGGTAGACCTTGGCGATCGCGTTCGCCTCGGCATCGAGGCTGAACTTATCCACAACTCGTTGCCGCGCCCGCGCCCCCATCGCCGCGGCCGTAGCCGGATCGCGCATCAAGGGCTCCAGCGCGGCCACCAGCGCATCGGCGTCGCCAGGCGGCGTCAGCACGCCGGTGACGCCGTCCTCGACGACGAACTCGGCGGCGCCCGCGCGCGCTGCCACCAGCGCCGCGCCCGCAGACATCGCCTCGATCAGGGTCAGGCCGAAACCTTCATTGCGCGAGGTGAAGGCGTAGATCGTCAGCCGCTGATACCAGCGCATGACGTCCTCGATGGGCAGTTCGCCCGTGATGATGATGCGCGATTGCAGGCCGGCGGCCTCGATCTTCCGCTTCAGCTCGTTGGCAAAGGCGAGTTGCTCCGGCACCACGGCGCCGACAATGACGGCGGTGAAATCGGGATAGCGCGGCAGCAGCCTGCACATCGCCTCGACGAAGACGTCGCTGCCCTTCTGCGCGCGCACCCGCCCGAAACAGCCGATCGCATAGCGTCCCGGCAATCCGCTCTCGGCGAAGGCGCTCGCGCGATCGGCCGGCGGCGCATAGCGGTCGGTGTCGACGCCGTGCATCACCACTGTCGCGTCGCGCTTCAGATAGGAGGCCGACAGCGGACTGGTGGCGATGATCGCATCCATGTTGCGAATCAGCCAGCGCGTCAGCCAAGTGTGATGGCGCTGCGCGGCCGAGGTGAAGATCAGTTTCAGCGGCCAGCCGAGCGCGCGCAGCGCGAGCCCGACGATCATCTCGTCGTTGCGCCGCGCATGCCAGATCAGCGGCGATGCGCGCCGCCACAGGTGCAGGAGATCGGCGAATCCGATCGCGTCGATGCCGTCGGGCCGATGCGGGCCGAGCCAGGCTGCGCGAAGCATTTTGGCGAGCTTCGGCGCGACCATGCGGTTGGTCGCGGTGACACCCGAATAGCGTCGGTGCAGATTGGGCACGATGAGCTCGAGCTCGCCGGCAGGTGTGTTCTCGATCGGCACTCAAGTCTCCGTTTCGTGCCAGTTCCTATACGCAACATTAAGCATAGTGGCCAGTTCGGCCGCGGCGAAACCCCCTCTTCACCGCACTCCCGCTAGCATCACCGGTTAAAGAACATCGGGAGAGCTCTATCCATGACCGTGCTCGTGACCGGCGGCGCCGGCTATATCGGAAGTCACATGGTTCATGCGCTGGTCGATGCCGGCGAGAGCGTCGTCGTGGTCGACAACCTTTCCACCGGCTTCTCCGCGTTCCTGCCCGAAGGCGTGCCGCTGTTCATCGGCGATGCCGGCGACGAAAATCTCGTCGAGGGCGTGATCGCCCAGCACGGCATCGACAGCATCATCCATTTCGCGGGCTCCGTCGTGGTGCCGGACTCGATGCGCGATCCGCTCGGCTACTACCGCAACAACACCATGACGACCCGCAGCCTGCTCAACGCGGCGGTGAAGGGCGGCGTCGGCCGCTTCATCTTCTCCTCGACCGCGGCCGTCTACGGCAATCCGGACCAGGTGCCGGTGCCGGAGATCGCACCGACCCGTCCGCTGTCGCCCTACGGCTCGTCGAAGCTGATGACCGAGATCATGCTGCACGACGTCGCGTCCGCTCACGGCATGAGCTACGTCGTGCTGCGCTACTTCAACGTCGCCGGCGCCGACCCGAAGGGCCGCGCCGGCCTTGCCACCATCGGCGCCACCCATCTGCTCAAGATCGCGGTCGAGGCCGCGACCGGCCAGCGCGCCAAGATCGACGTGTTCGGCACCGACTATCCGACCCAGGACGGCAGCTGCATCAGGGATTTCATCCATGTCAGCGACCTCGTCGAGGCGCATCGCTCGGCGCTGTCCTATCTGCGCGCCGGCGGGCAATCGGTGACGATGAATTGCGGTTATGGCCGCGGCTATTCCGTGCTCGAGACGATCGAGGCGGTGCGCCGGGTCTCGATGCGCAATTTCGCGGTCGCCCACGCCGCGCGCCGGCCTGGCGACATCATGACCATGGTGGCCGACACGACAAGGATTTGCTCGCTGCTCGACTGGACGCCGCGCTACGATGATCTCGAGACCATCGCGAGCCACGCACTGGCCTGGGAGGAGAAGCTGTTCCGGGAGCGCGCCGGCTCCGCGCGACACGCGGAATCGGCCTAAAAAACAAACCGTTATCAAGTAGTTATTGTACTTGAAAAAGCCCCGCCAAGCGGGCAAGGAGGTCCCGCAACCCTGACGGCCGGCGCTGCCCGCCGTCAATGGAACGCGGATGGCCCAGTTTCCAAAGAAAATTACCGACGATCCCTATGGCGCGGCGATCCTGATTCGCCGCCTGGTCATGGAACAAGGGATTACCTATTGGCGGCGCTATCTGACAGCGTTCGCCCTGATGGCCATTGCGGCCGGCTCGACGGCCGGCGCCACCTACGTGCTCGGCCAGGTGATCAACCAGGCCTATGTCGACAAGAACATCCCCGGCATCGCCATGTTCGCCGGGATCACGGTGGTGCTGCTGTTCATCAAGGGCGTGGCGACCTACGGCCACATGGTGATCCTGAACAAGATCTCCAACGCCATCCTCGCCAGCAACCAGCGGCAACTATTCGCCAAGCTGATGAGCGAGAGCATCGGCTTCTTCTCGCAGCGGCACTCGTCGGAATTCCTGGCGCGGCTGACCGCCGGCGCCAAGTCGATCACCGACGTACTCAACATGCTGGTCAACGCGATCGGCCGCGACTTCCTGATGCTGATCAGCATGGTCGCCGTCATGGTCTGGCAGGACCCGCTGATGTCGTTCATCGGGCTCGTGGCGGTGCCGCCGGCGATGCTGATGCTGCGCAGGCTGGTGAAGCGGATCAAGGGGCTCGCCTACAACCAGTTCACCGGCACCGCCGACATCATGGAGACGATGCAGGAATCGCTGCAGGGCATCCGCACCGTGAAAGCGTTCACGCTGGAAGGCACCATGCAGCAGCGGATCGACGAGCACATCGCAACCGTCGAGAGCAATGCCAACAAGATGGCGCGCGTCGCCAACCGTTCCAATCCGCTGATGGAGATGCTCGGCGGCTTCGCGGTTGCCGGCTGCCTGATGTATGGCGGCTACAGCGTGGTGGCGCTCGGTTCCACGCCGGGCCAGTTCTTCACGTTCCTGACCGCCTTCCTGATGGCGACCGAGCCGGCCAAGCGGCTGGCGCGGCTCAACATCGACCTCAACAGCCAGCTGGTCGGCGCGCGGATGCTGCTCGAGGTGGTCGATAGCCCGGCGAGCGAACAGACCGACGACGACAAGCCTGCGCTGAAACTCTCCGACGCGCGGATCGAGCTGCGCGATGTCAGCTTCGCCTATCGGCCGAGCGAGCCGGTGCTGAACCGCATGAGCTTCGTCGCCGAGCCCGGCAAGGTAACCGCGCTGGTCGGCCCCTCCGGCGGCGGCAAATCAACCGTGCTGGCCTTGCTGCTTCGTTTCTACGAGACGCGCGAGGGCGACATCCTGATCGACGGACAGCCGATCTCGTCAGTGTCGCGCAAGTCGCTGCGGCAGCAGACCGCCTATGTCGGACAGGACGTCTATCTGTTCCGCGATACCATCCGTGCCAACATCGCCTTCGGCAAGCAGGGCGCCACCGAGCAAGAGATCGTCGACGCCGCCAAGGCCGCCTGCGCGCACGACTTCATCATGAGCTTCCCGCTCGGCTACGACACGCCGGTCGGCGAACACGGCACCCAGCTGTCCGGTGGTCAGCGCCAGCGCATCGCGGTCGCCCGCGCGCTGATCAAGAACGCGCCGATCATCCTTCTCGACGAGGCCACCGCCGCGCTCGACTCCGAGTCCGAGAAGCAGGTGCAGGAAGCGATCGAGCATCTCTGCCAGGGCCGCACCACGATCGTGATCGCGCACCGCCTGCACACCATCATGCATGCCGATGCGATCCTGGTGGTCGAGGGCGGCGAGATCGTCGAGCGCGGACGTCACGAGGAGCTGCTGCGCCGCGGCGGCCGCTACGCCTCGTTCTTCCGCCTGCAGCACCACCACGACCCGTCGCCGCTGGCGCTGGCGCCGATCAGCGCCACCGGCTAGGGCGTCTCACCCCTTCGGGGCAATGCCTGCGCGCAGCACGCGCAGGACATTGCCGCCCATGACCTTGCGGATGTCGTCCTCCGAGAACCCGCGCGACATCAGCGCCTGGGTCACGGCGACGATCTCGCTGGCATCGAAGCCCGTGGTGGTCGAGCCGTCGAAATCCGAGCCGAGGCCGACATGGTCGATCCCGACCAGGTCGCGGACATGGGCGATCGCCCGCGCGACATTGTTCGGATCGAGCGAGCAGACCGCGCCTTGCCAGAAACCGATGCCGACCACGCCGCCGGTCCGCGCGACACCCCGGACTTCGTCGTCGGTGAAGTTGCGGTTGACCTTGCAGGTCGCCTGAACGCCGCCATGGCTCGAGACCACCGGGCGCGTCGCCATCGCCAGCACCTCGGCGACCGCCGCGTGGCTCGCATGCGCGAGGTCGACGATCATGCCCATCGCCTCCATCCGCTGCACCGCCTGCCGGCCGAGCGGCGTCAGGCCGCCCTTTGCGACGCCGTGCATCGAGCCTGCGACATCATTGTCGAAGAAATGCGCGAGACCGGCCATTCTGAATCCGGCGCCGTAGAGCACGTCGAGATTGGCGATATTGCCCTCGATGTTCTGCAGGCCCTCGACCGACAGCATGCCGCCAACCACCGTCGCGCCGCTCTTGCGGTCGGCGAGCAGGCGGTCGAGGTCGGCCGGCGTTGCGATCAGGCGCAGCCGCCCGGCGGACTGTTCGGCGGAGCTCCGCAATTTCTCGGCATGCCACAGCGAGCGCTGCAGCAACGAGAGCCACGTCCGTGGCGGCTGCAGATCGATGATGGCGAGGTTGGTGATAGTGTCGGTATCGGCGCCGTTGGCATCATAGTTCTGACCCTTGGGCGACTTCGTGACGGACGAGAACACCTGCAGCGCGTAGTGCCCCTCGATCAGGCGCGGCAGATCGATATGGCCGCGATCGGATCGCGCGATCAGGTCGCGCTTCCGCAGCAGGCTGTCCGCATGCATGTCCGCCACGTCGAGCGTCGCCTGCAAGTCTTTTGCGGCGGGCGTGATATCCAGCGCCACGCGTTGGACCCTGTTCTGCGCCCGGTCGAGACGCTCCGGGACGACGGTGAAAAACCGAACGGCGGCGACGATCAGGGCCACGACGATGAGCACCAGGCCGATCGAAAGCCATTTCCTCATGGGCCGCACCGCCATTGTCGACCAAAGGTGGCCGCGCTCGGCGGAAAGCTGGCCTCACCTCTGCGCCGGATGCAGCCGCGGCCACTAGCCCTGAGCGGCGTAAGCGCGTAAATACCGCCCGCGCTCCCTCCTTCAACCCTCCGGGACCCGTTCATGAACGCCGCATCCACCGTCATTCCGCTTCCCCCGCAGCCCTCGCTTCCCGTCGTCGGTGAATCCGGCACCTATCCGGTCCGCCGCATCTGGTGCGTTGGCCGCAACTATCTCGAGCATATCAGGGAGATGGGCAATGACGAGCGCGCGCCGCCGTTCTTCTTCGGCAAGCATGCCGACATGCTGGTGCCCGACGGCGCGACCATCCCCTATCCGCCGCTGACCAAGGACCTGCATCACGAGGTCGAGCTGGTGGTGGCGATGAAGAGTGGCGGGCTGAACATTCCCGCCGACAAGGCGCTCGAGCATGTCTACGGCTATGCCGTCGGCATCGACCTGACCCGCCGCGACCTGCAGATCGCCTCGCGCAAGAAGGAGCGGCCCTGGGAGATCGGCAAGTCGTTCGACTATTCCGCGCCCTGCTCGGCGATCCAGCCGGCCGCGAAGATCGGCCACCCGACCTCTGGCAAGATCTGGCTCACCGTCAACGGCAAGGAAGCCCAGAAGGGCGACCTCACCGAGCTGATCTGGAACGTGCCTGAAATCATCTGGCAGCTCTCGCAGCAGGTGAAGCTCGCCGCCGGCGACATCATCATGACCGGTACGCCCGCGGGCGTCTCGCAGCTGCAGGTGGGCGACAAGCTCGAATGCGGTGTCGACGGCGTCGGCAAGCTCGCGGTGACGATCGGCAAGCCGGAATAACCGCCTCGGGAACGAGGCAAGGCCCAAAGCCCCGGACCTCAGGTCCGGGGCTTTTTGCTGTGCGCGGTCAGCGCATCGTGCCGGGCATGCAGGGCGGCTCGGTGAAGGGAGCGGTCGCGAACGATCCAACCTTCGGCGCGCGCACGCAATCGGTGGTCTTGCTGCTGACCGTCGTTGTCGTCATCGAAGCATTGGCGCGCCGCACCGCAGCGTTGTTGCCGGCGGCCGACGCCTGCGCCGAACAGGCGGCTGCCGCAACCAGCGCAAGCGCCGCGAGGGTCACTTTGGTCATGGGATTTCTCCGTACGGTGGATGAAGCCGACCTAGCTCGGCTCCTGTGTTCAGGACCGCGCGCGCCCGGAAATTATTTCATCACGCGCGATCACCGCGTCGCGAGCGCCCGATCACATCGGATGGAGCGGGGAATACCGGAGCGACCGGGGCACTCCATGTCATCAAGGCCGCGCGCAAAACGCGGCGACGACGGTATGGAGGTTTTCATGATCGATCTTCAACGACCCGGCGTACGACTTGGCTTGGCTGCGATTATGTCCGCGGCAATGGCGACCGCTTGCTTCGCACAGGCGGCGGTCCAGCAGCCCCGCGCCTACGCGTCAAACGAAACCGCGAGCAGGCCGTGGTCGGCGCCGGTCGGCCATCGCCAGCCGCGCGCCGCCGATATTCCGGCGACGACATCGACATCGCAGCAGGTCATCGATCAGGAGGACGCGATCGTCGACCGCAAGATCAAGGGCATTTGCCGCGGCTGCTAGAGCATGATCCGGAAAAGTGCGAAGCGGTTTTCCGAGCAGGTCATGCTTAAAGACAAGGAGCCACACCTCGGTCTCGCCAGCGGCGGATCCTACTGCCTTTCGGCGGCCTGCGGCGCCGCCGGGCCGAGATGCGTCTTCTCGTACTCGAGCCACAGTTCGAGCAGCGCCATGAATGCCACCACCGCGCCGGCGGCGATGGCAAAATGCATCGCGCGGGTATGCGTGAAGCCGAGCGGCCAGGGCGAGACGATCAGCCAGCAGCCGACGGCCAGGTTGATCCATTCTTCCCAGATCGAGAACGCAACGATCGCCGCCAGCGACATGATCGCGATCGCCGCGCCGCTGATCCTGAGATCGATCGCCGCGGTCGGATTGGCCTGCACGAACAGCCACGGCGCAGCGAGCAGGAAGATCGCTGCGACAAGGTTATAGAGATCGAGCGCCGATTCTTTTCGCCATTTCGTCATCGATTGCTCCCTTGCTACTCAAATCCGCTGCTGATGCGCCTCGGGCGCATTGATGTCCCTGCCCGTGTAGTCGGTCATCATCGCGGTCGCGACCAGCGTGATGATTGCGCAAGCCGCGATATAGGCCGCGATCGCGGTCGCCGAATGGAACGTGCCGAACAGCCAGGTCGCGATCAGCGGTGCCGGACCGCCGGCGATCACGGAAGCAAGCTGATAGCCGAGCGAGGCGCCGCTGTAGCGCAGGCGACCAGTAAAGCTCTCTGCGATCAGGGCCGCCTGCGGGCCGTACTGCATGTCGTGCGGAATCAGCGACAGGAAGATCGCAAGGAAGATGATCGTTTCCGATCCGGTGTTAAGCATCGCGAAATAGATGAAGCCGAACACGCCGGTCACGGCAGCGCCGATCATGTACATGTTCTTGCGGCCGATCTGATCGGAGATGTGCCCGCACAGCGGGATCGAGACGAACGACAGCACCGAGGCCGCGAGCACCGCGGTCAGCAGGAAGTCACGCGACACATGCAGCGTTCCGACGCCGTAGGAGAACACGAAGGCGGTGAAGATGTAGAACGGCGCCTGCTCGGACATCCGCGCGAAGGCGGACAGCAGGATCTCCTTCGGATGATCGCGGATCACCGTCAGCATCGGCGTGCGGTCGAGCTGACGCTCGGCCAGCAGCTTGCTGAACACAGGCGTTTCCAGAATGCCGAGCCGGATGTAGAGGCCGACACCGACCAGGACGATGCTGAGCGCGAACGGAATGCGCCAGCCCCACGCCAGGAACTGGTCGCCCGACATCTGGCTGAAAGCCAGCACGGCGAGATTGGCGAGGAACAGTCCGCAGGGCACGCCGAATTGCGGCCATGACGCGATCAGGCCGCGGGAGCGATCGTTGCGCGCCCATTCCATCGACATCAGCACCGAGCCGCCCCATTCGCCGCCGACGCCGACGCCCTGGATGAAGCGCAACACGGTCAGGATCACCGCACCCCAGATGCCGATGCTGGAATAGGTCGGCACCAATGCGACCGCCGCGGTCGCCAGTCCCATCAACAGCAGCGTCGCGATCAGCGTCGACTTGCGGCCGATGCGGTCACCATAGTGCCCGAAGATCGCAGCCCCGATCGGCCGCGCGACGAAGCCGACCGCATAGATGGCGAAGGCCTCGAGCGTGCCGACCCAGGGATCGGAATGCGGAAAGAACAGTTTTGCGAAAACCAGGCCGGTGACGGTGCTGTAGAGAAAGAAGTCATACCACTCGATCGCGGTCCCGACGGTGGAGGCGATCACCGCACGGCGCATCTGCAGCTGATGCTCGGATGGTGTGAGCCGGTTGGCGTCGAGGCCGGGGGTCAGACCAAGCGTTGGGCCAAATCTTGCCATGGGGGTGTCTCCCTCGCACAGGCCCCCCGACGGATATTGACTGTGGTTTGTTTGAGTACGAACGATAACGCGCGCCGGAAAGTTCCACCGGGATGGACCGTCGAGGCTTGAACTTTAGTCGGCCTTCAGTCGGCCACGGCGAGCGACGGATCGCAACGCGTCGAGGGCGTCGTCCGCCACCGCTCCCCCACCGGGGGACCATGCTTCGCAGATGGCTGCCGGATGCGCCCGGCAGCCGCCGGGCGGCTCCGTCAATCTGACGCGCTCCGTCTCATGACAGCCCGAGGGCCCGCCCGTCGCTGCGCGGATCGTGCGCCCCGGTGATGCTTCCGTCGGCGTCGATCCGGATCGCACCCGGATGTCCTGCGAGCGGGCTCTGGGCCGGTATCGGACTGATTTCGTGGCCTCGCCCGGCGAGCGCCTTGAAGACCGCTTCACCGGCATCCTTCTCCAGCTTCAGGCTGTCGCGCGCATCGGAGAACGTCTTGCCGAGCAGGAAACGCGGTCGCGACAGCGCGGTGAGCGGATCCATGTTGTAGTCGATCAGCCTGGTCAGCACCGCCGCGAGCGTCTGCGGCTGGCCGTCGGCTCCCTGCGTGCCGTACAGCAGATGCGGCCGTCCGCCCTTGAGATAGATTCCCGGATTGAGCGTGTGGAACGGCCGCTTGCCTGGCTTGAGGCAGTTGGGGCTGGCCGGGTCGAGGTTGAACGACGCACCGCGGTTGTGCCAGATGATGCCGGTGTCGCCGGCCACCATGCCGCTTCCCCAATCGTAGTAGACGGTTTGCAGCATGCTGACGCAATTGCCGTCCCGGTCGGTCGCGGCGAGATAAACCGTGTCGCCCTTCTGGAACACGTGCGGCCATGGCATCGCCTTCGCCACGTTAATCGCCTTTGCGCGCGCGTCGAGGTAGCTCGCCGAGAGCAGCTGATTGACCGGAACGTCGACGAATTCCGGATCGCCGATGTAGCGGCCGCGGTCGATGAAGGCCTGCTTCACCGCTTCGACCAGCAGGTGATAGTAGTCCGCGCTCCCTTCCGGATATTTCGCAAGCTCGAAGCGGTCGAGGATGCCCATGATCTCGAGCGTCGTGAGACCCTGCGTCGGCGGGCGCAGCCCGAGCAGCTCGCCGCCGCGATAACCGACGCGCAACGGCGTCTCGTCGCGAGCGCGGCAGCGCGCCAGATCGTCGGCGGTCAGCGGCGAGCCGATCTGCTTCAGTCCGGCCGCAATGCGCGTGGCGAGCTTTCCTTCGTAGAAATCACGCCCGCCATTTGCCGCCAGCATCTCCAGCGATTTCGCGAGTTCAGCCTGGACCAGCGGCTCGCCGATTTCAGGCATCCGGCCGGCGGGCATGAAGATGCGCTGGATGTCGGGCCAGTCCTTCAGGTTCTTCGCTTCCATGTCCTGCCAGAAGCGCTGCGACGGCGTGACCGGGAAGCCCTTGCTGGCGTATTCGATCGGGCGCGCGAACAGCGACGCCCAGCTTTGCTTTCCGGCCCAGGACTTGCGGCTGAAATCGAACGCCTGGTCCCAGACGTCAACGGTCGTGGCCACGGTCAGCGCCGACCCCGGCCCCCGGATCGGGACCGAGCCGCTGTAGTTCGGCAGGTTGAGCGCAGCCTGACCTGCGCCGGACAGCGTCCGGACATTTCCCTTGCGGTCACTGATCACCATGAAGCTGTCGCCGCCGAGGCCGCTGAAATGCGGATAGGTCACGCATAGCGTGGCACCGATGGCGATGACCGCCTCGATCGCATTGCCGCCCTTGCGCAGCACCTCGAGCCCCGCCTGCGTGGCGAGCTCGTGCGGGCTCGTCACCATGCCGGTCTTCGATCGCGCCAGCGCACCGGTATTCTCGAGGGCCCAGAGCGGTCGCGGCGCCGCCGCGGCGACCGCCGTGAGCATGGACCCGACCAGCAACTCCCTGCGCGACATGCCAAGATTGGCCATTCGACTTCCCTCCCCGTTTCCTCGTTGTGTCGATGTTGTGCGATCGCGGGCTGCGGACACCGCGACGTCCAAATCCCCGAAGGACCGCCACTGGCATTTGGCATACCAAGATTGAAGAAAATTCTTACTTCGGTCAAGCCCGTTGAGAAGGCGCGAGCGAGGTCGAGCCCACCCTGACCCGATCATGATGGTCATAAAATCGATGCGGGGCCGCGCGCGGCCCGGAGGATCGCGCCGCGCCGACGCGCCGAGCTCTAAGCCCGATCGCTGCGGCGGTACGGCACGTAGCGCGCCGTCCAGACCTTGGCGTGAATCCGCGCCTCGACCTGGTCGATCGGAACGTCCCTCGCCAATCCCTCCTTGTGCGCCTGCAGCGCGACCGCAAGCGCCACGGTCTGCGAGACGTCGCGCAACGCGCTGACCGGCGGCAGCAGATTGTGCTTCGGGTTGTCGCGCGCCGGCGAGACGCTGGCCAGCGCCTTGGCGGCGGCCATGAACATGCCGTCGCTGACCCGGCTGGCATCGACCGCGAGCGCGCCGACGCCGACACCCGGGAAGATGTAGGAGTTGTTGGTTTGGTCGACCTTGAAGCGCGCGCCGTCGCGCATGATCGGCGGGAACGGGCTGCCGACGCCGATCAGCGCCCGCCCCTCGGTCCACGCCTCGATATCGACCGGCGTCGCCTCCTCGCGCGAGGTCGGATTGGACAGCGGGAAGATCGCCGGTCGCTTGTTGCATTCGGCCATCGCGCGGACGATCGGTTCGGAGAATGCGCCGGCCTGGCCGGAAACGCCGATCAGCACGGTCGGCCTGGCATTGCGCACGACGTCGAGCAGCGCGATCTTGTCGGGATGGCTGAGCTGCCAGCCCGCGATCGCCTGCCTGTCCTGCACGAACGGAAGCTGGAACGGGGCGAGCCCGCTCATACCCTCGAGCAGCAGCCCGTCGCGGTCGACCATGAAGAAGCGCTTCGCCGCCTCGCTCTCCGACAGGCCGGCATCGACCATCGCGGCGCGGATCAGGCTGGCGATGCCGCAGCCGGCCGAGCCTGCGCCCAGCACGGCGACGCGCTGCTCGGTGAGCGGCACGCCGGTGACGTTGATCGCGGAGAGCAAGGTGCCGGTCGCCACCGCCGCGGTGCCCTGAATGTCGTCGTTGAAGGTCAGGAGCCGGTCGCGATAGCGCTCGAGCATGCGCGTCGCGTTGTTCTTGGCGAAATCCTCCCACTGCAGCAGGACGCGCGGCCAGCGCTTCACCACCGCCGCGACGAACGCCTCGATGAAGTCGTCATAGGCCTGGCCGCGGACGCGCTCGTTGCGCCAGCCGACATAGAGCGGATCGGCGAGGCAATCGGGATTGTCGGTGCCGACGTCGAGCATGATCGGCAGCGTCGTCGCCGGATGCAGGCCGCCGCAGCCGGTATAGAGCGCGAGCTTGCCGATCGGGATGCCCATGCCGCCGGCGCCCTGGTCGCCGAGGCCGAGGATGCGCTCGCCGTCGGTCACCACGATCGCCTCGACGTGATCGAAGCGCGGATGGGCGAAAATGCGATCGATCCGGTGCTGATGTGGGATGCTGAGGAACAGCCCGCGCGGCTTGCGGAACAGCCGACTGAATTTTTGGCAGCCCTCGCCGACGGTCGGCGTGTAGACGATCGGCAACAGCTCTTCCAGGTTGCCGACCAGGAGCGCGTAGAACAGCGTCTCGTTGGTGTCCTGCAGCTCGCGCAGAAAGGCATAGCGCTCGATGTCGGTCTCAAAGCCGCGCAGCGCCTCGAGGCGGCGCGAGACCTGCTCGTCCAGCGTCAGGATATTGGGCGGCAACAGGCCATGCAGGTCGAACGCCTCGCGCTCAGCCTCGGAGAACGCCGTGCCCTTGTTCAGCTGCGGATCGGCCAGCAGCTCGTAGCCGCTCAGCGCAGTGGTCGCAAAAGCTCCTGATGACTCCGACATGGCAAGGTCCCCTCAATGCGAAACGCCAGATGGGACGTTATCACGCCCATGTAACGGATCGGAGCGCGAAGGCGCGCCGCCGCGCAAAGTTGAACGGCCCCGACGCTGCGGCTGCACCTCCTGACCGACACCAACATACCTTGGTATAGCCCGCCTGATTCCTTGTGATGGCCCGTGCTTACGCCCGTACAGTTGAGCGATGGCGAGAGATTTTTACACTCGCGGCTACTCCAACGTGATCAGGATCACTGCTCCGAGCCGTCAATCGCAAGACTGTCACGCGTGGCAGGTGTCGACTGGAACGCGGGTTTCGAGGACCATTCAGATGATCGTCAACATTCAGAAGCTGAACGGCCTGTGGCACCTGATCGTCGGGTCGTGCAAGATCCGAACTCCGTTCCTGGAGACCCAGGACAGGGAGTGGGTCGTCGCCTATGCCAGGCGAATCTACCCTGGTGCCAAGGTTTTCGAGCGCGACTGACGCTGTTGCGCCTCACAGCTCTCGTCCCAGACAAACAGCCCCGGAGCATGCTTCGGGGCTTTTGCTTCCAACGCGGCAACGCCGCCGCGGTCAGTGCAGCGCCGACATCATGATCAGGCCGAGGATCAGCGCGGTCGCGGAATATTTGAGCGTGTAGTACACGTTCCGATTCCACTCCTTCACCTTGCGGCTGGCGAGATGGATCTCGTAGAGCTTGCCGAACACCTTGTTCAGCGCGCCGACGTGCTCGCCGTCAACGTTCTGGGTCGCCGACGCCTTGACGATGTTGTGGCTGACCCAGCGGTTCATCGCCGTCATGAAGCCGAACTTCATCGGGCGCTCGACGTCGCAGAACAGGATGATGCGGTTGACGTCGGTCTTGTTCTCGGCACTGTGGATGAAGGTTTCGTCGAACATGAAGGCCTCGCCGTCGCGCCAGACGCATTCGACGCCGTCGACGAGGATGCGGCACTGGTTCGAGTTCGGCGTCACGAGGCCGAGGTGATAGCGCAGCGAGCCGGCGAAGGGATCGCGGTGCGCCCCGAGCTTACCGCCCGGCGGCAGCATCGCGAACATCGCGCCATGCACGTTCGGAATCGAGTTGAGCAGCTCCACCGTCTTCGGGCACAGCGTCCGCGCCGACGGCAGGAAGTCGTCGTACCATTTCAGATAGAAGCGCTTCCAGCCGCTCTTGAAGAAGGAGTAGAAGCCCCAGTCGTTGTTCTTGGCCGCGGCACGGATGAAGCCTTCGTCGAACAGGCGCGTGGCCTCGTCGCGGATCGTCTCCCAATTGTCGGAGAGCTTCTTGAGCTCGGGAAACTGCTCGACCGGAATCACCGGCGTGTTGGGCACGGCGGAGCCGGCATACATCAGCACATTGTAGGGCGCGAGGTAGGTCGAGTGATCGCCGAGCTGGCGAGCGAAGCGCAATCGATGCTTGCCGCGGAAGTGGACGTAGAGCGTAGAGGCCACCAGCACGTAAAGAATGACGAGCTGCGGCGCGAAGAGCTGTCTCAACATGATCCGTCTATGATCGCTGCCCGCCGACGCTCTTCGTGCCCCGCCCCGCAGGAGCCTTGCCCTTCACGGGTGGCCCAGTCCGGGCGGCGAAACGCGTCGCCATCCGCGAAAATTCCCCTGTTTCATAGTGACTTGGCACTGCGGCGCGGTCTGGCAAATGAGCCGGACTCGTTGCCGCGGTGCCGTCCCGGACGAGCCATGTAAGCGTTCGCTCACCAAATGTGAAGCGTCGCGCCGCACGGGTGCCAACTTTGTGACACTATTCACACACCTAATTCGCCATTGACAAATTGATTAGACAATTCCTAATCCTGAGTGACCCGCCGAAGAGCGCGGACATCCAAAGGGAGGAATGATGAGACAGTTTCTGGCGGCAGCCCTTGTCGCGGCGATGACCACGGCCGCTCACGCCCAGGTTTCCGATGACGTCGTGCGCATCGGCGTGCTGACCGACCTGTCGAGCTGGGGACGCGACAATTCGGGCCCGGGCTCGGTCGAGGCGGCCAGGATGGCGGTCGAGGAATTCGGCCCCACCGTGCTCGGCAAGCCGATCGAGATCATCTCCGCCGACCACCAGATGAAGACCGATGTCGGCGTGCAGGTCGTGCGCGGCTGGTTCGACAACGGCAAGGTCGACGCGGTCGTCGACATCCCGAATTCCGGCATCGCGATCGCCGTGCACAACATGGTGCGCGAGCGCAACAAGATCGCGCTCTTGTCCGGACCCGGCGCGAGCTCGCTGACCGACGAACTGTGCAGCTCCAACACGGTGCATTTCGCCTACGACACCTACGCGCTCTCCAAGGTGACGGCCTCGGCCGTGATCAAGGAAGGCGGCAAGTCCTGGTTCTTCGTCACCGCGGATTACGCCTTCGGCCAGCAGCTCGAGAAGGACGCGACGCGCTTCATCAACGAGATGGGCGGCAAGGTGCTCGGCAGCGTCAAGCATCCGACCAACACCGCCGACTTCTCCTCCTTTGCGCTGCAGGCGCAGAGCTCGAAGGCCGACGTGGTGGCGTTCGCCAATGCCGGCCAGGACACCGACAATTCGATCAAGCAGTCCGGCGAGTTCGGCCTCGTGCAGGGCGGCCAGAAGCTGGTCGGCCTCTTGATGTTCGATACCGACGTGCATGCGATCGGCCTCAACGCCGCGCAGGGCACCTACATGACGACGGCGTCATACTGGAACATGGACGAGAAGACGCGCGCCTGGTCGAAGAAGTTCTACGCCCGCGCCAATGTGATGCCGACCATGATCCAGACCGGCGTCTACGGCTCGGTGCTGCATTATCTCAAGGCGATCCAGGCCGCCGGCACCGACGATCCGAAGGCGGCGATGGCCAAGATGCGCGAGCTGCCGATCGAGGACACCTTCGTGCATGGCGGCAAGCTGCGCGAGGACGGCCGCGTGATCCGCGACATGTATCTGGCGAAGGTGAAGAAGCCTTCGGAGTCCAAGGAGCCGTGGGATTATCTCGACATCGTCAAGACGGTGAAGGGCGACGATGCCTATCGTCCGATCTCCGAGTCGAAGTGCCCGCTGCTCAAGAAATAGGATCGATCGCGTGGCCAACGAACAAACCCAGGAAACGTATCATTGCGACGCGCTGGTCGTCGGCTCCGGCTGCGCCGGGCTGTCGGCGGCGGTCACCGCCGGCCATCACGGCCTCAAGGTCCTGGTGGTCGAAAAGGAGCCGCGGTTCGGCGGCACCACCGCGCGCTCCGGCGGCTGGCTGTGGATCCCCGGCACCTCGCTGGCCAAGGCCTGGGGCATCGAGGAGAGCCCCGATCAGGCCAAAACCTATCTGCGCCACGAGGCCGGCAACAGCTTTGATGCCGCGCGCGTCGATGCGTTCCTGACCGAAGGGCCGAAGGCGGTCGAATTCTTCACCACCAGCACCGCGGTGCGCTTCGACATGCCGCTGACCTTCCCGGACTATCATGCGGAAGCGCCGGGCGGCGCGCAGGGCGGCCGCTCGATGGTGACGCGGCCGTTCGACGCCCACGAGCTCGGCGACGCCCTTAAGAATCTCGGCAGCCCCCTGCCCGAGCTCACCGTGTTCGGCATGATGCTCGGCTCCGGCAAGGAGATTGTGCATTTCATGCGCGCGACGAGATCGCTGACCTCGGCGGCCTATGTCGCCAAACGGCTGTCGAAGCACGCCATCGACGTGATGCGCAACGGCCGCGGCATGACGCTGACCAACGGCAACGCGCTCGCCGGACGGCTGGCGAAATCCGCCTTCGACCTCAAGATCCCGCTTTGGCTCAACTCGCCGGTGCGCGAATTGATCGTCGAGAACGGCGCGGTGCGCGGCGCGGTCGTCGTGCGTGAAGGGCGCACGATCCGCGTCAACGCCAAGCGTGGCGTGGTGCTCGCCTGCGGCGGCTTCCCGCATGACGTCGCGCGACGGCAGAAGATGTTTCCGCACGCCCCCACTGGAAAAGAGCATTATTCGCCGGGCCCGACCGGCAACACCGGCGACGGCTTGCGCCTTGCGGAATCCGCCGGCGGCCGCGTCGACGACTCGCTGCCGAACGCCGCGGCCTGGGTGCCGGTCTCGGTCACGACGCGCAAGGACGGCTCGAAGGGCGTGATGCCGCATTTCATCGATCGCGCCAAGCCGGGCGTGATCGCGGTGATGGCCGATGGCAGGCGCTTTGCCAATGAAGGCAATTCCTACCACGACTTCGTGCAGGCGATGATCAAGGCGGCGAAGCCCGGCGAGGAGATCGCGGCGCATCTCATCTGCGATCACGAGACGCTGCGCAAATACGGCCTCGGCTGCGTGCCGCCGCGCCCGATGCCGCTCGGCCATCATCTGAAGACCGGCTATCTCAAGCGCGGCGCGACGCTGGCGGAGCTCGCCGCGCAGGCCGGCATCGACGCCAAGGCGCTCGAGGCGACCGTCGCGGAGTTCAACACCACCGCGGCGGAGGGACGCGATCCCGCCTTCGGCAAGGGCTCGCGCGCCTATAACCGCTACCAGGGCGATGCGCTGCACGGGCCCAATCCCTGCATCGCGCCGATCCAGCACGGGCCGTTCTACGCCATCAAGATGGTGATCGGCGATCTCGGCACCTATGCCGGCATAAGGACCGATGCCAATGCCCGCGCGCTCGACGCCGACGGCCGGCCGATCGCCGGCCTCTATGCCGCCGGCAACGACATGGCGAGCATCATGGGCGGCAACTATCCCGGCGCCGGCATCACACTCGGGCCTGCGCTGACCTTCGGCTACATCGCGGGCAGGCACATCGCCGGCGTGGCGGCGGAAGGAAGCGCGCCATGAGCGCAATGGCGACTCTGCTCGCAGGCAAGCGCGCGCTGGTGACGGGCGCTGCGCACGGCAACGGTCGCGCCATCGCGCTTGGCCTCGCGGCGCATGGCGCGGACGTTGTAGTGACCGACATCGATCGCGCCGGCGCCGAGCAAACCGCGGCCGACATTCGCCAGCACGGCCGCGCGGCATGGCCGTTCGAGCTCGATGTCACCGATGCGGAGGCGTGCTCCGCGCTGGCGCAGCGTGCGGCGCGCGAGGTCGGGCCGATCGCGATCCTGGTCAACAATGCCGGCATCATCATCCGTGAGGGCATCGGCTCGCCCCGTGCACGCGAGAATTGGCGGCGGGTGCTCGACGTCAACCTGACCGGCACATTCAACGTCACCCACGCCTTCCTGTCGGCATTGCGCGAGACGCGCGGCACGATCATCAATCTCGGCTCGATCGCGTCCTTCCTCGGCGTTGCCGATACGCTGGGCTATGCGCCGTCCAAGGGGGGCGTCAAGCTCCTCACCCAGGCGCTCGCCCGCGAGCTTGCCGCCGACGGCATTCGTGTCAATGCGATCGCGCCCGGCGTGATCGAAACGGCGATGACCGAAGCGACCCGCAACGACCCGGGCCGGCTCGCCGGATTTCTGGGCCGCACACCGCTCGGCCGCGTCGGGCAGCCGGAGGAGCTGGTCGGCCCGGTGGTGTTCCTCGCATCGGAGCTGGCATCTTATGTGAACGGCGTGACCATGCCGGTCGACGGAGGGTTTCTCGCCGTATAAGCACATTGTCGGAGCTGGCAGGGCCACATGACGAGAGAGAGCCGCGGCATACAGTCGATCGAGGTCGGCGGAGAATTGCTCCGCGCGCTGGCCCGCAGCGGCGAACCGATGATGCTGCGCGATCTCGCCCGCGAAGCCGGCATGCCGCCGGCCAAGGCGCATCCCTATCTCGTCAGCTTTTCCCGCATCGGCCTGATCGAGCAGGACGAGACCACTGGCCGTTACGAGATCGGGGCGCTGGCGCTCGAGCTCGGCCTGATCAGCCTGCGCCGGCAGTCGGCGGTACGGATCGCAACGCCGCGGATCGCAGCGCTCGCCGACAGCATCAATCACGCGGTGTCGCTGTCGGTCTGGGGCACCCACGGTGCGACCGTGGTGCGGCTCGAGGAGCCGAGCCATCCGGTGCATATCGCGATGCGCGTCGGATCGGTGGTGGCGCTGCTCGAGACCGCGACCGGCCGCGCCTTCGCCGCCTTCATGCCGCCGAACGCGATCAGGACTGCGCTCGACAGTGGCCTCGATCGCCTCGGCGTCGGCTACAATCCGAAGCGTCCGCCGGCGGACGCGAAGACGGCCGATATCCTCGCCGAGGTCCGCAGCCGCGGGCTGGCGCGGGCGATCGGCGATCCCTTGCCCGGCGTCAACGCCTTCGCCGCGCCGGTGTTCGATCACGCCCGCCACGTCGCGCTGGTCATCACAGCGATGGGCCCGGAGGGCACCTTCGACGCCAGCTGGGACAGCGCAATTGCAACTGCGCTGCGCGATTGTGCGGGCGAGATCTCACGGCAACTGGGGCACGGCACAGCGCCGGCGACCGAAAGACCGTGACCTAAACACGCTCGTCCGGCTCCCTCCTCGCGCGCAAGTGACCACTGAGTTGCCCTACATGGCAAGTCCTCCGGTGCTTATCCGGAGCACAACTCAGTGTATGATGTGTCCGTCTCACCCGATCGAGGGGGGCTGCACATCGTCACGGATGTTACGGTGAGATGCGGTTGACGCCCGAGCGCGCGTAGTGGCTAGTGTCTTCAAAGCGCGCAGCGCCTTTGCGAAAGAAAGTACGTCCGATCGGCGCATCAAGCTAACATCGAACCAGATTTAAGACTTGCGGCAACACTCTCCGAATCGGCGCGCGGCACTCCAGCCTCCACGACCTCCCGGGATACTGCGCGGCTGCATCCAACAGCGAAACACGACACCGACCGGTGACGAAATGACACGATTGATGAAATCAGCGACCATCACCAGGTTCATGAGCGAGCTGTGCTGCCGTTCACTCATGCTCTGTTCAAGCTATTTAGATTAGGACTGCGAACGGATCGGGAAGCAATATCGATACGTCCGCAGCCAGCTCGAGACGGTGCTTCATCAGGTTCTTCCAGTAAACTCGTCCGCGTGACCAATATATAGCCGACTCGCTCACAGCTTGCAGAGGTATTGACGTCCATTCGTATTTGGATCGGATCCGTCGCTAGACGACAAGAAGAGCGCTCCACCCCAATGCGAATATGCGCCTCGCCCAATTTTCTGGATCGTGTCATGAGCTGAGTGGGGTGGTCCAAGGAGCTTACCATCCTCGAACAATGCGAGGCTAGAACTTATGGGGCTCGTACTGTCGTCACCCCGCGGAAGATAATCCGGCAGTGTCGCACCCCACATTAAGCCGCCGTTGCTCGCAAACGACTCGATACGAAACTCGGTCGGTTTACCGGACTCGATCCGGCGACCGTTCTCAATCTCGAAGGGACTGAACCACTCGATCGCGTCGGATAGATGGCGTTGACCTGTAAATTTCCGGCCGTACAGGCTTTGGATTGGGATTGCCCAATCGAGGGAATCGGGACGCTTGCGGGCGACGAGCATGTGGAAGGCGATTCTTTGGTCGAAGGTGCCGATAAGGCCTTCGCCGTACGAGCCGAGCAGGGCTGGTTTAACGAGCCAGCGCGGCGACTGCGGAGAGAAGTGAAGCGAAATCGAGTTGAGCAGGTCGAATTTCGCCGCCGCATAATAGTCAAGCATGAGCGTAGGGCTGAATTGATAGAAGCCATGATCAACGCAATTGCTCATCGGCAAGATATGGACGGCAAGGCCGCCGGGACGCAGCATGCGCGAGATGTTGGTGAGCGCGTTCGGAACGTGAAAGACGTGCTCCAGCGTCCCGCCGTTAAGCACCACGCCGAAGCGGCCGATCAATTCAGGTGGAAGACTTTCATTGTTTAGATCAAACTCGAAATCGGCGCCCTCGTATTTGCTGATGTCGATGCTTGACAGATCATTTAGCCCTCCGCACATTTGAAAATAACGAGCCGCGCTCATAGGGCGATCGGCGGATGCCCATAGCGAAACCTTCTCTATGGCTTTAGTAAAGGCCTTCTCTGAGAAGCCGCAGTCCATCACACCAAGCGTTGCGACCGGCCCGTTGGCATGGTGTGCCAAAAGCCACCCGCGCAATAGGACTGCAACGTTGAGCGCCAAACCCATGATGATGCCTCACTTTGGAGGGGCAGCGCATTTGCCTCCCCTACTGACTAGCCGATTGCGGGGCAAGAGCCGCAGGGCAAGTAGCTCTGTAACCCGAGAGAGCCGACCCTAGCAACCCGAGCCTTGGCAGGCCATCTCTGATTTCCCGAATCCGAAAAGGACCTTATTGCACGGCCCATTTTGGTATGACCGGTCCTCGACCGGTGCACGGGGGCGACCAGTCAAATTGCGTGCGGCATCCCAGCTTGATGCACGAGCCTGCCTAGCAAAAAGCCCCGGGCGAGGCCGGGGCTCTTCACGTGATCGATTGCTGCGGGCGCGGATCAGTAGCGGTAGTGATCCGATTTGTACGGACCTTCCTGCTTCACGCCGATATAGTCGGCCTGATCCTTGCGCAGCTCGGTCAGCTTGACGCCGATCTTGGCGAGGTGCAAGCGGGCGACCTTCTCGTCGAGCGTCTTCGGCAGCACGTAGACCTTCTTGGCGTACTTGCCGTCCTTGTTGTTGGCGAACAGCTCGATCTGCGCCAGCGTCTGGTTGGTGAAGGACGCCGACATCACGAAGGACGGATGGCCCATCGCATTGCCGAGGTTCACGAGGCGGCCTTCCGACAGCATGATGATGCGGTGCTTGTCGGGGAATTCGATCTCGTCGACCTGCGGCTTGATGTTGGTCCACTTCAGATTGCGAAGGCTCGCGATCTGAATCTCGTTGTCGAAGTGACCGATGTTGCAGACGATGGCGCGATCCTTCATCGCGCGCATGTGCTCGATGGTGATGATGTCCTTGTTGCCGGTGGCGGTGACGAAGATGTCGGCGCGCGGCGCCGCGTCTTCCATGGTCACGACCTCATAGCCTTCCATCGCCGCCTGCAGCGCGCAGATCGGATCGACCTCGGAGACCATGACGCGGCAGCCGGCCTGGCGCAGCGAGGCGGCCGAGCCCTTGCCGACGTCGCCGAAGCCGGCAACCATCGCGACCTTGCCCGACAGCATCACGTCGGTGCCGCGGCGGATGCCGTCGACCAGCGACTCGCGGCAGCCATAGAGGTTGTCGAACTTCGATTTGGTGACGCTGTCGTTGACGTTGATCGCCGGGAACAGGAGCGTGCCCTTGTTCGCCATCTCGTAGAGGCGATGCACGCCCGTGGTGGTCTCCTCCGAGACGCCCTTGATGTTCTTGGCGATCTCGGCGAACCAGCCCTTCGGCTTCTCCTTCAAGAGGCGCTTGACCAGCGCGTAGAAGATTTCCTCTTCCTCGGAGCCCGGCTTGTCGAGGAAGGCGGTGTCGCCCTGCTCGGCGCGGTAGCCGGCATGCACCAGCATGGTGGCGTCGCCGCCATCATCGAGGATCATGTTGGGCGTGCCGCCGCCGTGCCAGTCGAACAGCTTGGCTGTGTAGTCCCAGTACTCGGTCAGCGTCTCGCCCTTGACTGCGAACACCGGAATGCCGGCCGCGGCGATCGCGGCGGCGGCGTGATCCTGGGTCGAATAGATGTTGCAGGAGACCCAGCGGATGTCGGCGCCGAGCGCAGCGAGCGTTTCGATCAGCACTGCGGTCTGGATCGTCATGTGCAGCGAGCCTGCGATGCGCGCGCCCTTCAGCGGTTGCTTGGGGCCGAACTCCTCGCGGGTGGCCATCAGGCCGGGCATCTCGGTCTCGGCCAGCGAGATCTCCTTGCGGCCGAAATCGGCGAGCGCAATGTCCTTGACGATGTAGTCGGTGAAGCCGGGCTTCGTGGGGGCGTTCATTTGAGCGTCCTGTTGTTGAACTGGTCGTTCCGGGGCGCCTCGAAGAGGCGAACCCGGAATCTCGAGGTGATGATTAGGGATTCCGGGTTCGCTCGCTCCCGCGGGCGCCCCGGAATGACGCAAGTATCAGAGCGCGCGCTTCAGCTGCTCGACGAGATCGGTCTTCTCCCAGGAGAAGCCGCCCTCATTGTCGGGCGTGCGGCCGAAATGGCCGTAGGCCGAGGTGCGCGCGTAGATCGGGCGGTTGAGATCGAGATGGCTGCGGATGCCGCGCGGCGTCAGATCCATCGCCTTGGCCACCGCCTTCTCGAGCTGATCCTCCGACACCTTACCGGTGCCGTGGGTGTCGATGTAGATCGACAGCGGACGCGCCACCCCGATCGCATAGGCAAGTTGCAGCGTGCAGCGGTCGGCGAGACCGGCCGCGACGATGTTCTTGGCGACATAGCGCGCGGCATAGGCGGCCGAGCGGTCGACCTTGGTCGGATCCTTGCCGGAGAACGCGCCGCCGCCATGCGGAGCCGCGCCGCCATAGGTGTCGACGATGATCTTGCGGCCGGTCAGGCCGGAGTCGCCGTCGGGACCGCCGATGAAGAACTTGCCGGTCGGATTGATGTGCCAGATCGTCTTGTCGCTGATCCACTCCTTCGGCAGCGCCTCGCGGACATAGGGCTCGACGATGTCGCGGATCTGCTTGGACGACAGGTCCTCGACCAGATGCTGGTGCGAGACCACGATCTCGCGGACGCCGACCGGCTTGCCGTTCTCGTACTGCACCGTGACCTGGCTCTTGGAGTCCGGACCCAGCACCTTCTCGCGGCCGGAGTGGCGCGCTTCGGAGATCAGCCGCAGGATCTTGTGGGCGTAGAAGATCGGCGCCGGCATCAGGTCCGGCGTCTCGTTGGTGGCGTAACCGAACATGATGCCCTGGTCGCCGGCACCCTCTTCCTTGACCTCGCCCGGCTGCAGCGCGTCGACGCCCTGCGCGATGTCGGCCGACTGCGGATGCAGCAGGATCTCGATGTCGCAGTTCTTCCAGTGGAAGCCGTCCTGCTCGTAACCGATGTCCTTGATTGCAGAGCGAACCACGCTCTCGATGTGGTCGTTGGTGACCGAGCTCGGGCCGCGCGTTTCGCCGGCGATCACCACCTTGTTGGTGGTCGCGAGCGTCTCGCATGCCGCGCGGATCTGCCACGGGTCGATGCCCGCTTTCGGTCCCTCGCGATAGAACAGATCGACGATCTCATCCGAGATACGATCACAGACCTTGTCCGGATGGCCTTCCGAGACCGACTCGCTGGTGAACAGGTAAGACGCGCGCATCAAGCAAACCCCTTGTTAAGTCGAAGTCCGACGTTGGTTGGTGAATATGTCCCCGGCATGTCAGTCTCGTCGCCGCGAGATGACGTAGGATTCGTCGTAGAACCACAGCCCGTTGTGTTTGCGGAGAACTTCGCGCGTGGCCTCGAGAGCTCGCCCGTTTTCGGTCGTTTCGGTCAACCGCTCATCTTCGATCTGCGCGACATACACCGCCGCATTCCACGCAGCAAAGGCCGTCGAGGTTCCGATCGAGCCGGTTACCTCATTGGGCAGCGCTTCCATATCATATCGGAAGATCGAACGGTTATCGGCGTAGGCGTTGAAGTTCAGCTCGCGGCCGGCGGAGCCCAGTTCGTATTTCACCGCGCGCAGTATCTCATGGCGGCTGACGGCGAAAGGATTTTCTCCGGGCCAGACGGCTTGAATCATTTCAAGCCCGGGATCGCCGCCGTGGGAGTGGATTCCTATCAGCCGTCCGCCACCGCGCAGCGCGCGGGCCAGCGGCGCGATGATCCGCTTGGCGCGGAAGTTCACCGAGGATTTGGCACGGTAAGGCTGCGAGGCGATCACAAGATCGAAATTGGCTTCGGTCCGGCCGGCCCGCGGAATGATGGAATCGAGCAGGAACCGGTGATCGTCCCGGTACAGGACCAGCGCCACCGGCCGTTCATAGATCGGCATCGCATTGCCGGGGCTGAGGTTGGCGCGCCAGTTCTGCTCCAGGAACGGACCGAGTTCGGCGATCTGGGCCTCGAACTCACCCGAGGAAGCGCCTCGCAGGGCCACCTCGTGCCAGATCATGCTGGCGGCCGCCGCGGAGTTCTTGGGCGTCAGCCACGGCGCCTCGGCGTAATACATGTTGGTGAACACGAAGACGCTGGCCGGATGCTCGAACAGGCGGTCGGGGACCTTGTCGAGGGTCAGGCGGACGTCCTCCAGGCTCAGTTCCTTGCCGGCGACATAGAACGGCATATGTGGGAAGCGGCCATGCATGGCGCGCAAGACCCGCGCCAGCACCGTGCCGTCGCCCATCCCGGCATCGAACACCCGCAGTGCCGGCGGCCGCGGATGGATGGCTGCCAGCTCCAGCGCAACCCGGTCGGCGATCACCCGCTTCTCACTGCAGGTGTGGACGAACAGCAAATAGCGCTGGCGGTTCTCGAAGAACCGGAAATTGCCCCGCGGATCGCGCTTTTCCGGCGGCACCACGAGGCCGCGCGACGGCGCCACGCCGCCCGGCGTCGAGGTCGCGATGAAGGCGTTGATGCGGTCGAGCGTATCGATCGTGATGCGCTTGCCCTCCCGCAGCCGGTACACCAGCTTGCCGTCATTGACGGCGCGGCGGCCGAACGTCGTCTCCGCCATGTCGGAGCGACGGCAGAAATCCGTGATCTGACTGAGGATTTCGTCGTTCTTCATGGCGTCTTGAGTGGGCAGTGGCGAGTGGGACAAGAGTGGGCAGAAGCTTCACGTGGTGAGTTCATATCACCATCTTCCCACCAATGGAAGGCCTACGCGCTATCGAAGGACCATACCGCGAGGCACGACCGCCCCTGTTTGACCGCTATCGCCTGGTCCACACGATCGGATGCGCTCTCTCGCCGCGCTTTTGCGGCGCGAATTGTCACAACCACCGATTTTCAAACAAAAGTTCCACAGCCCCCTTCGCATCGGGGAGCCGAGCTCGACGAGCGACCCAATCCGCACGTTTTACAACCGCGCCGACGTTCGTTAAGAGTGCCGGCTTTAGGGACACCAAATTCGCCAATGAAAACCACTCACAAGATCGGTGCCGCTCGCTTGATGTACCGCGCCGTTCGCGCTGGACGGTCGCTGCTGGGAAGATCCGATCGTCAGATCGCCGTCAGAAACGGCATCAACTACGATCTGGACCTGGCGCAAGGCATCGATTTCGCGATCTATCTCGGCAATATCTACGAGCGCCAAACGAGGGCCACGCTGCGCGAGCTTGTGAAGCCCGGATCACTGGTCCTCGATATTGGGGCCAATGTAGGAGCCCACACGCTCCATCTGGCTCGCCTCGTTGGTCCGGAAGGACGCGTTCTCGCCTTCGAACCGACCGACTTCGCCTTTCGCAAGCTCAATCGCAATCTCGAACTGAATCCCGAGCTGCAGAAGCGCGTGATCCCTCTGCACTGCTTCCTGACCGGTAAGGACGCCGAACCCGTTCCGTCAGCCATCTATTCGAGCTGGCCGCTCACCAATGAAAGCGGCTTGCACGCAAAGCACCTTGGGCGTGAGATGCGCACGGAAGCCGCGCAAGCTCGCAGACTCGACGATGTTCTGGCCCAGTTCCCGGATCTGCGGGTGCAGCTCGTCAAGCTGGATGTGGATGGCTACGAGTGCGACGTTCTCCGCGGAGCCTCAAAGCTCATGAAGGACGTGAAGCCGATTTTCGTCATGGAACTGGCGCCCTACGTGCTCGAGGAACGAGGGACCTCCCTAGAAGAACTCTTTTCGTATTTCATTCCAAACGGGTACCGTTTTTTCGATGAAAAGCACGGCAACGCGCTGCCTTCCTCGGCCGCCGAACTAGGCCGAATGGTTTCGGACGGCGCCTGCATCAATGCAATTGCCCGTGTGCAATAGCGTGACTGTCGGAGATTGCATTGGCTTCTTATTCATCCCAGGCGAACACAGCGGCGACTTTGTCCAGCGAGCCGCGGCCGCTCAGCAACCGTAAGCGCGAATTCCTGGAGCGCATCGAGGCCACGCTTGAGGAACAGGAGCGCTGGCGGAAGATCAATTCGGCCTACTATGCCGAAGACCTTCAGTACATGCGCTTTCTGATTCCTCCTGGAAAGCGTGTGCTTGAACTGGGTTGCGGCCGCGGCGAGCTGCTCGCCGCGCTTGAGCCTTCTTATGGAGTGGGCGTCGACTTCAGCCAGGCGGCGATCACGCGGGCGCGCGAACGATTCCCCAATCTGCAATTTCATGAAGGCGACGTGGAAGATCCGCAAACGTTCGACGCGATCGAAGGTCCATTCGACTACATCGTTATCGCGGACACGATCGGGATGTTCGACGACATCGATGGGACGCTTGGGCTGATCCAGAGGATCTGCTCACCATCGACGCGACTGGTGATTTCCTATTATTCCCCCCTCTGGGAACCGATCCTCAAGATCGGAGAAATGCTCAGACTGAAGAGCCGGCAGCCGAAGATCAATTATATCGCCACCTCGGACTTCCTTAATCTGATGGATCTTGCCGACCTTGAGGTCATCAGGCACGAGCAAAGGCAATTGCTGCCGCGGCGGTGGCTCGGGCTGGGGCCCTTCATCAACCGGTTCATCGCGCCGCTGCCGGGCATCCGCAATCTTTGCTTGCGGACATATTTTGTTGGGCGCCCCATACGGCAGTTTGCCGACCGGAAGCTCTCGGCGAGCATCCTCATTCCTTGCCGCAACGAACGTGGCAACATCGAGAGCGCCATCAAGCGCATGCCCAGGTTCGGCAGCGCGCAAGAGATCATCTTCGTCGAGGGCAACTCAAGTGACGGCACCTTCGAGGAGTGCGAGCGGGTTCGCGACGCCTATCGGGGCGTTTGGGACATCACGGTGCTGAAGCAGGACGGCAAGGGCAAAGGTGACGCCGTACGAAAAGGCTTTGCGGCAGCCAAGCAGGACGTCCTGATGATTCTCGATGCGGACCTGACCATGCCGCCCGAGGCGTTACCAAAGTACCATGCTGTGATCGAAAGCGGCAAAGCTGAATTCGTCAATGGCAGCCGCCTCATCTATCCGATGGAAAACGAAGCGATGCGGCCGCTCAACCTGATTGCCAATCGATGCTTCGCCTACATCTTCAGCTATCTGACCAACACGCGATTGACCGACACCCTGTGCGGTACCAAGGTCCTGCTGCGAAAGGACTACGAGGTGCTGGCGCGCGAGCGATCCTATTTCGGCAATTTCGATCCGTTCGGTGACTTCGACCTGATCTTCGGTGCGGTGAAGCAAAACCTGAAGCTGATCGAGACGCCCATTCACTACAAGGCCCGCACGTTCGGCCAGACTCAGATTTCGCGCTTTCGCGACGGCTGGCTGCTGCTGAAGATGGTTGTATTCGCGTATCGCAAGCTCAAAGCCATATGATCGGTGAGCCGTGACAGACAATCCAGCCGGCTTGAACCAGCGCCAGATCGTTCACCGCGAAGTGTGGGAAACGAAGCGGGCGATTCGCCTTCTCTACCAAGACTACCATCGGCAGCTGTTTGAGAACTGTCCGGAGGGCGCGATTCTCGATATCGGTGGGGGCACCGCCCACATCAAACAAACTCGCCCGGATGTCGTCTCCGTCGACATCCTGCGCTTTCCCGGCATCGATGTGGTGGCCGACGCTCACCGGCTGCCGTTCCAGGGCGGCGTATTTGGCGGCGTGGTGATGCTCGACGTCCTGCATCATCTGGAGCGCCCGATTGAATTCCTCAACGAGGCGTCACGTGTGCTGAAGCCAGGCGGACGGCTCGTGATGATCGAGCCGGCGATGACGACGTTGGCGCGCAGGTTCTACGACCACTTTCACGAAGAGCCGGTGGATATGACTGCCGATCCATTCGCTCCGGTGCCGATCGATCCCAATCGTGACCCGTTCGACGCAAACCAGGCCATTCCCTCGCTGCTGTTTGCGACGGAGCCGGCCCGCCGGCGCGTGGAACAGACCGTGCCATCGCTGCGCGTGCGCAGCGTGGACTGGCACAGCCTGTTTGCCTATCCGATGAGCGGCGGATTGCAGAGATGGTCTTTGATTCCGGCGGCTCTGGTCAGCCCGACGCTGCAGTTTGAAAAGATGGTACCGGTGTTCCTTCGCAAGCACCTCGCGTTCCGAATGATCGTCGTGGTCGAGCGAGTGTAGGAATGCAGCAACTGCTGAGAACCTTCGCAACGGCCAGCGGCAGAGGCAGCGATTGGACGCTGGCAGGCGTCAGAATAGCCAGATTGCTGTTCTGGCCGCTGACCGCGTTGACCCTGGTCTCACTCGTGCTTCAGCTCGGTGTCTGGCAGAGGGAGTTCAAATTTCCCGGACCGTTCGGAGCAGAGACGAATCCGCCGCGCGCTTCACTGATATTGGGTGTTCCGCAGGAAGCGGCGCCGCCATGGTGGAGGCAACCGCTGGTCGGGGACAGCAGCGGGAAGCCATTTGAATCGATGCTCGAGCTGAGCATCAACGGCCACACGATGGGGCCCCAGCACACTCTGCACGATCTCATTCGGTCGGGTACTACGGCCGGCTTTAGCCACTGGGGGGATTACGTGATCTTCGCGCTTCCCCCTGACGTAAAGAATGATGCGGCGGCAGTAGCAACCCTTCGCTACAGCGTACGACCGAGAGCCTGGGTCTCCTCTGCACTTGCGATACTGTGCGCACTGCTCGGCTGTTTTGCGTATTCCGGGCCGCTCGGATCGTTCGTGAACCGGTATGGGGAGCGATCGAGGACGGCCCTGCTGGGAACACCCTATTGGATCCTGGCCGGGCTCTGCGGGGCCGCGTTAGTTGCCTCGGCGGCATTCGTCGTCGCCAGCCTCTATGCATGGGCGAGCGGCTATGCGCTGCCAACCGCCGCGCTGATCCGCTGGTCGCCATTAGCCAAATGGGCCGCCAGCAACGAGCCGTTTCTCACGTACCCGCTCTTGATGCTCGCCGGGCTCGGTGCGGTAACGACGTGGTTGATCGGCTCGAATGCATCTCAGCAGGTCCGGACAGAAGCACACGAACGGGCCCTGCGGCGGCTCCTCGCCTGGTCTGGATTTCCGATCGTCGCGTGTGCATTGGTCTTTTGCATCAGCGCCATGTGGGCGGGGGTCGTCAGACCCAGCGACCCCAGCGCCACGATTCTTGGTGGTCTGCTTCCGTTTTCAGACGCAAACGGCTACTTGGCGTCCGCCCAAAGTCAGGTGGCGCATGGCAGCTGGAGCTGGTTCGCACTTCGGCGGCCTCTGGCCGCAGCCTTCAGATCGGTTCTCCTGATTTTTGGCAACCTTTCTCTGCAGCACATGCTGATTCTGCAAGCCTGCCTGCTGGCAGGCGCGATTTGTTTCGCGACACACGCGATCATGAAGTGGCGCGGCGTCTGGGCTGGAATGGCCTTCCTTGCGTTGACTTATATCTACAGCCGATATTTCGTGCCGACAACGCTCACCGAACCACTGGGATTGTTCTGGGCGCTGCTGTCGATCCCATTTTTCCTCAAGGCCTTCCACGATCGCTCTGTCAGTGCAGCGCTGGTCGCGTTTGCGATGACAGCCATGGCATTGATGACGCGAATGGGAAGCATGTTTACGCTTCCTGCTCTCCTGGTCTGGCTGGTCTGGCAATTCGGTCGTTGCGCCAAAGCAAAGGTCAGGATTGGCCTTGCAGCTTCATGTGTTCTATTCGGCGTTCTCGGATTGAATTCCGTGCTACCACGGGCCTATGGGGCAGGCTCTGGTTCGACGACCACCGGCAATTTTGCCTACGTGCTCTGTGGCCTTTCGATCGGAACGACTTGGGACGGCTGCCTCAAGAAACTCGCCGCGGAAGGTACGCCTGTGGTCGGCAGCGAGGAAGCCATGGTCCGGCAACTCTACTCTGCCGCCTGGAACAATTTTCGTGCGAACCCCGTCGTCCTCTTTCAGCGATTGGCAGACAGCATCGGGGAATTCGCGACGACGTTTCCCGGCGTGCTCTGGCGAGGCTACGGATGGGTCGTCCAGCCGGACTGGCTGCCCCAGAACGTGCTGACGGCGATATGCATCGTCGGCCTTTTGTATGGCGCCATACGACGAGCGAACGCCGTCGAACTCACATTCTGGGCTCTTCTCTGGACGAGCATCGTGGCATCGTCCGCATTCATTTACTTCGACGATGGAGCCCGCGCGCTCGCAGCAAGTCAGCCGATGATGGCGCTGTTCTTTGCACTGGGACTGAGCAGCCGTACATGGACAGCGATCGCGTCCTCTCAACATTCGCGATTGTCACGAAACGGATTCGTTGGATTGCTCGTGGCGGCGGCGCTCTTCGTTTGCGTGCCTTGGGCAGCTCACCGCTTCTTTGTCGAGAAGATGGATAGCGCGAGCAATCCGTCAAGCAACAGCGAGTCTCTGGTCTTCGGCGGTCGTCAGATGTCTGGTTTCCTGGTCGTCGACGACGACCAGCCTCTTCGGGCGAACATTCCCTCTGTCCATCTTGCGGAGTTCGCGGCGATGATCGCTCAAAGCGGCGTGGAACACTATCAAGATCTGATCCATCCCATAATGCCGCCTCTGCCCTTTGGCTTCGTGTTTGCTCCACGCATGGAAAAAGGCGTGGTTGGCGAACCTCTGTACATCGTCCCGGCGGAAGTCGTCGAACGTCCCGACGTTCAAGCTTGGCATTTCGATTTGAAGCCATGGGGCCAGCTACATGCAGGATTTGGCGTGCCGTATTGGGTCTATGTCACGAAGGCGGAGCCGTGGCCGGCGACCGAGCGATGACATCCTGAGCTACGCTCGCGTGAGCCACCTCCCGGCCCTGACTTGCCGCCAAGCATGGTCCATCCTTTGTCGAGAACATGGGATGATCGCTGCATTCATTTTTCCCTCCAATTGAACCCCCTCCGCTCCCCGATCACCAAACAGGCATGACCGCCCCTTGGACCGCCGACGCCGATCACCATGACGGCCAGCACCCGGATGAGCGATGCGCCGTCTGTTCCTGATCCCCTGCCTGCTTGCGGCCGTCCTGTGGTCGGCGGCCTGCTTCGCCCAGGCGCGCGCCCAGTTCGGCCCGCTCTGTACGACCGAGACCAGCCTGGCCGACCAGATGATCGACGCCTGCACCAAGATCATCGCGCTGAAGGTATTTTCCGGCGAGAAGCTTGCCACCATCTATTTCTGGCGCGCGGTCGGCTGGAATAAGAAGGGCAACTACGCGCAGGTGATTGCCGACGCCACCGAGGCGCTGCGCCTCAAGCCCAGCACCGCCGTCTACAATTTGCGGGGCTCGGCCTATTTCGACAAGGGCGAGCACGACATCGCGATCGCCGACTTCAACGACGCGCTGCGCATGGGCCCGCCGAGCGGCATCATCTTCCACAACCGCGGCAACGCCTATCGCAGCAAGGGCGACTACACCAGGGCGATCGCCGACTACGACGCCGCGATCAAGGCCGGTCCGAAATCGGCCTTCTCCTACCAGAACCGCGGCTCCTCGAAGCAGGCACTCGGTGATCTCGACGGCGCGCTCACCGACATCAGCGAGGCGGTCAGGATCGACCCGTCGCTGCCGCAGCCGCTGATCAGCCGCGCCGTGATCTGGCGCGCCAAGGGCGACATCGCCCGCGCCATTGCGGACACGACGGAAGCGATCCGGCTCGCCAAGGCGAAGGCGCCGGTCAACGTCATGACGCCGCCGGGCAGCGTGCTGATCTCGGCCTATACCCAGCGGGGCCTCGCCTATGAGGCCAAGGGCGATGCCGCGCACGCCAAGGAAGACTACGCGTCAGTGCTCGAGGGCGCGGCCTCCGACGCCGGCAGCAAGGCCAACCAGGCCACCGCCAAGGTGCGGCTGGCGCTGCTGAAGGAGGCCGACGCCGCCCCGCGCAAGACCGCGGCGGCACCTGCCGCCGAGAGCAGCCCTGCACCGCCGGCGCCCGCAGCTGCTCCAGCCTCGTCCGCGGCACGCGTGCAGGCCGCGGCCGCCGGCCGCCGCGTCGCGCCGGTGATCGGCAACGGTGCCTATGCCCATGTGAAGGTGCTGCCCAACCCGCCCAACGACGCGCGCGCCATCGCCAAGAGCCTGCGCGAGATCGGCTTCACCGTCTCCGAAGGTCTCGATCTCGGGCGCGACGCCATGCAGCAGACGATCCACGATTTCCTGCGCGAGGCCGCGCGGTCGCAGATCGCGGTGGTCTACTATGCCGGTCACGGCGTGCAGGTCGACGGCCGCAACTACCTCGTGCCGGTCGATACCGAGTTCAAGGCGGGCGGGCGCATGACCGACGCGATGGTCGACATGGACATCATCATGGCCGGTCTCGACGATCAGATCCGTACCAACATCCTGATCCTGGATGCCTGCCGCAACAATCCGATGGCGCCGCAGGTGGCCTCCGCGGGGCTAAGCCGCGGCATCGAGGCCGGCTCCGGCCTTGCCGCGCCCGCCTCGCTCGGATCAGGCTCGACGCTCGGCGCCGGCACGCTGATCGCGTTCGCGACCGCGCCGGGCCAGGTCGCGCTCGACGGCGAAGGCGCCAACAGCCCGTTCTCGGCGGCACTGTCGCGCCATGTCGGCACGCCCGGCCTCGAGGTGCAACAGATGCTGACGCGGGTTCGCGCCGAGGTCGCCGCCACGACCAAGGGCAAGCAGGTGCCGTGGTCGAACTCCTCGCTGCTCGGCGAGGTCTATCTGGTGGAGAGGTGAAGCACAGCTCTCACCCGTCATTGCGAGCGAAGCGAAGCTCTATCCATGCCTCCACGTGGGGAAAGATGGATTGCTTCGTCGCTTCGCTCCTCGCAATGACGGAGGAAGCGGTCTTACTTGCCCCACACCTCGTTCGCGACCTCGACGGCGAGCCGCAGCTTGGCCCACTGCTCTTCCTCGGAGAGGATGTTGCCTTCCTCGGTCGAGGCGAAGCCGCATTGCGGCGACACCGCGAGCTGCTCGATCGGGGCAAATTTGGATGCCTCCTCCAGCCGCCGCTTGATGTCGTCCTTCTTCTCGAGCTCGCCGAACTTCGAGGTGATGACGCCGACCACCACGACCTTGTTGCCCTTGGGCAGGAAGCGCAGCGGCTCGAAGCCGCCGGCACGGTCGGAATCATATTCGAGGAAATAGCCGTCGTAATTGGTGCCGGTGAGCAGCGTCTCGGCGACCGGCTCGTAGCCGCCGGAGGAGATCCAGGTCGAGCGGAAATTGCCGCGGCAGACATGGGTCGTGATCACCATGTCGGACGGACGGTCGGCGATCGCATAGTTGATGACCCGGGCGTAGATCTCCTGCAGGCCGTCGGGATTGTCGCCGCGGTCGCGCGACTTCTGCAATTCCTCCTGCGAGCACAGATAGGCCCACACGGTGTCGTCGAATTGCAAATAGCGGCAACCGGCGTCGTAGAACGCCTTGACCGCCTTGCGGTAGGTCTTGCCGAGGTCCTGATAGAATTCCTCGAGGTCCGGATAGACCTCCTTCGAGATCAGCTTGCGGCCGCCGCGGAAATGCAGCACCGCCGGCGAGGGGATCGTCATCTTCGGCGTGACGTGCGCCTGGTTGGCGTATTTCTTCAGGAACCTGAAGTGATCGAGCATCGGGTGACGATCGGAGAAATCCAGCTTGCCGATCACCCTGATGGCATCGTGCCGGGTCTGCACGCCGGCGAACTGGATGCCCATGTCGGGATGGAACAGTTCGCAACCGGTCAGATGGCTGAGGAAATCGAAGTGCCACCAGGAGCGGCGGAACTCGCCGTCGGTCGCAAGCTTCAGGCCGACCGAGGCCTGCTTGTGCACGACCTTCTCGATCTCCATGTCCTCGACCTTGCGCAGCTCGTCGGCCGAGATCTCGCCCTTCTCCAATCTGGCGCGGGCCTCCTTGATCTTCGGCGGCCGCAACAAGCTGCCGACCTCGTCGGCGCGGAACGGAGGCTTGGTTCGCTGCATGGTCAACTCCCGGACGTTTCTCATGTGCCTTCTAATGTGCCTTGGCCCCGGAAACGCCGAGGTGGCGCTCGAGGACGGAGGGATCGGCTTTCAGCGCGCTGCTTGCGGCATCGTGCACGATCATGCCGCGTTCCAATATCACAACGCGGTCGGCCAGCCCCAGAATCTTTTGCGCGTTCTGCTCGACGATGATCGAGCAGATGCCGCCCGAGCGCGTGATGGTTCCGATCGCCTTTAACAATTCCTCAACGATGATCGGCGCGAGGCCTTCGGTCGGCTCGTCGAGCAGCAGCACTTTCGGATTCAGGGTCAGCGCGCGGCCGATCGCCAGCATCTGCTGCTCGCCGCCGGACAGCTGGTTGCCGAAATTGCGCCGCCGCTCCTTCAGCCGCGGAAACATCTCGTAAACCCGCTCGACCGTCCACGGCCCGGGCTGCGCCACCGCGGTCATGTTCTCTTCCACCGTCAGCGAGCGGAAGATGTTGCGCTCCTGCGGCACCCAGCCGATCCCGGCGCGGGCGCGCTGGTCGGGCCGCATCGCCGTGATGTCGCGGCCTGCGAGCGCGACGCTGCCGCCGAAGCGCCTGACGATGCCGACGATCGAATTGATCAGCGTGGTCTTGCCGGTACCGTTGCGGCCGAGCAGCGCGAGCACCTGGCCCTCCGCAAGCGCCAGCGACATGTCGGGCAGCACCACCGCCTCGCCGTATCCGGCACGCAGGCCCTGGATGGAAAGAAGGTCAGGCATCGGCGGCCTCGCCGAGATAGACCGCCCTCACCTGCGGATCGCGCGCGACCTCGTCGGGCGCGCCCTCGGTGAGCAGGCCGCCATTGACCAGCACAGAGATGCGGTCGGCGAAGGAGAATACGAGGTCCATGTCGTGCTCGATCAGGAGCACGGTGACGTCGCGCGGCAATGCCGCCACCGCCGCGAGGATGTCGTGGCGCTCGCTCTCGGGCACGCCGGCCGCGGGCTCGTCGAGCAGCAGCACCCGCGGCTTGGCGGCGATCGCGACCGCGATCTCGAGCAGTCGCTGCTTGCCATAGGGCAAGGTCGAGGTGAGTTCCGTCATCACGTCGAGCAGATGGAAGCGCGACAGGATCTCGGCGATCTCGGCGTTGACGTCGCTCCGGGTCCCCATCCGCCGCCACCAGTCGCCGCCGCGGCCCATCCGTTCGGAGACCGCAAGCCCGATGGTCTCGAGCGGGGTCAGGTCGGGATAGAGCTGGTTAATCTGGAAGGTGCGCGACAGCCCGCGCAGCACCCGCTTGTGGACGGACAGGCCGGTGATGTCGCTGCCTTCGAGGAGAATGCGCCCGCTGTTCGGCGTCAGCACGCCGGTCAGCTGATTGATCACAGTGGTCTTGCCCGCGCCGTTCGGCCCGATCAGCGCGTGGCGGGCCCCCTGCATGACCTTGAGCGAAAGATCGCGGGTGACGCGAAGAGCGCCGAAGGATTTTTCGAGGCCGCGTGTTTCCAGCGCGATCGTCATGACGCGTCGCTCTCCGGCACGGCAACGGCGGCCTTGCGGCCGGCGAACTGGCGGATGATCAGGTTGGGCACGAACAGCACCCAGCGATGGATGCGCGCGCGGCCGACCAGCACGATCACGACCAGCACGAGGCCGATCCAGAACAGCCAGTATTGCGGGGTGATGCTCTGAAACAGCTCCTGCAGCATCTTGAACACGACGGCGCCGATGAGGCCGCCATAGAGATAGCCGGTGCCGCCGATCACCAGCACCAGCATCAGGTCGGCCGAGCGCTCGAAGGAAAACACGTCGAGCGAGGCAAGCGCCGTGGTCTGGGTGAACAGCGCGCCGGCGATCCCGGCATAGAAGGCGGCAAGCGTATAGACCGCGATCAGGCGGCGGTTGACCGGCACGCCGATCGCGGCCGCGCGCAGCGGATTGTTCCGGATCGCGCGCAGCGACAGACCGAACGGCGAATGCACAATGCGTCGGGCGAGCAGGAACAGGATGAACAGCACGATCAGCGAGTAGAAGAACCCGGTCTTGCCGAACATGTCGAAGGTGAACAGACCGAGGATCGGCTGCATCTCGATGCCTTGCAGCCCGTCAGTGCCGCCGGTGATGTTCGAGAAGCGTTCGGCGAGCGCTTCCAGCAGCAACGCAATACCGAGCGTCACCATCAGCCGCGTCAGGTCGACGCCGCGGATGACCAGGAAGCTGGTCAGGAAGCCAAGAACCGCCGCAACCAGACCGGCGGCGACCAGCGCGATCACGGGCTCGTTGATGATGCCGTGCAGCGCCAGCAAGCCGGCCGAATAGGCGCCGACGCCGAAGAAGGCCGCGTGGCCGAGCGAAACGATCCCGGCGTAGCCGAGGATCAGGTCGAGCGACAGCGCGAACAAACCGAGCCGTACGATGTCGGTCATGATCAAATAGCGCGACGGGAACACGAAGGCGCAGGCGAGCGCCAGCGCCCAGAACGCGACCTCGCTGACCCGCCAGCGGGCGCTGGCCATCGCGTGAGTGGAAACGTCTGATAGCGCCGTCATGAGCGCCTCACCGCGCAGCGGTGCGGCCGAACAGGCCGTTCGGACGCCAGAGCAGGATCACGATCATGACGGTGTTGATCACGAACGGACCGAGCTTGGGCACGTAATACTTGCCGGCGACATCGGCGATGCCAAGCAGCAGCGACGCCAGGAACGGACCGGTGATCGAGGACGAGCCCCCGACGGTGACGACGATCAGGAAGTAGATCATGAATTTCAACGGGAAATACGGATCGAGCCCGAGGATCTCCGTACTCAGCGCACCGCCGAGGCCGGCGAGGCCGCAGCCGAAGGCAAAGGTGAAGGCGAACACCTGCGGCACGTTGATGCCGAGCCCGATCGCAGCGCGCGAATCGTCGACCGCGGCGCGCAGCCGGCTGCCGAACCGGGTCTTGGCGAGGATCAGTTGCAGCGCCAGCGGGAGCAGGCCGCAGATCACCACGATCATCAGCCGGTAACGGCCGATGCCGACGCCGAACAGGTCGATCTGGCCTTCCAGCGCCGCCGGCAGCTTGATGAACACCCGCGACGATCCCATGATGTAGTCGACCGCCGCGACCGACATGAACACCAGGCCGATCGAGAACAGCACCTGGTCGAGATGGCTGCGGCTATAGAGATGGCGGTACAGCGTGCGCTCTAGCGCGATGCCGATCACCGCGCTGCCGACAAAGGCGAGCGGCAGGCCTGCGAAGAACGGCCAGCCGGAATTGTTCACCAGCACGGCGCAGATATAGCCGCCTGCCATGGCGAAGGCGCCATGCGCGAGATTGACGAAATTCATCAACCCGAGCGTCACCGCAAGCCCGCAGGCGAGCACGAACAGCAGCATGCCGTAGGCGACGCCGTCGAACAGGTTGGTGAGGATAGAGGCCATGGAAAGAGGAGGAATCCCGATATTTACGCGCCATTCCGGGCCAGCGCGCATGCACTGAACCCGGAATCTTTTTCACCAATTTCGAGATCCCGGGTTCGCGCTAATGCGCGCCCCGGGATGACGCACTTTCGCGCGTCACTTCTTGGTCTTGCCGGAATCCTTGACGGCCTCGAAGGCCGCGAATTCGACATTGTAGAGTTCGCCGTCGACCTTCTCGACCTTGCGAATATAGATGTTCTGCACGATGTCGCGGGTTTCCGGATCGATCGAGATCGGGCCGCGCGGGCTCTCCCACTTCATGCCCTTCATCGCCTCGATCAGCTTGTCGCCGTCGGTCGCACCATTGGTCTTCTTCAGCGCCTCATAGATCAGATGGATGCCATCATAGCCGCTGACCGCCATGAAGCCGGGGCGGTTGCCGAACGCCTTCTTGTAGGCGACGACGAACTCCTTGTTCATCGTGGACGGATGCGCGGCCGAATAGAGATGCGCCGTCACCGCGCCGAGCGCGGCATCGCCCATATTGTTGAGCAGATCGTCGTCCATGACGTCGCCGGGTCCGATCACCCTGATGCCGCTCTTGTCGAGCCCGCGCTCGGCATATTGCTTCATGAAGTTGCCGCCCTGCCCGGCCGGCACGAATACGAACATCGCGTCGGGCTTGGAATCCTTCATGCGCTGCAGGAACGGCGCGAAGTCCGGATTGGCGAGCGGGACCTTGACCTCTTCGACGATCTCGCCGCCGCCGGCGGTGAAGTGCTGCTTGAAGAAGGTCAGCGCATCGTTGCCGGGCGCGTAGTCGGAGGTCAGCGTCGCGACCTTCTTGATGCCGTTCTTCACCGCCCAGTCGCCGATGATGGTGGAGGACTGCGCCAGCGTGAAGCTGGTACGCACGATATAGGGCGAACGCTCGGTGATGATGGAGGTGCCGGCCGCCATCACGACTTCCGGGATCTTGGCCTGCGTCGCCAGCGGCGCCGCGGCGAGCGCCGCGGGCGTCACGCCGAAGCCGGCGATGAAATTGACCTTGTCGTTGACGATCAGTTCCTGCGCGAGCCGCTTGGTGTTGTCCGGCACCGCGGCGTCGTCCTTCAGGATGATCTCGATCTTCTTGCCGGCGACGGTGTCGCCCTTCTGCTGCATGTAGAGCTTGATGGCGTTGTCGATCTGCTTGCCGGTCGACGCCTGACCGCCGGTCATCGGCAGGATCAGCCCGATCTTGACGGCGTCGTCCGCCCACGCCGGCACGCTGGCGCACAACCCGGGAAGCACGGCCGAAGCGGCGCCCCACAGCAACATTTTGCGACGATTGAACATCGACATCCCCCTCCCCCTTCTGATCTTCGGCGCTGAGCTTTAGTTCCGGTTGTTGGCTTATCTTAACCCAACCGTGTCACCGCCAAGCCGCAACGCGACAAGGCGTCTCCCCGTGCCCTCTGTCAATCGGACGATGGATGTGTGTCGCGCGGGACGCGATCGGACCCAACTAAGAAAATGGTATTAAAATACCAAGAAGCCACGAAACTCAATGCCAAGAACCGATCACGCGCCACCAGAGCACCTTGGCGGCCCCGATTCATTTGTACGATTGTGCAAACAGCGCCGCGATGTCAACAAACAAGCACAATTGCAGCCGAACGGTCGCGCCCAAGATCATCATCCATAAAGACCAGGGCTGTATCCTGCCTCACATGCCGTTCTTCTCGCGCCCTATCTCTGTCCTGACTGCCCTCGCGTTCGCGGCCTGTACGCTCGGAGGATGCGGCACCGTGAACCGGAAGCTCTCGGCCGGCATGGCCGACTACATTCCGGCCTGGGCCGGCGGCCTGCCCGCCGACGCGCCGCCGCGGGCAGGTACCCCCGAATACGACAAGTTCATGCAGGAGCGGGAGCGCAAGCGCCTGATGCCTGCGGCCGAGCGCGGCGATGACGCCAAGCCGGCAACGCCACCGCAGGACGCTGCCCACTGAGCGTACGGCCGGACCAGGACAGGCACCGGGTTGTGCCGTGCACGGGATAAGCGACAGCCCGACAGACTAGCTGGAGTGATCCTCGCGGATGATTTCGCCGCGGTGGCCGAACTCCACCATGTGGACAGTGACGTTGTCGTCGCGACGAACGCACCCGTAGGAATCCGGCAGATCGGCGACGGTCAGCACCTCAGCAAATACTGAATAGCTGTCGTGGTTCGGCGCAGCGAGGGTCATGGGAACGCCCGCACCGAACCGCCCGGCACGATGTGGCAGTGACCGAAGAAAATGTGCCTGATCTTGCTCCGGTGCTTCGTGACGATCGATCGGAACTGCATCATCGAGCAGGCCGATCCGGTCCACCGGCGCGATGCGGGTCGGGAATAGATTGTGATGCATGAGCAGGAAGAACGGGCCGTCATGCGCTGGCGTTCCAGCCAGGCCTGCCGCGCCGGGCAAAAGCTGCCGGCGGCCGTCTGCAGGTCGTAGGTGTCAAGCAGCAGGTAGCCGCCGAACGAGGTGTCGTGAACGCCTTGCGCGAACCAGTCCGCGTCGGCGCATTTGGGAAACAGGCTGAGACACCTCTCGCGATGATCATGATTGCCGATGCAGAGCCGCACCGGGATTGAGAACCCGTTCAGGCGTTCGCGCGGCAAGTGATAGTCAGCGAGCTCGCCGATACCCGAAAGATCGCCGAGATCACCATCAGCTCGGCGTCGCGGTGATCGGCAAGCACCTGATCCAGCGCGCTCGAAGTTCTGCATGGGATCACGGCCAAAGATCGTTCTCCCCGGCGTCGTCAGATGGATGTCGCTCATGTGGATGAGTTTCATGCAGCACCTCGATGCAGGGCGACACCCTAGCCGTCAAAGCGCGACAACCGGAGTGAACGCGGATCAGTCCACGAACACCACGGTCTTGCGTCCGTTGAGGATGACGCGATCGGCGAGATGGTAGCGGATCGCGCGCGCCAGCACCCGGCGCTCGATGTCGCGCCCCTTGCGCACAAGATCCTCAGGCGTGTCACGATGGCTTATACGCTCGACGTCCTGGTCGATGATCGGCCCCTCGTCGAGATCGCTGGTGACGTAATGCGCCGTGGCCCCGATCAGCTTGACGCCGCGCTCATGGGCCTGGTGGTAGGGCCTAGCGCCCTTGAAGCCCGGCAGGAAGGAATGATGGATGTTGATGCAGCGGCCCGACAGCCGCGCCGACATCTCGTCCGACAGGATCTGCATGTAGCGGGCCAGCACCACGAGATCGGTCTTGGTGTCCTGGGCCAGCTTCCACACCGCGTCTTCCTGCTGCCGCTTGGCCTCCTTGGTCACCGGCAGATGATGGAACGGGATATCGCCGAAATCGAGCGAGCCATAGGTCTCGCGCGGATGGTTGGAGACGATGGCGGTCGGAATCATCTCGAGCTCGCCGGTGCGCCATCGGTAGAGGATGTCGACCAGGCAGTGATCGGATTTCGACACCAATAGCATCACCCGGCGGCGGCTGGCGCGATCGCGCATCTGCCATTCCATCCCGAAACGTTCGGCGATCGCGGCAAAGCCGGTCTGCAGCGCCGCGAGCTCGACCGCGAGGTCGGCCGCGGTGAACACCACGCGCATGAAGAACTTGCCGGTCTCCACATCATCGAACTGTTGGGCGTCCAGGATGTTCTGGCCGTTATGGGCGAGAAACGTCGAGACCGCCGAGACGATCCCTGGACGGTCCGGACACGACAGGGTCAAAACGAACTGATGGTCGGGCATGCCAATTGACCAAAGCTTGAGCAGATTGATGGAACGGTCATTTTCGGCCCCCGTCTACACCGCAGGCGGCCTTGCGCCAATCCCGGCGCGGGGGTCAAATCGAACAAATGACGACAATGTTTGTTAGGATCCATCATGGCTGAACGGCTGAACGGCTACCGCATCCTGATCCTCGAGACGCGCGAGGAGGCGCAGTTTTCCCGCCTGCTCGCCGAACAGGGCGCCGACGTGCTGCAATGCCCGATGTTCACGATCCACGATGCGCCTGATCCGGTGCCGATCGAGGCCTGGATTCGCCGCGCCATCGAACGGCCGCTCGACGACCTCGTGCTGATGACCGGCGAAGGCCTGCGCCGGCTGATGAAAGTCGTGCGCCGGATCGGCGTCGAGCGGGAGTTTGTCGATAGCCTCGCCAAGGCGCGCAAATTCGCCCGTGGCCCCAAACCCGGCCGGGCACTGCGCGAGATCGGCCTGGAACCGCAAATGACGACCGAGAAGCCGACCTCCGAAGGCGTCGCCGAGATGCTGTCGAAGCTCGACCTGACCGGCCATCGGCTCGGCCTGCAGCTCTATCCGGACAAGGATCACGCCAGCCTGATCGGCGCGATCAAGGCACAGGGCGCCGAGGTCGATACGGTGCTGCCCTACGTCTATGATGCGCAGGCCGCCGACGCCAACATCGTCACCGCGATCGAGGAGATGGCGCAGGGCCGCATGGACGCGATCGCTCTGACCAATCTCGGCCAGGTCCGCCGCCTGATCGAAGTGGCACGGGCGCGCGGTTGCGAGGACAGGTTACGCGAGGGGTTCGAGCGTACGCCGATCGCGTCGGTCGGACCGGCGGTATCGGACGAACTCAAGTCCCAAGGCCTGCGCACCGACATCTACCCGGCCGAAGACGCCTTCTTCATGCGGCCGCTGATATCGGCGATGGCGGCGGCGCTTTCAAAGAATCCGCCGCGCGCGACGGCGCGAAGCTAGAGCCTTTTCCGTTCCGATCGAATCGGAACGGAGCTCTAGATTCTAGTTTTGACGCGTTTTCTTCACGCGAACCGGCGTCCACTTCGCTCGAAAACGCTCTAATCAACCTTGGCGCCGGCGAACTTGACCACCTTGCCCCACTTCTCGGTCTCGTCGGCCACTAGTTTGCCGAAGTCGGCAGCCGAGCCCGGCAGCATGATCGCGCCGATCTCGGTAAACCGCGCCTTGGCCTTGGGATCGGCGAGGATTTCATTGACGGCCTTGTTGAGCCTGTCGACGATTTCAGGCGGCGTGTTCTTCGGCGCCGCGAGGCCGTACCAGGCGCTGGCCTCGTAGCCCGGCAGGAAGTCGGCGACCGGCGGCAGGTCCGGAAGCACGTCCGAACGGGTCGTGCTGGTGACCGCAAGTCCGCGCAGCTTGCCGGATTTGACGTGCTCGGCGCAGGTCGGAAGATTGTCGAACATCACCTGCATCACGCCGGACAGCATATCGGTGAGCGCCGGCGCTCCGCCCCGGTAGGGCACGTGCTGCATGTTGATGCCGGTCAGCATCTTGAACAGTTCACCCGACATGTGGATCGTCGAACCGTTGCCTGAGGACGCCATGTTGAGCTTGCCGGGATTGGCCTTTGCATAGGCGATCAATTCGGGAATCGACTTGATCGGCAGCGAGGGGTGCACCACCACGACGTTGGGAAAGCGAATGATGCCCGCGATCGGCTCCATCTCGCGCATGAAGTCGAACGGCAGCTTCTGGTAGAGCGTCGCGTTGATCGCATTGGCCGGCGCGACCAGCAGCAGCGTGTAGCCGTCGGGTGCCGCGCGCAGCGCCTGCTCGGTGGCGATGTTGGTCCCGCCGCCCGGCCGGTTCTCGACAATGAAGGATTGCCCGAGCTTTTCCGACAGCCACTGCCCCATCAGGCGCGCCGTCAGGTCCGCCGAACCGCCGGGGGTATAGCCGATCACGAGGCGAACCGGCCGCGTCGGATAGGCCTCGGCAATCGCTTTTCCAAATGTGAGCGGAAGCGCAGCCGTAGCGGCTGCAAGTTGCAGGAACTGGCGGCGTAGAACCTTCATGATATCTCCTCCGACGCACTGGCGGCTCTTGCGGCACGCTCGGGCACGCGCATCCTAGCCGCGCAGCGTCGCCAAGCCGACAGATATTCTCAGTCGGAGGGCGGGAGGTTTACCGCGTCACTTCGTCTCGCGCAGATAGGCCTGGTACGCGAGGGCGATGCCATCCTCGAGCGAGGTGCTGGCGCGCCAGCCGAGCCTCGCCAGCCGACCGACGTCGAGCAGCTTGCGCGGCGTGCCGTCCGGGCGCGATGTGTCGAAGCTGATCTCGCCACGATAGCCGACGGCGGCCGCGACGACGCGCGCGAACTCGGCGATGGTGATGTCCTCGCCGGTGCCGATATTGACCAGTTCGGGCGATGAATAGGTCTTCATCAGATGGATGCAGGCGTCGGCGAGATCGTCGACATAGAGGAATTCGCGGCGCGGCGTGCCGGTGCCCCACACCGCGACGTTGCCGGCGCCCGAAACCTTGGCCTCGTGGAAGCGGCGGATCAGCGCGGCGACGACGTGGCTGTATTCGGGGTGATAATTGTCGCCGGGGCCGTAGAGATTGGTCGGCATCACGCTGATGAAATCGGCGCCGTACTGGCTGCGATAGGCCTCGGCCATCTTGATGCCGGCGATCTTGGCGATGGCATAGGGCTCGTTGGTCGGCTCCAGCGGGCCGGTCAGCATCGAATCCTCGCGCAGCGGCTGCGGCGCCAGGCGCGGATAGATGCAGGACGAGCCGAAGAACATCAGCTTCTCGCAGCCATTGGCGTGCGCCGCCTGGATCACGTTGCTCGAGATCGCCAGATTGTCGTAGAGGAATTCGGCCCGCAGCATGTTGTTGGCGACGATGCCGCCGACCTTGGCGGCGGCGAGGAACACGGCCTGCGGCCGCTTCGCGGCAAACCAGGCGTTGACCGCGGTTTGGTCGCGCAAATCGACCTCGCTGCGCGACACCGTCAGTAGATCGGCCTCCTCGCGCGCCAGCCGGCGCATCAGGGCCGAGCCGACCATGCCGCGATGGCCGGCGACGAAGACCGACTTGCCCTTCAGCTCAAACACCGTGCTTGCCATTGGCCGCGTCCTGCCTGGCCTCGACGAGATCGCTGGCAATCATTTCCTTCACCAGTTGCGCGAACGGCGTCTTCGGCGCCCAGCCGAGCTTGGCGCGCGCCTTGCTGGCGTCGCCGATCAGAAGATCGACCTCGGTCGGGCGGAAATAGGTCGGATCGATCTGCACCAGGGTGTTTCCGGACGCCTTGTCGACACCGACCTCCTCGACGCCCTTGCCGCGCCATTCGATGCTGCGGCCGACCTCGGCAAACGCCAGTTCGACGAACTCGCGGACCGACCGCGTTTCGCCGGTCGCGAGCACGAAGTCGCCGGGCTCGTCGACCTGCAGGATCCTGTGCATGCCCTCGACATAGTCGCGGGCGTGGCCCCAGTCGCGCTTGGCGTCGAGATTGCCGAGATAGAGCTTGTTCTCGAGGCCGACCTCGATGCGGGCGACGGCGCGGGTGATCTTGCGCGTCACGAAGGTCTCGCCGCGGATCGGGCTCTCATGGTTGAACAGGATGCCGTTGCTGGCGAACATGCCATAGGCCTCGCGGTAGTTCACCGTGATCCAGTAGCCGTAGAGCTTGGCGACGCCATAGGGCGAGCGCGGATAGAACGGCGTGGTTTCCTTCTGCGGCACCTCCTGCACGAGGCCGTAAAGCTCCGAGGTCGAGGCCTGGTAGAACCGCGCCTCCTTCTCCATGCCGAGGATGCGGATCGCTTCCAAAAGGCGCAATACGCCGATCGCGTCGGCATTGGCGGTGTATTCCGGGCTCTCGAAACTGACCTGGACGTGGCTTTGCGCCGCGAGGTTGTAGATCTCGGTCGGCCGGATCTGCTGCACCAGGCGGATCAGATTGGTCGAATCGGTCATGTCGCCATAGTGCATCAGGAACGGGACGTTGCCGACATGCGGATCCTGGTAAAGATGGTCGACACGCGCGGTGTTGAGTGAGGACGAGCGACGCTTGAGCCCGTGCACGGTATAACCGAGGCCGAGCAGATATTCGGCGAGATACGCGCCGTCCTGCCCGGTGACGCCGGTGATCAACGCAACGCGCCGCTTCGAGTCCTGAGCCGCCGAATCCTTAACTGCCATGTCATCTCCAGAGATCGCGCAAACAGCGCGCCGACGAGGCCGGTCTGTAGCATCCGGCCTGCTCCAAGTCTAACATCACAATTGCTGAATCGGGGCTTCAGCGCCCCCGAAAATGGTTAAATGCGGCCTGGATCCCATCATTCCCCGTAGTGGCGCAGCCGGTCGAGGTTGAGGATGGTCACCCCGCCATAGTCGAGCCGCAACAGCCCCTCGCGCTCCAGCCGCTTCAGGCACTGGTTGGCGTTCTGCCGGGAGATCCCCGACAGCGCCCCGATCTCCTCCTGGGTGATCTCCAGGTGCAGGGTGAGGTCGGGGTAGAGAATCGGATTGAACAGCGAGGCGATCGAGCGCGCCAGCCGCGCGGTGGCATCCAGCGTGCGGCCATATTCGAGCAGCGCAATGAACTGGCCGAGCCGCTCATTGAGCGAGCCGACCAAGAACCGGTTGAAGCCGACACTGTTCTCGAACAGCCAGACGAAGGTCCGGCGATCCATCATCGCCAGTCGCGTGTCGCGCAGCGCGACCACATCGTAGCGCCGGGGCTCATTCTTGAGCACGGTCCCCTCGCCGAACCACGCGCCTGCGGTGAGACCCGCGAAACTCGCCGCCTTGCCGCCGCGCGAGACGATGCCCATGCGCGCCAGCCCGGTGACGATGCCGGTCCAGTACTGAAAATTGTCGCCGCGCATGAAGATGAATTCGTTGGCGCGATAGGATTTCTCGGAAATGCCAGCGCGCGCGATTTCGATTTCTTGCTCGCTCAGTTCGCGCGACCAGGCCGCGATGCGCCTCAGGTAATCAGCAGCGATCATTCTAGCGACGGCGTCCTACCCCAAGAGACTGCAACGATATTGCACTGCAGCAACGCCGTGCGCGAAGCCAGGGACCCGAGGCCTGGAATGCCAGCGAAAATTCCTGACCAAATGTCGGGCACATGACAATTCAACCTATCGCTTTCTCGTATTCAGAGCCACCTCGCGTAACGTCGCGCAGTTCCTTGATGGATCGCTGAAGGCGGACGAGGCGAGGGACGGGCTTGCAGGCGGGTGCGGCGTTACCGCGCATGACGCAGGCGATCGGGGCGAGCGATCTCCCGAACGCCGACATCAATAGTCGGATGGTCTCCCTTCGGCGGCCCATGTAAGATCGAAGTGTAAGATCGAAGCGAAGATAAGAAGATTAAAGAGCGCGCCAAAGCGCCCGTATCTGGAGGGAACAGGGTGGCTAATAGTCTCGAGGTGCGCGGAGTCTCATTGCGCTTTGGCGGCGTCCGCGCGCTGACCGAAGTGAGCTTCGGCGTCAACGAGGGCGAGCTGTTTTCCATCATCGGCCCGAACGGCGCCGGCAAGACCTCGATCGTCAACTGCATCTCCGGCCGCTACCGGCCGACTGAAGGCCAGCTGTTCTATCGCGGCCAGGACATCACCGGCCTCAACCCGAACGCGCGGCCCCGGCTCGGCATCGGCCGGACTTTCCAGAATCTCGCGCTGTTCCACCACATGAGCGTGCTCGACAACATCATGGTCGGCCGCCATCACCTCCTGAAGAACAACTTCATCACGGGATCGCTGTACTGGCTGACCGGCGCGCGCCGCGAGGAGCTGGAGCACCGCCGCAAGGTCGAGGAGATCATCGACTTCCTCGATCTGCAATCGGTGCGCAAGGCGACCGCCGGCACCCTGCCCTATGGCCTGCGCAAGCGCGTCGAGCTCGCCCGCGCGATGGCGCTCGAGCCGCAACTGATCCTGCTCGACGAGCCGATGGCCGGCATGAACTTCGAAGAGAAGGAAGACATGGCGCGCTACATCGTCGATCTCAACGAAGAGTTCGGCATGACGGTGATGATGATCGAGCACGACATGGGCGTCGTGATGGACATCTCCCACCGCGTCATGGTGCTCGACTTCGGCCGCAAGATCGCCGAGGGCGATCCGGGCACCGTGCTTGCCGATCCCCATGTCAAGCGCGCCTATCTCGGCGAGGAAGACGAAGTGCTGGTCGATCCCGACGACAAGCCCGCGGTGCGGGAGAGCGCCGCATGATGGACTATGCCGGTCGCGCCGCGCAGGCCGACACCTTTCCCAAGATGCTGCGCCTGAACGCGACGGAGCACGGCCGAGAGATCGCGCTGCGCGAGAAGGATTTCGGGCTGTGGCGCGAATTTACCTGGAACGACTACCAGACCCGCACCCATGATTTCGCGCTCGGCATGGTCGAGCTCGGGCTTGGCCGCGGCGACGTGATCGGCATTATCGGCGACAACCGGCCGGACTGGGTCGCCGCCGAGATCGCGGCCCACGCGATTGGCGCGATGAGCCTCGGTCTTTATCGCGACGTGCTGGATGAGGAAGCCGCCTATCTCCTGACCTATGGCGAGGCCAAGCTGGTCTTCGCCGAGGACGAGGAACAGGTCGACAAGCTGCTCGGCCTGGCCGATCGCGTGCCCCACCTCGAGCACATCGTGTATTCCGACCCGCGCGGCATGCGCAAATACGACGATCCGCGATTGATGGAGGCGAGCAAGCTCGTTGCGCTGGGCCGCGACCGCGCCACGCGCGAGCCTGGACTGTACGAGCGGCTGGTCGACGCTACGAAGGGCGAGGACGTCGCGATCCTCTGCACCACCTCGGGCACGACGGCCAACCCGAAGCTTGCGATGCTCTCTGCCGGGCGCGTACTGCGGCACTGCGCGACCTATCTCGCCTTCGATCCGAAGGGGCCCGACGACGAATATGTCTCGGTGCTGCCGCTGCCCTGGATCATGGAACAGATTTACGCGCTGGGCAAAGGGCTGCTCTCCCGGATGAAGGTCAACTTCGTCGAAGAGCCCGACACCATGATGCACGACTTCCGCGAGATCGCGCCGACCTTCGTGCTGTTCGCGCCGCGGGTATGGGAATCGATCGCGGCCGACGTCCGCGCCGGGGTGATGGACGCCTCGCCGTTCAAGCAACGGCTCTATGACCTCGGCATGAGGACCGGCCTTGCGGCGCTCGCCGAGGGCAAGCGTTCTGTGTTCGCCGACCAGCTCTTGTTCCGTGCGCTGCGCGACCGGCTCGGCTTCACGCGGCTGCGCTCGGCGGCGACCGGCGGCGCGGCGCTCGGGCCGGACACCTTCAAGTTCTTCCAGGCGATGGGCGTGCCGCTGCGCACGCTGTACGGCCAGACCGAGCTGCTCGGCGCCTACACGCTGCATCCCGAAGGCAAGGTCGATCCCGACACCACCGGCGTGCCGATGGCCGACAACATCGAGATCCGCATCGACAATACCGACGTCAACGGCGTCGGAGAGATCGTGGTGCGGCATCCCAACATGTTCCACGGCTATTACAAGAACCCCGAAGCATCGGTCGCCGACATCAAGGACGGCTGGATGCATTCGGGCGATGCCGGCTACTACAACGACAACCGGCAGCTCGTGGTGATCGACCGCATCAAGGATCTCGCCGAGACCTCGCGCGGCGAGCGCTTCTCGCCGCAATATATCGAGAACAAGCTGAAGTTCTCGCCCTATGTCGCCGAGGCGGTCGTCCTCGGCGCCGGCCGCGACGCGCTCGCCGCGATGATCTGCATCCGCTACTCGATCATCTCGAAATGGGCGGAGAAGAACCGGATCTCGTTCACGACCTACACCGACCTGTCCTCGCGGCCCGAAGTCTATGCGCTGCTCAAGAAAGAGGTCGAGACCGTCAATGCCACCCTGCCGCCGGCGCAACGCATCTCGCGCTTCCTGCTGCTCTACAAGGAGCTCGATGCCGATGACGGCGAGCTGACCCGGACCCGAAAGGTCCGCCGCGGCGTGATCAACGAGAAATACGCCGACATCATCGATGCGATCTACCGCGGCAAGGCCAGCATCCCCGTCGACACCGTGATCCGCTTCCAGGACGGCTCGACGCAGCGCGTCCGCACCACGCTCGAGGTCGTCGATCTCGGCCGCGCCGTGATCGCGGAGGCCGCGGAATGACTGTGTTGCGCGACCAGAGCGCGGTGCTCATGAATGTGCCATCTCCCCTTGTGGGAGAGGGCTACACCGCTAGTCGACACGAACTCGCTTGGGTGAGGGGTACCCTCTCCACGATCCCGATGCGGAGACAACCCCTCGCCGGGCTTCGCTTTGCGAAGCCACCCTCTCCCACAAGGGGAGAGGGTGCTGGCGCCGCAGTCCGGAGCGACCGCACCCCATGAACATCCAGTTCCTGATCCAGCTGATCGTCAACGGCCTCGTGGTCGGCACGCTGTATGGCGTGGTCGCGATGTCGTTCGTGCTGATCTACAAGGCGACACAGGTCGTGAACTTCGCGCAGGGCGAATTGCTGCTGGTCGGCGCCTGGGTGTGCTGGGCGCTGCTGACGAAGTATCAGGTGCCGTTCTGGGTCGGCATGCCGATCACGCTGGTCTTCATGTTCATCTTCGGCATCGCGATCCAGGTCGTGATCCTGCGCCCGATGATCGGTGAGCCGATCATCTCCGTGATCATGGTGACGATCGGCCTGTCGACGGTGTTCCAGGCCGCGCTGAAGTGGATCTTCGGCGTCAACCCGCAGCCGTTCCCGCGCGTGTTTCAGAGCCAGTCAGTCAGCCTGTTCGGGCTGCAGATCCAGACCGTCTATGTCATGAGCCTCGTGGTCTCGCTCGCCATGATGGTCGGCATGGCCTGGTTCTTCCGCGCCTCCAAATATGGCCTTGCGATGCGCGCCACCGCTTTCAACCAGCAGGTCGCGCAGTCGCTCGGCATTTCCGTCAAGAACGTGTTCGCGATGGCGTGGGCGATCTCGGCCACCGTCTCGGCGGTCGCCGGTGTCGTGGTCGCCGTGGTCAATGGCGTGTCGTCCGGCCTCTCCGCCTACGGCATCAAGGTGTTTCCCGCCGCGATCCTCGGCGGGCTCGACTCAGTCGGCGGCGCCGTGCTCGGCGGCATCATCATCGGGCTATTGGAAAATGTCGCCCAGTATGTCGACAGCCAGTACCTGCACTGGGGCAATCTCTACGAGATCGCGCCGTTCTACGTCCTGATCATCATCCTGATGATCAAGCCGTACGGCCTGTTCGGCACCAAGGATATTGAGCGGGTCTGATCAATGGCGACAAGCACACTCATCCCCTCGGGCGATTTCCGCACCAGCTACGCGGCCGACACCACGATCTTCCCGACCGCAACCAGCCGCAATTTCGCGATCCTCGGCATCGTGCTCGCCTGCTTCGCGCCGATGCTGCTGTCCAACTACCTGCTCTCGATCGCGATCCAGATCGGCATCTTCGCGATCGCGGCCCTCGGCCTCAACGTCCTGGTCGGCTTCACCGGCCAGATCTCGATCGGCCACGCCGCGTTCTTCCTATTCGGCGCGTTCACCTCGGCCTACATCTCCAACAACGCGCCGATCCCGGTGTTCTTCGCCATCCCCCTCGCCGGCGTCGTCACGGCACTGGTCGGCCTGATCTTCGGCGTGCCGGCGGCGCGGCTGAAGGGACTCTATCTCGTAATCGCGACGCTCGCCGCGCAGTACATCCTGCTCGACTTCTTCTCGCGCGCCGAATGGTTCTCCGGCGGCTCGGTGCCGGCCAGCGCCAATCCGTTCTCGATTTTCGGCTACACCCTGCGCGGCGACCGGCAGTATTTCTACGTCGTGCTCGCCTACATGGTGATCAGCTACCTGCTGGTCACCAACCTGATGCGCACCCGCGACGGCCGCGCGCTGGTCGCGATCCGCGATCACTATCTCTCCGCCGAGATCATGGGCATCAACCTCACCAAGTACCGGACGCTGTCGTTCGGGCTTGCCGCCTTCTTTGCCGGCATCGCCGGCGCGCTCTATGCTCACTATCAGCTCGTGGTCTCGCAGGAAGGTTTTGGCATAGAGCGCTCGGTGCTGTTCCTCGCCATGGTCATCATCGGCGGCACCGGCTCGGTGATGGGCACGCTGATGGGCACGGCCTTCGTGGTGCTGCTGCCGGAATCGATGGAATGGCTGAGCGCCTGGCTGAAGGGCGGCGCCATCGACAAGGCGCTGCAGCTCAACAACAACATCACCTTCCTGCGCGAGATCGCGATCGGCCTGATCATCATCGGCTTCTTGATGTTCGAGCCGGACGGCCTCGCGCATCGCTGGAGGCAGATCAAGGCTTACTGGAAGCTCTACCCGTTCTCGCATTGACGCAAGGCACGGAACGCAACTCAAAATTCGGTTCAACGAATAAGCAGGAGGAAAGCAAAAATGACGATTAGATCCCTTTTGAGCTCGGTCTCCGTTGCGCTGCTGATCAGCAGCGCGGCCGCCACCGCGCAGGCGCAGATCGCCATCGGCCATCTGCAGGACCTCTCGGGCGGCACGTCCGACGTCGGCACCCCCTATGGCCAGGGCGTCGCCGACACCTTCGCCTGGGTCAACAAGAATGGCGGCGTCGGCGGCAAGCAGCTCAGTGTCGACAGCAACGACTATGGCTACCAGGTGCCGCGCGCCATCGCGCTGTACAAGAAATGGTCGGCGCCCGACGGCAAGGTCGCGGCGATCATGGGCTGGGGCACGGCGGATACCGAGGCCCTCACCGGCTTCCTGGCGCAGGACAAGATCCCGGACATCTCCGGCTCCTACGCCGCGGCGCTGACCGATCCGGAAGGCACCAGCGGCAAGGCCAAGCCCGCGCCGTACAATTTCTTCTACGGCCCGAGCTACTCGGACTCGATGCGCGCGATGCTGACCTGGGCCGCCGAGGACTGGAAGGCCAAGGGCAAGCCCGGAAAGCCGAAATTCGTCCACATGGGCGCCAACCATCCGTATCCGAACGCACCGAAGGCGGCCGGTGAAGCGCTGGCGACCGAGCTCGGCTTCGAGGTGCTGCCGCCGCTGGTGTTCGCGCTGTCGCCCGGCGACTACTCGGCGCAGTGTCTCAGCCTGAAAAGCTCGGGCGCAAATTATGCCTATCTCGGCAACACGGCGGCCTCGAACATCTCGGTGCTGAAGGCCTGCAAGACCGCCGGCGTCGATGTCCAGTTCCTCGGCAATGTCTGGGGCATGGACGAGAACGCGGCGAAGACCGCCGGCGATGCAGCCGACGGCGTGATCTTCCCGCTCCGCACGGCGGTGAGCTGGGGCGGCAACGCGCCCGGCATGAAGACCGTGATGGAAATCTCCAAGATGTCCGACCCGTCCGGCAAGGTCTATCGGCCGGTGCACTACATCGCCGCGGTCTGCAGCGCGCTCTATCTGAAGGAGGCGCTCGACTGGGCCGCCAAGAACGGTGGCGCCACCGGCGAGAACGTCGCCAAGGGCTTCTACCAGAAGAAGGATTGGGTGCCGGCCGGCATGGACGGCGTCTGCAATCCGTCGACCTGGACCGAAAAGGATCACCGCCCCACCACGAAGGTCGACCTGTATCGCTCGAAGATCTCGGGCGCGACCGATGGCGACATCAACGACCTGATGGGCAAGGGCACGATCAAGCTCGAGAAGGTGAAGACCGTCGACCTGCCGCGCAAGCCGGAATGGTTTGGGTGGTAAGGCAACGGCTGATCACGTCCACCAATCGTCATGCGCGGGCTCGACCCGCGCATCCATCAAGCGAAGACGTATTCCGATCGATGGATTGCCGGGTCATAGGCGAGCGGAAGCGACGCCGTCCTTTGGACGGCTATGCCCGGCAATGACGTCGAAGGGTAACACAGACCATGAACGAAACCCTCGAAGCCACCCGCCCGATGCCGACGGCCGTCCCGCCGCCGCCGCTGCTCAGCGTCAACAATATCGAGGTCGTCTATGACGACGTCATCCTGGTGCTGCGCGGCCTCAGCCTCGAAGTGCCGAAGGGCGCGATCGTGGCGCTGCTCGGCGCCAACGGCGCCGGCAAGTCGACCACGCTGAAAGCGATCTCCGGCCTGCTCAAGACCGAGGACGGCGAGGTCACCCGCGGCGAGATCCTGTTCGAGGGCCAGCGCATCAACGGCATCGATCCGGACAAGATCGTCCGCCGCGGCATCTTCCAGGTGATGGAAGGCCGCCGCATCGTCGCCGATATGACGTCGCTGGAGAACCTGCGGCTCGGCGCCTTCACCCGGCGCGACGGCGAGGTCTCCGATGACATCGACATGGTGTTCAAGTATTTCCCGCGCCTGAAGGAGCGCACCGGCCTCGCCGGCTATCTCTCCGGCGGCGAGCAGCAGATGCTCGCGATCGGCCGCGCGCTGATGGCGCGCCCGAAGATGATCCTGATGGACGAGCCGTCGATGGGGCTGTCGCCTCTGCTCGTCAAGGAAGTGTTCGCAATCATCAAGGAGATCAACCGGGATCTCGGCGTCACGATCCTCCTGGTCGAGCAGAATGCGCGCGCCGCGCTCTCGGTCGCGAGCCATGGCTACATCATGGAACAGGGCAAGGTCGTGCTCGACGGCTCCGCCGACGAGCTGCGCGACAATGAGGACGTCAAGGAATTCTACCTCGGCGGCGCCGGCGACCAGCGCAAGAGCTTCAAGAACCTGAAGAGCTTCAAGCGGCGCAAGCGCTGGCTGTGAGGATAGCGAGCGTTTTCGGGCGGAGTTGCGTGTGCAGAAAACGCGTCAGACCAGGAAGGCGGTTCTATCCGAGCACCTGCTCGGCTTCAGTGACCGCGCAAAGCACATGATAGAACGACGACGCCGGGATCGTGGCGACCAGCGAATTGCCGTCGCGGTCGAACTGATCGTACCAGCCGCCGGCCACGGCATGGCCGAGATAGTGCCGCTCGAGCAGCACCAGCGCCGCACGCGCCTCGTCCGCCGCGCCGGCTTCGCCCGACTCGGCCTGCGCGATCCAGGCCTTCGCCAGCTCGCTCTGCGGCCACAGCCGACGTGTGTGGCGGCGAATGTTGCCCTCGGCGTCGCCCTCGTCGACCAGGCAGCCGGTGGCCGCGTCGCGATAGCGCAGCGCCGACGCCAGCAGCTCGCCGCGCGGGCGCCCGGTCGGGCAGCCGGTGATCCGCTCAAATCCCCTCAGCAGCCAGACCCATTCCGCGAGGTGCCCGGGCTCGACGCTGACCGGCGGGATCTTCGACCAGTCCTCCTCGAAATATTCGCCGAGGGTGCGCGTCTGCTTGTCGTAGAGGCTGGCAAGGAACAGCGCGAAGAAATCGCCGGCGCGGTTCTGGAACGACAAATCGTGGGTCGCGTCGAAGCAGGCGATCATCGCCTCGAACAGATGCATCTGCGGGTTCTGCCGGCGCGGCATCGAGGGCGGCAGGCCCTCGTGGAAGCCGCCATGGGGCGAGCGCAGCTGGGTATCGAGGAACGACAGCAGCGCGTCGATCTCGGCGCGGATCTGGGCGTCCTGGTCGAGGCCGTAGGCGGTCGCGAGCGCAAGCAGCACGAAGGCGTGGCCGTAGGTGTCGCGCAGCGGGTCGTGCACGCCGCCCTCGGCCGTCAGGCTGTAGACGAAGCCAGGCCGGCCGTCCGGCCCCCTGGCCTTGGCCAGCAGGTAGTCCAGCCCCTTCAGCGCGACCGCGCGCCCCTCCGGATACCAGCCCAGCTGGGCCGCCTTGGCGTAGCAATAGATCTGGCGCGCCTGCACCATGATCCGGCGCGGGGCGGCGCGGTCGGCCGTCCCGTCGTGGTGCAGCCGGTCGACAAAGCCGCCGGCGCTGCTGTCCCAGCCTGCGGTCGACCACAGCGGCAGGGCCTCGCCAATGATACGGCGCTTCAGCCTCGCGACGACGTCGGCGGCCCCGTCCGCCGCAACGCTCTCTGCCTCAGCCATCGTGCTCCCTGGAACCGTCCCAATGTCAGCGGTCACCGTCTGATAGCACGGGCGGACCGGCACGCAACCCGCGCACATCCTCCCAAGGACCTGCCATGACCGACCATTACGACGCCCTTGAAACGCGCGATCCGGCCGAGCGCGAGGCCGCGTTGTTCGCCCGGCTGCCCGAGGTGCTGCGCAAGGCGATGGCAGCGCCCGCCTATGCCAATTTGCTGAGAGGCACCGATCCCGCCTCCGTCACCAGCCGGGAGGCGCTGGCCGGGCTGCCGGTGCTCCGTAAGTCGGAACTGCCGGCCCTGCACAAGGCCGCCCCGCCGTTTGGCGGCTTCGTGGCCGACACGCCCGGCTCGTTCGCCCGGCTGTTCACCTCGCCCGGACCGATCTTCGAGCCGGAGGGCCGCCAGGCGGATCCTTGGCGCGGCGCCCGGGCGCTGTTTGCGGCGGGCTTTCGCGAGGGGGATGTGGTGCTGAACACCTTCAGCTATCACCTCACCCCCGGCGGCTTCATCTTCGACGCCTCGGCGCGGGCGCTCGGCTGTGCGGTGATCCCGGCGGGCCCCGGCAATACCGAGCAGCAATTCGAGCTGATCGAGGCCTATCGCCCGGTCGGCTATAGCGGCACCCCGGACTTCCTGAAGATCCTGCTCGACGCCGCCGCCACCGCCGGCCGCGACGTGTCCTCGATCAAGCGCGCGCTGGTCTCAGGCGCGGCATTTCCGAAATCGCTGCAGGAGGAGATGAAGTCGCGCGGCGTCGAGGCTTATCAGGCCTTCGGTACTGCCGATCTCGGCCTGATCGCGTTCGAGACGGCGGCGCGCGAGGGAATGACGGTCAACGAGGAGTTGATCTTGGAGATCGTCAAGCCCGGCACCGGCGATCCCGTTGCGCCGGGTGACGTCGGCGAGATCGTGGTGACCTCGCTCGATCCGCACCATCCCTGGATTCGCCTCGCGCTCGGCGACCTGACCGCCGCCCTGCCCGGCGCGAGCCGGTGCGGACGCACCAACATGCGAATCAAGGGCTGGATGGGCCGCGCCGACCAGACCACCAAGGTGAAGGGGATGTTCGTGCGCCCCGAGCAGATCGCGGAGATCGGCAAGCGCCATCCCGAGCTTGGACGGATTCGCCTGGTCGTCACGCGCGCCGGCGAGGCCGACGCGATGACGCTGAGAGCCGAATGCGCCTCGGCGCCCGATGCCCTGCAGAGCGAGGTCGCGGCAACGCTGCGTGCCGTGACAAAACTCGGCGGCACCGTCGAGCTGGTCGGCACCGGCTCGCTGCCGAACGACGGCAAGGTGATTGCGGACGAGCGTTAGGCTTTGAGATCACCCCCGGCGTTTGATCGGTCTGGATTTGTCGCACGCGGCGTTGTGAACTATTGAGCTGGCTCATGCCTCGGAGACGGACGGATCATCACCTCATGAGCAGCGCTTCCGGAGATCAGCCGCGAAGGCCGGCGGTGTTCTTCGATCGGGACGGCGTCCTGAACCAGGACATCGGCTACCTGTTCGAAAGCCACAGGCTAGTCTGGATCGAAGGCGCGCGCGAGGCGGTCAAGGCCGTCAACGACATGGGCTATTTTGCGTTCGTCGTGACCAACCAGTCAGGCGTCGCAAGGGGTCTCTACGAGGAGACACACGTCCAGGAGCTTCACGACTGGATGGCGGCTGAACTCGGCAAGATCGGCGCGCATATCGACGCTTTCGAATACTGCCCGTTTCACCCGGAAGGAAGCGTGGAACGATACCGGCAGGTCAGCCACCGGCGCAAACCGTCGCCGGGCATGATCAGTGACCTGCTGGAACGCTTTCCGGTCGACGTCGAACGCAGCTTTCTGGTCGGCGATCAGCCGACGGATCTCGAGGCGGCACGGGCGGCCGGGCTGAAGGGCTACCTGTTCTCAGGCTCCAACCTGGAAAAGTTCCTGAGGCCTCTGCTGCTCGGGAGCTGAAGACCAAAGCGTCGGGCGCGAGGCCGCCATCGCGATCAGAACTTCCGGATCAGCTCGATCACCTCGTCCTGCTGCCGGCGCGTGATCTCGGCGAACATCGGCAGCGAGAGAATTCGGCCCTGATCGCGATGCGCGTTGGGGAACTGCTCCGGCCGATGATCGAACCGCGCATAGGCCGGCAGCAATGGCAGCGCGGTGGGATAGTTGATGGCGGTCTGCACGCCATTGGCGTTGAGATGGGCGGCGAGCGCGTCGCGGCGCGGATGCCTGATCGTGTAGAGGTGATAGACGTGGCTGCGTGCCGGCGCGACCTCGGGCACCACGACATCCTCGATCTGGTTGAGGCCGGCATCATAGACCTCGGCCGCGGCCTGCCGGGCCTCGGTCCAGGTGGCAAGATGCGGCAGCTTGGCGGAGAGGATCGCCGCCTGCATGCCGTCGAGCCGGCTGTTGATGCCTTCGATGTGGTGCTGGTGCTTCACCAGTCCACCATGGCGCGCCAGCATGGCCATCTGCTCGGCGAGCGCCGCGTCGTTAGTGACGACCGCGCCGGCGTCGCCCATCGCGCCGAGATTCTTGCCGGGATAGAATGAATAGGTCGCGGCCTCGCCGAAGGTGCCGACCATGCGGCCCTTGTAGCGCGCCAGATGGGCCTGGGCGCAATCCTCGATCACCCACAGCTTGTGCTTCTGCGCGATCGCCATAATCGCGTCCATATCCGCGGGCTGGCCATAGAGATGCACCGGGATGATACCGACCGTGCGCGGCGTAATCGCGGCCTCGATGGCCGCCGGATCGATCGTGAACGTCGCCTCGTCGGTGTCGCAGAAGATGACGGTGGCACCGGAATGGGTGATCATCGCCGCGGTCGAGATCCACGAATGCGCCGTCGTGATCACCTCGTCGCCCGGCTTCACCTTCAGCGCCCGCATGGCGAGGTAAAGCGCGTCGGTGCCGTTGGCGCAGGACACGCAATGAGCGACCTCAGCCGCCGCCGCAAATTCGCGCTCGAAGGCGTCGACATAGCTGCCGCGAATGAAGGCGTTGTCGCGGATCACGCCGGCGATCGCAGCGTCGATCTCGCCCTTGATGGACTGGTATTGCAGTTGCAGGTCGGCATACGGCACCGCCATTGAATTTCCCCTATTGCCCTATTGGCTCGTCAGCAGCCGGCGCGCCGGATTGCCGGCATAGGTGCCTGATATCGTGATGTCCTTGGTCACCACCGATCCGGCGCCGATGACGACGTCGTCGACGATCCTGACCGGCATGATCGTCGCATTGGAGCCGATCGACACCCGGTTGCCGATCACCGTCTCACGCCACAGCTCCTTGCGTCCACGGGCCGGGCCGCCGGTGGAGAACGTGTCGTTGACGAACATCACACCGTGTCCGACGAAACAATCCTCGCCGATGGTGACGAGCTCGCAGACGAAGGCATGCGACTGCACGCGGGTGCGCGCCCCGACGATCACGCCCTTCTGGATTTCGGTGAAGGGGCCGACGAAGCAGTCGTCGCCGAGCTTGCAGCCATAGAGGTTGCAGGGCTCGACGATCTTGACGCGTTCGCCGAACGCGACATCGCGCACGCTGGCCTGATGCACGTCCGGCCTGTTCACGAAGCGACGCCCAGCCGGCTCAGCCGTGGCGTGAAGCGCAGCGCGACTTCCTCGCCGGTTTCGATCGACTCATAGAGGGCCGAGATTAGCTCCAGGCTCTTTCGGCCCTCGAGCCCGTCGACCAGCGCGGCGCGCTGGTTCTCGAGGCAATCGACCACATGGTGATAATAGGCCTGATGGCCGAAGCCGTAGACGTTGGGCGGGTTAACCGAGAACTTCTCCACGACGTCCTTGTCGGACGGCAGCTCGTCGACAAAGCGCCAGTGCCGGATCTGGTTGACCGCGAAGCCCGAAATCTCGACGGTGCCCTTCTCGCCCAGGATCGACAGCGAGCCCTCGAGATCGGTCGGCCGCGCCGCGGTGGTCGCCTCGATGATCCCGAGCGCGCCGTTGCGGAACTTGAGCGTTGCGACGGCGGTGTCCTCGGTTTCGATGTTGGCCAGCGCCGTCACCGCGCGCGCATGCACGCTCACGACGTCGCCGAAGAACCACTCCAGCATGTCGACATGGTGGCTCGCCTGATTGGTCAGCACACCGCCGTCATAGGCCCAGGTGCCGCGCCAATCGTCCTGATCGTAATACGCCTGGTCGCGGCACCAGCGAACCCGGACCGTCCCCAGGATGAGCTTGCCGAAGCGGCCGGCATCGAGCGCCTCGCGCGCCTTGAGTACCGGCACGTTGAAGCGGTTCTGCTTGACAATGAACATCTTGACGCCGGCCTCGTCGCAGGCCCGGATCATGTCGTCGGCGTCCTGCAGACGCAGCGCCATCGGCTTCTCGACCACGACGTGCTTGCCGGCCGTCGCGCAGGCGATCACATGCGCGGGGTGCTGACCGCTCGGCGTCAGCACGGCGATAGCATCGATGTCCTTCCGCGCCAGGAATTCGTCCATGTCGTAATGGGCCGCAACGCCGAACTTCCCGGCAACCGCATCGGCGCGCCCGCGGATCGGATCGCAGACCGCGACCAGGCTCGCTCCTTCGATGTGATTGCCACCCAGGAGATCCGAGTGACGCTTGGCGATACGCCCGCACCCGAGGAGGCCAAATCTGATCATGCAACAGGCCCTGTCTTGTCTCGTGGCTGGCCAGTGCAACCAGCCGAAGAGCCGAGGGAACAAGCGGCCTTGCGAGCCGCACGGTAGCGTTCCATTACCCAGAAAACCCGGGATAAAGCAAGGCCATGCGCCGATTAGGTGGCGGACGGCACGCCGATTCCACCATGTTCGTCGCCGGGCAGTGGGGAGCAAGCCCGATCCGCGCCGACCCCCGAATGTCGGCTCCCTGTCAAACCTTGTGGTACTCGCGGTACCACTTGATAAATCGCGCGATCCCATCCTCGATGCTGGTCGCAGGCCGAAATCCGATGTCCCGCGCCAGATCTTCAATGTCTGCATAGGTCGCCGGCACATCGCCGGGCTGCATCGGAAGCAGTTCCCTGATTGCTTTCCGGCCGAGCTCCTTCTCCAGCAGAGAGACGACGTGCAAGAGCTCCTCGGGGTTATTGTTGCCAATATTGTAGATCTTCCAGGGCGCCCTGCTGCTCGAAGGATCGGGCGCGGCTGTGGGGGGGATTGATTGCCCCTGAGGTGGCCGCTCCATGAGGCGGATGATCGCTTCGGCGATATCGTCAACAAAAGTGAAGTCACGGCGCATATCACCGTTGTTGAACAATTTGATCGGCGTTTCACTCAAAATCGCTTTCGCGAAAATGAACATGGCCATGTCCGGGCGGCCCCACGGACCATAGACCGTGAAGAACCGCAGGCCGGTAGCAGGGATGCCGTACAGATGGCTGTACGAGTGCGCCATCAACTCATTGGCCTTCTTTGACGCGGCGTACAGGCTGATCGGATGGTCGACATTGTCATGCACCGAGAAGGGCAGTTTTGTATTGCTGCCGTAGACCGATGACGATGATGCAAACAGCAAGTGTCCGCACCCGTTGTGGCGACATCCTTCAAGAATATTGATGAAGCCCTCCAGGTTTGCATCCACATAGGCATGTGGATGCTCCAGCGAGTAGCGCACGCCGGCCTGGGCGGCGAGATGGACAACGACAGGAAAACGATACGCGGCAAAGAGCGACTTGATACCCGCGCGATCAGTCAAATCGAGCTTCACAAAAGTGAAGTTCGGGTCACGCTTCAGGATCTTGAGACGCGCTTCCTTCAGTCGAGGATCGTAATAGTCGTTGACGATGTCCAGGCCGACGACCTTGCGGCCCGCCGCCAAGAGGCGCAGGGCAACATGAAAGCCAATGAACCCGGCAGCTCCAGTGACCAGTGGTGTATCGTGCGACATCGCTTTCTCAGCCATTGTTCTATAGCCGCCAGAGCTCGATGCCGGCGGGAGCTACGCTACGGTCGAGCTTCGCTTTGACATCCAGAATGAGGCCCGTGCCGCCATCCAATAGGCGCTGAAAGAGCGGCCAGCCACCGGCGAGATAGCTATCATGCGCGACGGCCAGGATAACCGCATCCGCCGGGCGCAGGTCATCGAGATCAGTCAGCGTCAGCCTATATTCATGGCTTGCATCCTCCGCATTCGCGAGAGGATCGTGCACCTGAACGTGAATACCAAATGTCTCAAGCTCACGAATGATGTCGACCACACGGGAGTTGCGCGTATCCGGGACATTTTCCTTGAAGGTCAGGCCAAGTACCGTGACGGTGCTTTTGCCCCCCTTGCCCTTCCCGCGAAGCAGCATTCGAACACATTCACGCGCAATGCGCTGACCCATGCCGTCATTGATCCGGCGACCGGCCAGAATCACCTCCGGATGGTAGCCCGCTCGCTCGGCACGAAAAGTCAGATAGTAGGGGTCGACGCCGATGCAGTGGCCGCCAACGAGGCCGGGCTGAAACGGCAGAAAATTCCATTTTGTGCCCGCGGCCGCCAAAACGTCGCCAGTGTCGATATTCAGCACCTGAAAGATCAGCGATAGCTCGTTCATGAACGCGATGTTCAGATCGCGCTGCGTGTTCTCGATGACCTTGGCAGCCTCGGCCACCTTGATGGAAGGTGCGCGATGGATGCCGGCCGTCACGACGGACCCATAGACATTAGCAACGATGTCGAGCGTTTTCGTATCCTGAGCAGAGACGACCTTCATGATGGTCTCGAAACGGTGCAGTTTGTCACCGGGATTGATCCGCTCGGGAGAGTACCCGACCGTGAAGTCCACGCCCGGCTTCAAATGGGAGACCTCGGCTAGGATGGGGATACATTCCTCCTCGATCGCGCCCGGATAAACCGTCGATTCGTAGACGACGATGTCACCCTTCTTGAGCGCACCGCCGACCGTGCGCGATGCGGCAATCATTGCCCCCAGATCCGGCCGGTGCGCATCGTCGATTGGCGTCGGCACAGTGACGATGAAGAAATCCGAGTCCCGGATCGCCACCGAATCCACGGAGAACGTCAGCGACGGATGGCGAAGATCTTCGGCGTCGACTTCACGCGTACGGTCATATCCCTTGCTGAGCTCGGCAACACGGCTGCGGTCCACGTCAAAACCGACGACGGGTATTCTTTTGCGGGCGAAGGCAACCGCAACGGGAAGGCCGACATAGCCCAACCCAATAACTGCAATCTTTCGGAAATGTGACATAAAGGAAGTTCCGGCTCAGGCGTACCATCGAGGCCGGTTGTTTAGCCGCCATACAGCCGACGTCGCAAGAGCGAAAGTCCTTAAGATACCAAGGATTCTGCCGCAAAAAATGAGCGCTATTGCCAGGGCGACCTAAAGAGAATACCAAGGCGTATTAACCTCTTCGGCCCCTCTTGCGTCCTTGAGACACCTGCGACACCGCCAAAATGCGTCGGCTCTGAGCTTCGTCGACCCAATACCGGCGTCGCCAACTTTGCCTTATCCGATTCCCTCGGGATAACCTTCGCGGCTATTGGTTCGCGCCTGAGCCAGGTCATCAACCGTGGATTGCCGTCTTATTGTCGTGGTTTAGATGCGATATGAACTAATTCTGCTGGACGGGCAATCTCCCTGGCTCGGCCCCTGCCCGCTGACCGATTTGCAAGCCTTCCAGTAGGGCGCGATGTGCGGAATCGCCGGATTTCTCGCGGACCCCAGCAGTCGGACATCGGTCGACCAGCTGAAATCCATCGCCGACGCCATGGACGTCAGCCTGGAACATCGCGGTCCCGACGACCACGGCATATGGGTCGATGCCGAAGCTGGTGCTGCCCTCGTTCACCGCCGCCTGTCGATCGTGGATCTTTCGCCCGCCGGACACCAGCCCATGCACTCGGCCGATGGCCGCTTCGTGATGGTCTACAATGGCGAGGTCTACAGCCACCTTCCAATCCGAGCCGAGATCGAAGCGACCGGCCACCGTTTTCGCGGACACTCGGACACCGAGGTCCTGCTCGAATCGTTCGCGCGATACGGAATCCGCGCCACGGTTGACCGACTGATCGGCATGTTTGCGATCGCGATCTGGGACAGGCAACAGCGAACCCTGAAGCTCATTCGCGATCGACTCGGCATCAAACCGATCTATTGGGCCAAGATCGGCGGGCTGTTCATGTTCGGCTCGGAGCTCAAGGCGCTGCGCCGGCATCCGGGATGGACGCCGCGGATCGAACCGGCGGCGGTCGCCTCGTTCATGCGACACAACTATATTCCGGCTCCGCACACCATCTATCGGGATGTCTACAAACTCGAGCCGGGGACTATTCTGACCCTGGAATTCGGCCGCGAACTACAAATTGACAAGTTCTGGGATGCCCGGCAGGTGGCTCTCGACGGCCTGAGCAACCCGCTCTCCGGAGACGAGGCGTCGCTGGTCGAACAACTCGAGACGCTTCTTGTCGATGCCGTCCGCAAGCGAACGATGGCGGACGTGCCGCTCGGCGCATTCCTTTCCGGCGGAATCGATTCATCGACCGTCGTCGCGTTGATGAAAGCCGCAAACGTCGGACCGGTAAAGACGTTCTCGATCGGCTTTGAGCAAAAGGCCTTTAACGAGGCACCTCACGCCGCTGCGATCGCCAAGTATCTCGGAACCGAGCACACCGAACTCATCGCAACCTCGCAGCAAGCGCTCGAGGTCGTACCGAAGCTTTCCGAAATCTTCGACGAGCCGTTCGCTGACTCGTCACAGATTCCGACCTACCTGGTTTCGGCGATGACACGCAAGCACGTCACCGTCGCACTTTCGGGCGATGGCGGCGACGAACTCTTCTCGGGCTACAATCGATATCAGCTGACCCGGCGTTCCTGGAGGATGCTTTCGCTGGTGCCGACCCCCGCGCGAAAGGCACTCGCAGCGGGCCTGACTTCGGTAAGCTCGGAGCGATGGAACGCGATTTTCGACTACCTTCCGGAGCACAGCTATCCACGACTGCCGGGCGACAAGATCCATAAATTCGCGAACGTGCTCGGGTTGAACGATGCCGATGAGCTGTACAGAAAGCTGATCAGCCATTGGGACCCGGATAGCATCGCGCCCGGCGTGGCGGAAGCCCGTGGGGTCTTGTGGGACAATTCCGTACGGACCGACTTTCCGAACTTGCTCGATCGAATGCAATTCCTCGACTCGGTGACCTATCTTCCCGACGATATCCTGACGAAGGTCGATCGTGCGAGCATGGCGGTCGCTCTTGAAGCGAGAGTGCCGCTGCTCGATCACCGCGTTGTCGAAATGGCCTGGCGGCTCCCGCACTCCGTCAAGATCCGGCGCGGCGTCAGCAAATGGCTGTTACGTCAGGTTCTGTACCGTCACGTCCCGAGAAATCTCGTCGAGCGTCCAAAGATGGGCTTTTCTGTTCCACTCGACGAATGGCTGCGCGGGCCGTTGCGGCAGTGGGCGGAAAATCTGCTTTCCGAGAAGCGGTTGCGGGAGACGGATCTCTTCGACGTCGCGCTCATTCGCCGGCACTGGACCGAGCATCTGTCGCGCAAGCGCAACTGGCAATACGCGCTCTGGGACGTCTTGATGTTCGAAGCCTGGCGTGAACGGTGGGGATAGATTACTTCGAAAGCCGGATGCTCGGGATATCATTCGGAATCTTGCCCTCCAGCAAGCCGCGATAAAGATCCTCATAGCGCGACACACAAGCATCCAGGCTGAAGGTCTTTTCGGCCCGATCTGCCGCGTTCATACCCATCCTGACTCGCAATGCCCCGTCCACCGAGAGACGGAGTATCGCCTCGCTCATCGCCTTGGGGTCACGCGGCGGCACAATGACCCCGGTTTCTCCGTTGATGTTCGCCTCCGGGTTCCCTCCCACGTCAGTTGCGATCACTGGAAGTCCGGCCGCCATGCTCTCGAGCACCGCGTTCGAGAACCCCTCCTCGTGCGAGGACAGAACACCGATGTCCGCGCCACACAGGAGGTCAGGCACGTCGCTTCTTGAATCGAGAAAGAGCACGTTGTCAGCTATTTTGAGATTCGTCGCTTGTTCACGCAGCGCCCCGCCGATTCCGTCGTCGCGCCCCACTACTAAGAGCCTCCAGCCGGCGGGCAAATGGGGGCAAGCCATCGAGAAGGCCACGAGCAAATCCTGATGTCCTTTGTAGGGGATGAGGTTTGCCACCATAATGAAAACAAGCGCGTCTTGATCGATTTCGAGGGAGGCACGCACGCCCTGCCGCACCATCGAAGACTTTTGATACTTTGCGAAATCGATGCCGTTGTAGATCAGGCCGAGCCGATCTGCCCGGACGTTTTCGTCATCATGCAGTTGGCGCACCACGCTGTTTGAATTGCCGAGAATGGCCGTCATATGGGGATGCAGCCAGCCTTCGATCGCAGGACTAAAGCGAATGTTGCGCTGATAGTAATTGAGGCTTCGTCGGCTCATGATCCGAACGGGAACGCGAGCCAGAATCGACGCCGGAGCCCCCAGGATGTATGCCCCAGGCAAAAAGAAATGAGCGATTGCCGGACGAAATCGGCGCATGACCCGGCAAAGCCAGAGTACCGTCTCAGCGAGACGCACGAAGCTTCGTATCCGAGACGCGCCGCCGGAACGCCGCGCGACCGGACGGGCTATCACCTCGAAGCCGGCCGCCTCCAGACCGTCTGCGAGCTTGCCTCTTTCGGTCAAGCAACAAACGACCGGCTTCCATCGGCCGCGATCAAGTCTCGGGATGATCTGTGCCAGATGCCGCTCGGCTCCCCCGACATCGAGGGAGCCGATCACGTATATGATCGGGAGTGGGCTCATTGTCTGAAAATCAATGACATCCTCGCCGCGACCGCGAACGCCTTGTCGCGATCCCATGCGGCAGAGCACATAGCATCGTTCCTCTACGCATTCCGAACAAACAGGAATTCGGAATTTGCTTCGCCGGTTGCGATCTTCTCGAGCTTGAAGCCCATCTTCTCGACAAAATCGATGGCGTCCTTGTCGTAGACGAACTCCATGGGCCAGCCGCCGAGCCAATCGCGGATGTCGGTAAACTTGTTCATGCCGCGCATTTTCTTGTATTCCCGCACCCGCCGCAGGAACGCGGGCAAATTGCGCGGATCTCGGTACATCTCGAAACGCCAGACGTACCAACCGTCCATGAGCCTGCGCCGCAGCCAACCGGAAGCAACGTATCGGCGCTTCACATCAAGCCAGAACTCCGGAGTCGGGTCTTTCTGTACGTCGGCCGAGTAGAGTGCGATGTAGAACAGTCCTCCCGGCTTCACTCGGCTGGCTGCATTTTGAATCGCATGCCAGACCTCGCCCGTGTGATGCAGCACACCCCACGAATAGACCAGATCGTAGAGCGGCAATTTGGCGACGTAGGCATCGTCGAGAACCGACCCCTGCTCCGCGGTCCAATTGGCAGGGTTGCCCGCTTGCGACTGGACAAATTTGCTGGCCCGGACCGAATCCGGATCATAGTCGAAGCCGTCCACCCGGGCGGCGCCTGCATCGAGCATGGCAATCGAATGCAGCCCGCTGCCACAGCCAATATCGATAACCGTCAGGCCATTGAGATCGGAACGCCCCATGAACTGAAGGATATGACGCTTCGAAGTCTGAACCTTCTCCGCGTCGAAATTCTTCTGAATGAAGTCATGCCAATTCTTTCCGAACTCGAAGCGCTTCTCTTCTACCTGGTCCATCAAATTGTCCTCTGGAATCCGTTTAACCATACACCGCGAGCGTTTCATCGATCGCACGCTGAACCCCGAAGCGCTTGAACGCGAACTCAGGACCATCTTTCGCCGCGGCTTCTCGCCAGTGGCCGTCTCGCAAAAGGCGCACGATTTGGCAAGCACTCGATGCCGCGTCCCAGCCTTGGAGAACCCACCCTGACTTGCCGTGATTGACCGCCTCTGGCGCGCCGCCGGCGGGCGTCGTCACGGCGGGCACCCCCAGGAACTGCGCTTCGACCAAAACGTTCGGAAGCCCCTCCGCACGGGAGGTCAGAAGCATCAGGTCCATGCTGGCAATAGCGGCCATCGACTCCTTCAGATGGCCCGCGAAAAACACGGCTCCTGCCAAATCGTCAGCAGCCGCGCGAGCCTCCATGACCGCGCGCAAAGGTCCATCTCCAACGATCAGAAAACGTACATCAGGCAGTTCCCGGCGGATGAGCCCTGCGATCTCCAGCCACAGCATGGGGCACTTTTCCTCGGTAAAGCGCATCACGGTCCCCACAACCTGCGCGCCGGGTTCAATTCCGACGCGCTGTCGGAGCTTGGCGCAATCCGCCTTGTACCCCGCCAGCTCGGACTCATCAAAGGCATAACCATTGCGGACAACGCCAATCGAGTCCTTGGCCAATCCAAGCCACGCCTCGTAAGCCCTCGCGCCAGCCGCACTGTTGTTGATCATCTTGACACCCGGCTGACGCGCGAGCCAGCGGTAGCTTTCACGCATGTATGGCTGATGAAAAACGAAATTGATCGGCGGCAAACTACGTTGCGAGATGATGATCTTTGGCACGCCGGTCAGCACCGCCGCGATACCCCCTTTGATGTTGACTTCGTCGAGCCACAGATGGGCAATCTCGGGGTTCTGCGCCGCCAATGTCTTGGCATAGAGGGCCACGTCGTCCCGCAGTTCCGGCGGCAAGGCATCGACGACGGCCCGCCGCGCCGGTTCGAGGTTACTGTCCACCTCAGTGCCGATGACGCTGGCTGCAATATCCCTGGACTCCAGCTCCGGCAGAAAAAACCTGCTGACTGGGGAGGATAGATTGACGCATGCCACGCGGATGCTTGGCTTCCGGCCTTCGCGAAGCCCCCGCGCCGTGACCACCAATTGGCGCTCTGCACCGCCTGGGCCAAGCGTGCCGATCATCATCGTCACACCGTGCTGCTGCGCAATCGATCTCCTCGCGGCCGAGACACCTTGCCTCTCCAGCTGGATACCGAACTGCCTGAGCGCGCGACGATGTCGTCGATCGGGCATCGCCAGGACGAGCTTGAGAATTCCACGCTCGACCCGCTCCACCATGCTGAGTTCTGCCGGATCGCGCGCCAACAAGGGACGACAGCGAGCCATCTTCGACCAAGCTAACAAATACGCATCTTTGAACGTGACGGTTGGAGGTCGACGCGGCCGGTACTGCCGAATACGAGCCATCTTCGACCAGGCGAACAAATACGCATCTTTGAACGTGACGGTTGGAGGTCGACGCGGCCGGTACTGCCGAATAAATGCAATCGAGCGGTGCGGCAGATTGCGACGGACCGCCACGGCGAATGCCCTCGCCACGAATTTTGGACCTATTGCAAACATGGAAGAAACGGTCCGCGCCGGCGGCCGCCATGCAGCATTGCCCTTCGATGTCGCTTGTTCCTCCTTGCCCACGTTCTTCGCCCCCTAGACAAATGGCCTGGCCGGCCCCCGTTCAAATCTTGCGGTCATGGGTTTGCTCGTCCTGCTAAATACGCACGATGGGTTCGGCACTACCTTCGGCCCGGTCGCCCGCTCACGATCGATAGATCCAGGACGGGAGCTTGGCTGCAAACCACCGCAGCGCCCAAGGTCGTTGCGGTCGATCTGCCTTCTCCACAACAGGATCAGCCGACGGACCCGCCTCAGCAACCTCGCTATCAACTGCCGAACCGACCGCAATTTCATCGCGGGCGGCCAGCATCCCGTCGGCCATGAGCTCAATATTAAAAGAAGTCTTGACCTGTCGCGGGGCCAGTTGCGCAGCTTTTTCTCTCCAGCGCAAGTTGCCTAGCAAGTCAACGATAGTATCAGCCATAACCCGCGCTGTCGCATCGGGCTTGAATATCTGCCCCGTCTTGCCATCCAGCACAGCCTCGGGAGCGCCTCCAGCGGAGGTCGTAGCGACGGGAACCCCAAGGGCCTGAGCTTCGAGAATGACGTTTGGAAGACCCTCGATACGAGACGCCAGAAAGAACAGGTCCATTGCTGCGATTGCCGCGGCCGGGCGCAGTTCCAGATCGGCAAATATCAATGCGCCGGTCAACCCAAGCTGCTCGGCGCGAGCGCGAACATCATCGAACCGCGCGCCATTGCCCACCAGCAGGAAGCGCACATTCGGCATCTTCTCACGTATCATCGCGGCGACATCGAGCCAGAGGAACGGACGTTTCTCCGTCATCATCCTGAAGACACCGCCAACAATCAGCATCTTCTCATCGATGCCCAACGCGGCTCGGTATTGTTTTCTCAGGACCTTGGGTGCAGCATCATTGTCGAGGTCAATTCCGTTGTGCACGACCTTGATCGCTCCCTCTGGGAGCTCCAGCCACGCGGCATACGCGCGCGCACCAGCATGGCTGTTATTTAGCATCTGCAGGTTCGGTTGCTCTGCCAAGAACCGATAACAATCACGATGGTACCCGTGATAGTAAGGGAAATTGTACGATGGCATATTGCGAAAGCAGAGCAATGTTCGGGGGATCTGCAGTACGGTCGCTGCAATGCCTCCTTTGATGCACACTTCGTCCATCCAGAGATACACCGTCTCGGGATTTACATCCGAGAGAACGTCGTAGTAGGCCCTTACGTCAGCGAGCTCCGGCGACAACACTTCAAATGGATCGGGATCCGCCGTCTTCCCGGATCCGGTCGGAGATTTGGCGGCAGAGAAGCCGTCAATGATTTTGACGCCCGCCTTCTGCAGCCTGGCTCTGAAGAAATTCTCCCGTTCCGTCGCCGGCGGATGGACGAGCGCCACAGTAACTGAATCAATCCCTCTCGATACGATCTGTTCGACCAAGGCGACCATTTGCCGTTCGGCGCCACCCGGGCCCAACGAACCAATGATCATCAGGATTCCACTGCGATGCGGCGACGCCTTTGCCGACGCGCTCGACATCGCCTGCGCAGCAAGGGCCTGAAAGGCCGTTAATTGCTCCTGATAGTCGGTCGCTCGCCCCTTCTGCCCAATGTACAGAAGTCGATTCCCCGCCCCAGCCTGAGTTGGCTTGTTCTGGCGCATGTTCTCAAGCCAATCCGGCAGAGGATCAACGAGCGGCTTTCCGCTCCAGAAGGCATCGTTCGGGACAAAGATGTTGTCGTCGAACCCCACCTGATGCGTCACCACCTCATCGAAGCCGAACCGGGAGAGAAGCGCTTTCAGTGACGATTGATCGAGTGAGCGAACGTGCTGCCAGCGATGGAACAGCAAATTGCTGACCGGGCAGTACGCCATGTCCAAATCGAGATCTTCGTTGTTGGGCGTCGTGATGACCAACACGCCCCCGGGCCGCACAAAGCGCGCCAGACGATCGAGCGTGACGTCCATGACCTCGTCCAGAACATGCTCGATGACCTCGGACATGATTACGACATCAAAGGTCTCCGTCGAGTCCTCGCCCACGACGCCCAGGAATCCATCGAAATTCTCCAGCGCACGCTGCAGATTTGCCGCGCGTCCTTTCGACGGCTCGTATCCCGCCACGGTCAGGCCCCGCTGGGCCATGAAGCGAAGAAGGTGGCCATCGCCGGCACCGAAATCGAGAATGCGTCCGTGCTTTGGAAGTATGTGATCAATAGCCGTAATGACACTACGGCCGCCAAGCTTCGCGAAACTGAGTTCGGTCAGCCGGGTTTGCCCCACATTGTCCCAGAACCGGTTGACCAGTTCGGGGGTCCACTTCAAGCGTTCCGCAGCCATGTCAGAGCTTTCTCACCATTGTACGAAGCAGCTAAGCCCCATCCTACTGCTTGATCGTGAAGGCCTGCCCCGTTGGCAAAAGCGCGAGATTCTCGGCCTTCGATTCGAAGAATTCGTCAGCTGCTTGTTTCGCGCCTGGGCATGATTTGAACCCGTGGTCATCAAGCAGGATAATGCCACCCGCAACCATGCGAGGATAGAAGAACTGAAGCGAGTCGAGCGTGGGCTGGTAGAGATCAACATCGACGTGCACAAAGCGAAACCTGCAGTCGGCCGCTTCGGCAAATCGCGTGGGAATCCAGCCCTTGTAAATCCGATAGTTGTCGAACTCTCGCAAGCTCTGCGTCAACTCATCTTCGGCCGCGGTCAGCGAGCCCTTTCGCCAGTACGTGCCATCGACGGAAGCCGGCTCGGACAACCCCTCGAAACTGTCGAAGAGATGAATCGACATCGGTATCTTCCTGAAGGCCTGGCACAGCAAGTAGGCCGTAGCGCCCCTGTACGTGCCGCATTCGGCGGCATCGCCTTCGAGATGAAGCACGAGCTTCAGCAACTCGTTCATCGCATATTTGCGATCAAGCGAATGCCAGTTCCCTACATCCATGAACCTCATGTAGTAGGCAAGGAATGCTTCATCCTCGAGGAATATCCGAGCAAATTCGGAGAATTTGAACTTCGGATAGATGGCTGTCGTCAGCGCCTCCGCCGAAAGATAGCGTTCGAATTCGGAGGATTGAAACTCCAGCCCACGCTTCAAGAGCGTAAGAAGCTGAACAGCCTTGTCCGGCGCAAGGCTCTGGATCTCCGCCGCCAGCCGCGCAGCATCAGAACTGTAGACCGGGGCCGGAGCGGGTTGCACCGGGGCCGCGCTCTCGGTCTTCGCGCGCGGTCCCAGCAACGGCGCCATTATTCGCTTCAACATCCTCCGACAGCTCCGCTTACCCGGGCGACATCTTCTTGTTCAGAGGAAATCACGATTTCACTCTCCAGATTGACCAAGGCTGTCGTGAAAGCCCCTTTTGTGCCAACAACCCGGAATTGAATGGCATCCTCGACGAAATCGATTTTTGCACCATCGTGGAGATGCGCGGCGCCGAGCGTCAGAAAGAAGTCGCCCGCCGCCAACCACATCGTGCAATCGCACGCTATCGTCAGAACATCACCGGCACGGGCTTGCCACGCCACGCCATGGCTGGTCAGGTTGGTTGCCCCCCATACGACAGTTCCCCTGCGGTCCTTGATTGCAAAACCACAGGACAGTGCCGGAATGTCCGCATCGCACCGAAACCGCATCGAAAAGCGATAGTTACTTCCACTCTGAAGGAGCGTTGCGCGCCGTCCGTGCTCATCGAACACCCCCCAATCGAGCAAACGCCCCTCACCCGATCCATATCGAACCTTCGGCGCGATCTCCTCCGCCGGCAGCTCGGAATCGTCGGCATTCTCGACGGTTCTTTGACTGATCGCGTTCTCCAGCCCCGGCGACGACGCCTCTTCGGCCGCGGTCGCCGTGCTCGCTTCCGATTTGCCAAACAGCAGATTGTGATAGACCACCGATATCGGCCCGGCCTCGCCTTCCGCGAAGACTCGTCCGCCTTCCAGAATCAGGGCGCGATCGCAGAAAGTCGTAATCGTGTTGGTATCATGGGACACGAGCAAGATCGTCGCGTTCTTCTGCTTCAGCCGCTGGATCCAGCCGAAGCACTTCATTTGAAACCGCGCGTCGCCAACCGATAGAGCTTCGTCAACGATCAGGATATCAGGCTCGACGCTGATCGCCGTGGCGAACGTGAGACGCGCCTGCATCCCGGTCGAATAGGTCTTGAATGGCTGGTCGATCACGTCCCGCAACTCGCTAAATTCGATGATCGAATCGAGCTTGCGTTCGATTTCCGCCTTGGGCATGCCGAGGCACAGCCCACCCATGAAAATGTTCTCTCGGCCGGTGTAGTCCGGGTGAAAGCCGGTTCCCAGTTCGAGGATGGCGGTGATCCGGCCGTTGACGTCCAAATCACCCGACGAGCGCTCGAGTGTTCCGGCGATGATCTTGAGCAGCGTCGATTTTCCGGCCCCATTGCGCCCAAGAATTCCGACGATCTCTCCACGCTTGAGATCGAGATCGACGGCCTGAAGGGCCACGCGCTCGGTGTGGCGCGGAACGCGGCGAATAACTTCCACCAGCGGATCGATTGCATGCTCATAGACGCGGTACGCCTTTCGCAGCCCGCGCGCACGGATGGCGATTTCAGATCCGGTCATAGCGCGTCACCAAAGCCGTGCTGCAGGCGAGAGAATACCGCGTAGCCGATTGCCAGGCAGGAGACCGCCCCAAGGGGAAAAACAATCCAAGCCGCCGGATGTTGAAAGGCTCCGAAATAGAGCGCGTCCTGCCAGCACCAAACCTGGTAGCTGAACGGATTGAAATGAAAAACCCAGTTCATCCAGCTCGGCGTCACATACGGGTTGAACAAGATGGGCTGAGCGAACAGGTTGACCGCACAGAAGATCGTCACGATGTCGCGCAAATCGCGAAAGAAGATGCCGAGGGCCGATAGCATGAGAGCAACGCCGGTCATCGCAATGAGTTGGATCGCAATCAGGAACGGGACGGTCAGAACCATGAAGGTCAGGGTTCCGCTGACCGCAGCGTAGCCGATCGTGAACAGAAGCGCGATTGAGTATGGAAGCGCCGAAGCGATCGCAGTCTTGATCGGCAATACCACGACCGGAAAAATGATCTGCTTCACGAGGCTTGCATGAGCGGTCAATATCGTGCTGGAGCGCGCCAGCAAATCCTGAAACGCCAGCCACGAGACTATTCCGATCAAGACATTGACGGCAAAATCGGGATGCCCGCCGCTGCTACCGACGCGGGTCGGGAATACGTAGGCGAACAGGAGCGAGTACATCAGCATGAGCAGCAGCGGATGGCCATAAGCCCACAGCGCGCCCAGCAGCTGTCCGGTGTGACGATCACGCAACTCACGCTTCACGAGCTCAGCAACGAGCTCGCGGTGTCCGTACACCGAGCCAAGAAGTGACTGCGCCGCGATCACAGCGAGACCTCCGGATTAGCCGACAGCCACGCTTGCGCCATCAAGACATTCCACAGCGGATAGGCCCAGTTCGCGCCAGCCAGATGCGCTTGCCATCGCTCTCGGATCGGTGCGGGAGTGAACAATTCCTGGTCCTTCAATCTTTTCTCAGCCAACAATTCTTCCGCCCAGTCCCTCAGCGGTCCCCTCAGCCACTCCGCCAGCGGCACGCCAAATCCCATCTTTGGACGGTCAAGCAGTGCACGCGGGACACGGCGATAGAGCACCTCGCGCAACGCCCATTTGGCAACGCCATCGCGATACTTCATATGCCTTGGAAGGGTCCAGGAGAATTCCACGACCCGGTGATCCAGTAGCGGAACCCGCGCTTCGAGGCCGACGATCATGCTGGAGCGATCGACCTTCGTCAGAATGTCGTCAGGCAGATAGGTGAGAGTGTCGATAAGCATCATCCGGTCGAGAAAATTCGGAACGCCGGTCGGGAGATGCGTATCCCAAAGCACCCCCTTGGTCTCGGAAGCTCCGATCACCAGATCGTTCGGTGTGTGCCAATGGCTCAGCATCCCGCGATAGAGCGTGTCGGGATCACCCTCGAGAATGGCCGGGGCGTACCGTTCAACCTTCGAACCAAGACCGTTTATCCGCCAGCGGCCTGGCAGCACCTCGCCGATCTGATCCAAGGCACGCCTCGGAACAGCACGGAGACCTCGAGCCAGCACATTGCGCAAAGCCCCTGGGGCGGGGCTGGCGACCTTTCGCATATCCAGCGCGTAGGCATAGCGGGAGTAGCCCGCGAACAATTCATCGCCACCATCTCCCGAAAGCACGACCTTAACATGCTGACGGGTCAGCTCGCACACCAAGGCGGTCGGCAGTTGAGAGGAGTCGGCGAACGGTTCGTCGTACCATTGCGGGAGATGCTCAACCATATCCAAGGCATGCGAGGCATCAGCATACAATTCGGTGTGGTCAGTTCCGAGATGGCGCGCGACCTCGCGCGCAAAGGGCGCCTCGTCAAATCCCTTCTCCGCAAAACCGATCGAGAATGTATTGATCTTTCGATCTGCGGTCTCTGCCATCAGCGCAGTCACGAGCGAAGAGTCTATCCCTCCCGACAACAGCGAACCAATCGGCACGTCGGCAACCAGCCGGCGCCTCACTGCATCGGACAGCAGAGCATCAAGGCGATTGATCGCCTCGCCCTCGTCGATTTTCGATTTGCCGCCTACCGACGTCTCAACGAGGCCTCTGAGATTCCAGAAACACTCAGTCGAAACTTCGCCGCCAAGCTTGGTCTTGAGCATGGTGCCCGGTTCAAGCTTGTAGGTATCCTTATAGATCGTAAAAGGCGCCGGGATATAGTTGTGGCGCATGAACGAAGCCATCGCGTTGCGATCCAGGGCTGGCGCCCAGCCCGGAACAGCGCGCAGCGCTTTCAATTCCGAGCCGAAGGTCAGCACCCCGTCAATTACGCTCCAGTAAAGCGGCTTGATTCCAAGGCGGTCGCGCACAAGAGTCAGGTCGCCAGTCTGCTTGTCATAGAGCGCGATGGCGAACATGCCGATCAGGCGCGGCACCACGTTTTCGATGCCCCATTCCGCGCAGGCCTCGAGGATAATTTCAGTATCCGAGTGACCTTTGAGCCGACGATTGGTCCGCTCAAGATCGGCCGCAATCTCGTTATGGGAGTAAACTTCGCCATTGTAGACAATGACGAACTGCCCACATCCCGACGTCATCGGTTGAGCGCCCGTGGGGGTCAAATCACGGATCGCCAGACGTCGGTGACCGAAGCCCACACCTCGTTCGCTGTCGAGCCAAGTGCCGCGCGAATCCGGCCCACGATATGCGAGGCTATCGGTCATTTCGTCGAGGACCCGCTGCGATAGAGGCCCGCGGCCGCCTGGCCGAAGTCGCATGAAACCCGCAATGCCGCACATTACTGCGCCCCTCTCCCCCTGGCCGTAGACACTGTTCAGATCACTGAAAAAAGCAGAGCAGCAAAGAACCTGTATTTGACGCAATCATTGCGCTGCATCCTGATGCTCCTGGTGATTCAAGCCCAGCAAGCTTGGAGCCAGTACACGGCCTGATCCGTAGAGGCGTACCGCTTCATCGAAAGCCCGACTGGGATTGGCTACATCGGTGATCATCACAGCATCAAATGGAATGGCAACACGATCGTAGCCAGCAACGACCTGGACCCCGACGAAACGCGTGTCGCCTGCATTTTCATCAACAATTGCGACGATCGAGACACCGCAATCGACAGCCGACAGCATGGCAATCTCGGCCAAGTCCGACCTTCCACAAAGCACCAGATTCTGGAAATGCTGCGCCTTCGCCAATTGAAGGACCTGCGCACAATCGGCCTTGGCCTGACGAAAAAACGAGAAAGAGGACGACAGATATTCCACGGTCAGGCGCGATTTCTCAGCGAAGCCCTTTGGCGTCAGGTAATAGGCGTAGCGACGCGCCGGCGCCTGGCTGACTTTGACAAGGCCCTTCTTGATGCATCGCTTGAGGTAGGCGTTAACGAGGCCAAGCGCGATACCAAGCTCCTCCGCGATGCGGCGCTGCGATTGCGCGCCGTCATCGACGGAATTCAGCAAATTAAGGACGATCCGTTCATCCTCCCCGCTAGAATCCGGCAACGTGTGGTCCATTGAGACTCCCCCTCCGCCGGCGACAGATAGTCCGTTCATGCCGTGAACGTCAAGTCGAACGTTCACGATGTGAACAATTCAATCCATTGAATTTATTGTAGAATTTTATGGCTAGCTAATTGAGCCAGCAAATTGGCATGTTCGGACGGGCGCCTTTTCTTAGCCTGGATGCAAACGCCCACTCACTACGGCGTACCGATAGTATTCGCTCGGCGCTGCCACCGGCCGCGTTCGAACGCCGCCAAATGGACTGACCATACCCCTGCCCCCAGTAGTTGCGTTCGATGAATAACATTCCAGAGTGCGCTGACCGCAATGTCGACGAACAACGACGCCTCGGAATGAGCGGTCACCACATCCGATAAGCGCCTGTACTGGGCGGTTAGAGCTGGCGCAAATCAAGAGCAACCGCGTCGAAGCGTCCGCGCAGCAGCAGCCGGCGCTGTGATAGACCCAGGCGGCACAAGCAGCGCATCGCTCGAACTTCGTACCCACCAAATCTGATGATGTCGCACCCGAACCATGCGGCAGGCCGCCGCACTGCTGGTGGACGTGCGTCATCCCGTGGTATGATTGCGGCCCTTCGTGACGTTGGCGACGATGCTGATGGCCTACTTGCGGTCCTGCTGCTCCCTTCGAGACGACACAGATTTTTCATGCTCCCGATTACCCATGACATCCGGGCTTCCGACAATCCTGCTTCGACTGATCAATGAATCCCCTAGAAATCAAGCTGAAGGGTCGCATCCTCTACATCGCTAACGAGGACTGGGCGTTCTTGCTCAATCGCCTGCCAATGGCGCGGGCAGCGCGTGACGCCGGCCTTGAGGTTCATGTGGCGACCAATGTGAGCAGCGGCGCCGCCTCTATCAAGGCGGAGGACTTTGTACTTCACCAGATCCCCTTCCAACGTGGTCAACGGGCGATGCTCACGGCTGCTGCGGCGCTGAAAGCTATCCGGGAGGTGGAGCGCGCGATCAAGCCAAGCATCGTGCACCATTCCGGGGTGCAATGCTGCGTCTTTGGTTCGCTGGCTGCGCTCGACCGGAGATTCCCCGTCGTCAATGCGATCACCGGGCTCGGCTATATCTTCACGTCATCGAGTTCGCAGTCACGTCTGCTGAAGCGCGTCCTGACCAGACTGCTGCCTTGGCTGCTCAATCGAAATCGCAGCTACACAATCGTGCAAAATCCCGACGACCGCGAGGCGCTGATGGCGCTCGGTGCCAAGCCCGACCGCATGACGTTGATTCCGGGATCTGGCGTTGATGATGAATCACTGCAGCCGCTACCTGAGCCGGCAGGCCCGATCACGATCGGATTCGCGGGGCGGCTGCTGGTCGACAAAGGCATCCGCACTCTGGTTCACGCCCACGGTCTACTGCGCGATCAAGGACACGATATCAACCTTATCATCGCAGGAAATCCTGACCCGGCGAATCCATCGTCCGTGTCACACGAAGAGATCGAAGCCTGGATCGCACGACCGGGCATCACGTGGCTCGGGCACATCGACAACATCGCCTCGCTGTGGCGCGCTTCACACATCGCGGCATTGCCTTCGTATCGTGAAGGGCTTCCGGGAGCGTTGATGGAAGCAGCCGCCTGCGGCAGGCCCCTGATTGCGACGGACACGCCTGGCTGCCGCGAGATTGTGCTTGCTGATCAAACCGGCCTCTTGGTACCACTCGAGGACCCAATAGCCCTGGCAAGCGCAATTCTGCGGCTTGCTGAAGCGCCTGAGTTGCGGGCGAGGTTCGGTGCTGCGGCGAGACGACGCGTGTCGGAGCGATTCTCTGCAAGGATTATCGGCTACACGATCACTCAGCTCTACGGTGACATATTGGCGCGCAATGAGACACCACTGACTGCTTCGAACGCCCGAACCGATCGATAACCGCGACCTCGCCGATCGCGGCCCACTGAACAAGCGAACTGACGCAGCCGGCGTCAAAGCGATGTCCCTCACAGGCTGCGGCCAACGTGTCGTGCCGTGCTTGATATCACCACTATTCTCCGGGCTCCTGCGCCGGCGGCCGGGCCTGTGAATGCGGCAGTTGCCAAGGAAATCTCATGAACTCCTCCATGGGACTCGCCCACAGAAACGCCCGCGCAAGCGGAGGCTGGCTGAATTGCTTTGCTGCTCGTTCGAAATTGGCGACTTGTCAACCTGCTTCCTGGTGTTTACAGGACAACGCAATCGTCAAGCACGACCAGAGAGTTCCGCTCATGGAAGCAACTCGGCTCACTCGAAATCTTGGGTACCTTCGGTCCCGGGACCAGCCATACCTGTGATGACCGGGAGAGCCCAAGCGAACGAAGCAAGCACGGCGTCGCCGTGGAATTGCGGCGCGGTTCGTTGATCCGGCCCAGCGGCGCCGGCCGAACTCAAGATACGCTGCGCCATGTTCGCAAGGCTCCGCATCCGCGAAAGATGACGAACGTCATCACGGCAATTGTTGGCAATTGTTGCTTCGCTGAGATAACAGAGGCTTACTCTTGGCACCAAGCAGGTTAAGTTCTCGAATCTTCGAATCCGCAGGCCGCCAGCCACACTCACCGGCCGCGTATGACCTGCAACGGGACTGGCAGCATGAATACGAACGAGATCGCGGTAGCGGGCAAGATTTCAACGCGCGTGAGCTTGGGCGTATTGATCAGCTTCCATATCGTCGCCTGCTGCATCTCGCTCGGCTATCTCAGCCGCAGCTACGGCAACTTCCATATTTTTTATGATGCCGAACTGCTCAACGGGGCGATCGCAACGATCGCCGCGTTTGCTGCTCTCTCCTACCTTTTCCTCCTCGTTCCATTCAGCTTTGGTTATTTTCTCAGCTTTTATTTTTACACCATGATCCTTGGATACCTCTGGCTAAATTGTTTCTCCCGCTTCGAGTACAATCACTGGCTCAGCGGAGCCTCTGCCGTCGCGTCCATGATAGCATTCATGGCGCCATCACTCCTCGTGACATCTCCGATCCGACGAGTGTTCACGATTAGCGAAACAACCTTCTACCGCGCATTGACAATTATCTTGGCAGTCGGCGTGGCCACGATCCTGATAGCCGCAAGCTATAGCTTCAAAATGGTCTCGCTCGGGCAGATGTACGACTTCCGCGACAAGATCAACATGCCCTCCCCGCTCGTCTACTGCATTGGCGTCGTTTCGAACGCCCTGTTGCCCTTCACCTTTGCTTGCTTTGTGGAGCGGCGGAATTACTGGCGAGCTGGACTGACGCTTGTCCTATTGCTGCTTGTCTACCCAATCACGCTCAACAAGATCGCGTTCTTCACACCAATGTGGCTTCTGGCCATGGCTGTACTGACGCGCCTGCTCGATTGCCGAATTGCAGTTGTGCTCTCGCTATTCGTACCGCTGATTATCGGCGTCGTCTTGTACGCCATCCTCGGCATCAGCGACACGCGCTATCTCGATATCGTCAATCTTCGAATGATTGCTACGCCTTCAAATGCGATGGATATCTACAACGACTTCTTCTTCAACCACCCTCTCACATCCTTCTGCCAGATTACATTTGTCAAAACCCTCGTCTCTTGTCCCTATCCGGTTCAGTTGGGAGAAGTGATGCAGCAGGCCTACCGGCTCGGTAATTTCAATGCCTCCCTTTTCGCGACCGAAGGGATCGCTTCGGTCGGCGTTCTCCTGGCGCCGATCCCGGTTTTGGCATGCGGACTTGTAGTCGCTCTCGTCAATCGATTTTCCTCGGGCCTTCCTCCTCGCTTCGTCCTTGTATCTGGTGCGATCCTTCCTCAGATCCTCTTGAACGTGCCATTCACGACAACCCTCCTCTCTCACGGCGCCGCCGTACTTTTTCTGCTATGGTATCTGACGCCGCGCTCAGTCTTTGCATCGCAGAGTGGGTCTGTCGCCGTCGAGAGGAAGCTTGAAGAGCACCTCGCATGACCATCAAGCGGTCGATGTTGGTTAGCGATCGCATTTGGTGCGAGCCAACACTGCATTTTGCCCTGATCTACGCCGCATCCTGATCTGCAAACTGGACACGACATGTCGAAGCGATTTCAGCGGAGGCTCGTTCTCGCGACTATTTTTGGAGCGATCTTATACATTCCGCTCGGGCTCTACCTCGATACGCTTCCGCCTTGGCGTGAGCCGGACCCGGGCCTCATCCGCCCGCCATTCAAACATTTTGGCGGCAACGCTTGGCAATATCTGACACTTATCCCAGGCGCCGTCTCGGACAGCAATGAGGCACCCAGTCGGTCTCGGCTTGAAGTGACAGAAGACCGTCACGCTCTCGGACCAGCTCATACGACGCACGTCGATATCGCCGAGAAAGGAAACGGACGATACTCTCATTGGCAGTCGTCCTTGATTTTCTCGACGAGCGACAACAGCGACCCGAATACAAACGGGCGAGCCTACCGAGTCATTGATCCAGACGCGAAGGACCCCTTCGTTTCGCTCCGAATTCCTCATCGTCCAAGTTTGTTGAGCCGGCTATTCCCATCGAGGTTCGATCACTGAACCTCTCGCCCCTCCAGCTTGCGCGTTTTGCATCTGGAAGCAGATATTCACGAGCGGTCAGAACACGAGGTGACCAAGAAGCGGATCGAGCGATCTTTGACCGGACACCAAAAGCAGCGCACGGAGCCAGCAAGATCAATCCTATTGCGATTGCATTGGGATAGTGGAAAACGACGTCCTGCATGTTCTCAATGTGCAAAACGTACTCGGGATTCAAATAGTCCTCATTGTCGGATCGACTCGATACGTAGCGGTAGATCTCGTTGGCGTTCGCCCAACCTGCTTTTGTGTACTTCGCGACTATCTCCGCTCGCAAGACGCCGCGCCGCACGTCGTACCTGTAAGCCGAAATCCCATAGTCTGGATCAACCAGGTAGTCGTGCCCACCGGCAGCAAACTTTACGAGCACACGGCCACCGACATCGAACGCCCACGCTTGAATTCCATTTTTGCGAAGAATCTCGGAAGTGATCACTGCGCGCTGGCCACAGAAGCCGCATATCAGCGTACGTTTCTGAAGAAGGCCCTCGCTCCAAATTAGGCTCGCGTCGATTAGTGCTAACTGAGCAAGAGTTGCAGAAAGAACACGCTCAATCGGTGTCAACGAGAAGTCGCCCGGTTCGCAGTTGTAGCTGGTGTAGTGCACCGCGAGCGCGATCCGGTTCGCGTAGGCGACATCGTCGGTCTCAGAAGGACGTCGGATGAGTTCGGCGTCCGGAATCCCGCTAAGTGTGCGCCCGCTCACATAGTCGTATCCGGGTACACCAACTTGCCTGCCTCGCGATTGCATAGGCAGAAGCTGCGAAGCAGAGACGGCCACCAGCAAGATTGCGACGACGGTCCGCAGCAGGGTCGGCCTTCTGAGCCTCGGCAGGGTCCTCAGCCAGTTCATCGGCCGCGACGCTCATTGTTGAGGGCGCTCTTAAGCTCCGTACTGCACCCGCATGAGACGCAAGACGCTTCTTGTGCTTGAACACATTATTTTCAAACGGTGAGAGCGTGAATAGCTCAATTGAGCTATTCACCGTGCAGATTTGGCCCGCCAGAAACCTACAGAAACACTGGTGCAATCTGAAACCCAAGAACCACATTGGCTAACCAGGTGACGGAGCGCTTGGTGACTCTGCCGGCGCGCCTGGAAAATCGTGGAGGGCTAGCAGGCAGCAAGGATTGCTGCCGAGCGCAATTCAAATATCAATCGATGAAGGGCAAGCTATCTTCCGTATCTCTCCGGCGAAGGCCGCCTTGTGTAGTTTGCGAGGCGGCCTGAGGATTTGACCTTAAGTCTAGCTTTAAGGTCACGTCGGGAATGCAGGTCAATGTGTTGGGCGCCGAGCGTCGGCGGCGATGGAGTTACGACGAGAAGGTCCGCCTTGTCGAAGAGACCTTGCAGCCCGGCGAGACGGTCTGCGGGGTAGCACGCCGGCACGGGGTGGCTCATAGCCTGCTGTTCACCTGGCGTCGACAAGCGCGCCAGGGGCGACTGGGCGGAGATGCTGCGCCTGCTCTTGTGCCCGTCG